>NZ_BAAAHQ010000008.1:393012-394789 GCF_039525605.1 Nonomuraea longicatena | reverse complement strand
AGGTCCTGGGGACGGCCCGCGATGGCGCGCAGCAGCCAGGCCCGCCAGTCGGCGAGCGCGGCCCGGCGCGCGATGTGCGCGTCGAGAGCGGCGAAGGCGGCACGCCAGGCGTCGTCGCGCTCCTCGGCGAGGGCGGGCAGGTCGCGGACGGGTCCGCGCAGCAGGACGACGGCCGCGGCGAGGCCGGCGCAGACGCCGCCGGCCCGCAGCACCCGGTCGAGCTCGCCCAGGGAGACCGACAGGGAGGCGCCTGTGCCCGCGCGGCGGCCGAGCAGTCTCTCCACGGCGCCGCGCTGCGCGGGCGTCGCGCCGGTCAGTGAGACGGTGCCGGTCAGCGGCCTGCCGCGCTCAAGGCGGGTCAGGGCGCGGTCCACCAGCCAGGCGGTCTCCGCGCCGCCCAGCAGCCTGGCCAGCCGCTCATCCATCGCGCCGCCCGCTGTGCCGTTCGGTCCTGCGGCGCTCCCTGCCGTCCCAGCGCCACGGGGTGACCAGGACGGCGTCCACACCGTCACGGCGTGAGAGCTGGGCGATGGCCAGACCGGGCACCTGCGGGTAACAGCCCCACTCGCGCTCGCTGGTCATCACCACGTCCATGTCGAAGGTGGCCAGCAGGCCGAGACACTTGGCCCGCGAGTCGTCGTCGACCCCCGCGAACGCCTCGTCGAGCGCCACGAGCCGCGGAGCGTGCGGATTGCCCGCCGACTTGTAGTGCGCCGACGCGGCGGCGAACAGCGGCACCGACGCGGCCAGCACCCGCTCGCCGCCCGAGGCCGGGCCGGTCGCGGGCCGCCACTGCCCCTCCTGGAGCCGCTGGATGGCGAACTCGTGCCAGCCCCGGTAGTCGAGCGCCCTGGTCAGCGCCTCGATCCAGCCCGCCGCCGGGTTGTCGGCGTGCTCGCGGGCGATGCGCTCCTGCAAGAACGAGCCGACCGCCGTCCGGTCCTCCTGCGACCAGGCGTCCACCGTCTGCCGCAACCTGCCTCGGATCCGGTCCAGGCCCTCCGGGGCGTTCCTCGCCGTCTTCCACACCAGGCGCAGCCGCATGCCCGTCGAGGTCGGCCGCGACTCCAGTTCCTCGTTCATCCGCGCGACCTCACCCTCCGCCGCCGCGATGAGCTCGTGCAGGGTGCCCGCCACCTCGTTGAGCAGGTGGTTCTCCAGGACCTCGCGTTCCTTGGCCGACAGCAGCTGGGCGCGTTCCGCTGTCTCCCGCGCGAGCGCGTCCACCAGGTCGGGGATGTCGCGGGCGCGGCCCTGGAAGCGCACGTCCACGAGCATGACGCCCTCGGTGACGGTCAGCCCGGCCGAATGCCCCTGCCGCGCCATCGCGTCGGACAGCAGCTTGTGCTCGTCGGCGACCTTCTTCTGCACCCGCTCCCACGGGGTGTCGCCGTCGTCCACGCCGTCGAGTTCGGCGTTGACCGTCCGGGCGAGCGCCACGGCGGGCGTCACCGACCAGGGCCCGCTCGGGTCGGGGACGCGCAGCTCCGGCAGCGCCACCAGCGGCAACCCGGTCGCGACGAACGCCTGGAAGTCTCTGACCGCCTCGTCGCGCTGCGCCGTCGCCTCGGCGATCTCCTTGGCCAGCCGCTCCCGCACGCCGACCGCCTTGCCCCGTTCCGTGGCCAATCGGCGCTCCTCGTCCCGGGTGCTCTCCTCGGCGCGGGCGCGGGCACGGTCCTGCTCCTCCACCTCCTCCAGGCGGCGGTACAGCTCGTCCACGGCGGCGCCCGCCGTCGCCGCGAGCTCCCGGTAGACCTCGGCGGCGCGCTCGGCG
>NZ_BAAAHQ010000008.1:345849-393003 GCF_039525605.1 Nonomuraea longicatena | reverse complement strand
GCATCCACTCCTTGACCTCGCGGACCGCCTGCTCGGTCGAGTCGGCCAGGCGCCCGGCCGCGTCCTCGGCGTCCGCGACGGCCTCCGCCGCCGCCTCACGGGCCAGGCCCAGCGCGCGTACGGCGGGCCACAGGCCGGCCAGCGCCAGCCGGTAGGCGGCCAGCGCCTCCCGCACCCCGTCCAGGTCGGCGGGCAGGCCGACGTCGCTCGCGAACTCGGCAGCACGCACCTGCGCGGCGTCGAGTCCCTCCTGCCTCTCGTTCATCACCCGGACGGCCCGCGCGTGCCGCCCGTCGAGGCGGGTCCGCAGCTCGTGGGCGGCGGCCAGCTTGACCTGGGCCTCGCGCAGCCCCTCCGCCGACGGGAGCGCGCGGTGCTCGGCCGCGAGGACGCGCTGCCGTCCCGCCAGCGCCTCCGCTTCGCCGGCGAGGGCGCCCATCCGCAGCCCGATCCCGTCGAGCTCGCTCCTGAGCGCGTCCAGCCGCGCCCGCCTGGACGCCTCGCGGGCGCCCTCTCCGATGTGGTCGGCGCCCGGTTTGCCCCAGGATCCAGCCAGGACGCCGTTGGCCCAGCGCCCGTCGACGGCGATCCAGGTCGCCGCGCCCGGCCCCAGGCCGATGCGCGCGAGCACGGCGTGCACCGCCGCGTCGGAGAGCGCGGCCGCGTGCGGGTCCGCCCGGTCGATGGCAGGTCTGAGCACGCTCGCGCAGGACAGGCCCGGCACCGCGCCGCCGCCCAGGACCACCGTGTCCCCCGCCAGCAGTTCCCCGTGCGGGGTCACCCACGCGTCCAGGATGCCCGCCGCCTCCAGCGCGGCCTCCAGCCCCGCCCGGTGATCGTCGGGTACGCCGTCGGCGAAGTCGACCACCTTCCACAGCGGCGCGCCCGGCCGAGGCGTCCTCGGCGCCCGCGTGTGCGGCGGCGGCGGGACATCGTGACCCCCCGCCTCCAGCCGGACGACCTCCTCGGCCAGTGCCTCAGCCTGGCCGCGCAACGCGGCCAGGGCGGCGTCGAGTTCGCTCTCGCGGCGGGCCAGGGCGGCGACGGCGGCACTGAGCGCCTCCGCCACGACGGCGGCGGCCGGATCGGGGCCCTCGGCGTTGACCGCCCACGCCTCCAGCCCGGCCAGCACCCCGTCGTGGTCGGGGACCCGCAGCTCGACCAGCCCGGCCAGGTAGCGGCCGAACGCGGCGACCAGTTCCGCCGCTTGGGCGCCCGCCCGCTCCTCCGCGTCGGAGACCGCCTCGGCCGCCTCGCCGAGTTCGCCGGCCAGGCGATCGACGTCCGCGCGGGCCGCGCCCACCTGTGACGCGGCCCGTTCGACGGCGTGAAGCAGCAGACGGAGCTGCTCGACGGCCTGCTCACGCCGGACGAGCGCCGTCTCCGCCTCCCTCGGCGTCTCGTGGAAGGCGCACCCGGCCAGCGCCGCCGCCCGCAACGCCGCTGCGTGGACCTGCGCGTGCTCGCGCAGCGCCCCCTCTTCCGTCCGTCGCGCCGCCTGCTCCCTGTTCGTCAGCCGCCCGCTCTCGGCCCGCACCCGGGCCAGCTCCCGCTGGGCGCGGCCCTCGTGTTCGGCCAGCCGTCCCGCCTCCTCGCGGGCCTGGGTGAGGCGTTCGGCGTCGCGCATCTCCGGGCTCTGCCGCAGCGCGGTGGCTCGGGCCTCCAGCAGGTTCTTCATGGTGGCGAGTTCGCTGAGCCGGTCCTGGACGGTCTCCAGCGCGGCCTCGGCCGCCGCCTGACCCGTCTCCGCCTCGCTCAGCTCGCGGCCCAGATGCTCGTACCTGCTCTGCGTCAGCCTGGGCCCCGCCGCCCTGCGCCGGGCCGCGATGGCGGCGTACCTGCGGTAGTGCGCGAGGAAGTCGGCGGCGGCGCGGCGGGACTCCTCCAGGCCGCGCAACGCGTCCCGTTCCTCGTCCAGCCCTCTGAACGCCTCGGCGACCGTCGCCAGCAGCGCCGGGCTGAGCGGCGGCAGCGCCTCCGTCAGCGCCCTCGACAGCAGCCGCTCGTCCGGGCGTTTCGACAACTGCGGCTGGCGCAGCTGGATCAGCAGGTTGACCAGCGCCTCGTACCTGTGGTCGCCGAGCCCGAACAGGGCCTCGTCCACCGCGCGCCGGTAGTCGGCCGCCCGGTCGTAGACCAGGCCGTGGCCGTCCACGGACTCGCGCAGCTTCTCCCTGGTCAGCGTCACCCCCGACGGCGCGAGCAGGCTCAGACCGCCGCCCACCCGCTGCGAGGTGACGAAGAACCAGTGGCGCACGATGCCCCGGTCCTTCACGGCCTTCAGCCCGCAGCCGATCGTGCGGAACTCCGCCGCGCCGTCCGCCGCGCGCCTGCCGAACTCCAGCCACGTGTAGCCGAGCCGTTCCGGATGCGGGTGCCGGCCGCCGAGCAGAAGGTTCCACTCCATGCGCTTCTGCCGGTCGCCGTCGGGTTCGACCCGGTGCGGGGACAGCTCGCCGTCCAGCAGGAACGGCAGGACGAGCGCCAGGACCTTCGACTTGCCCGTGCCGTTGTTGCCGCGCAACAGCAGCCTGCCGTCGTGGAAGTGGAACTCCTCCACGTCGTAGTAGAACATGTCCACGAGACCTGCGCGCAGCGGCTTCCACCGCTCCGAGGACGGGTCGGGCAACATCATTTCGGTCCTTTGACAGTCGGGGCGTCCAGCGCGAACCGGGCGATCGCCGGCCGTCCGGTCACCAGGTCGCCGTCCACGGTGATCAGGCGCAGCGCCGCCAGCTTGTCGAGTGCGACCGCGAGCAGGCCGTCCTCCGCGCCCGCCTCGGTGACGCCCTTGCGCCAGTACGAGCGGTGTGCCGCCGCCTGCTCGCGGACGAAGTCCCTCAGCCGCTCGCGGGAGTCCTCGCCCAGCTCGGCCAGCCGCTCGGCCACCAGCAGCGTCACGTGTCCGTCCGTGCGCTGCTCCGGCATCCGTACGTCGGTGAGCTCGTCCTCCGGGTCCACCATCGCGATCCCCTCCGCCCTGACCTCGGCCACCAGACCGGTCGCCTGCTCGATCCTGCGCACGATCGCGTGCCGCTGCGAGGTCAGATAGGCGAGCTCCTCCTCGTTCAGATCGGCGTAGTAGAGCACCGGATCGTCCAGCAGACACCGGGTCAGGCGCCGCCGCAGCGCCTGGTTGCGCAGGTCGTCGGTGTCTGCGTGCGGCTCGGCCGTCAACCGGGCGAGCCGCTCCTCGAAGCCCTCGTCGGTGATCGTCGACGGCCCCCTCGCGCCCGTCAGGAGCCCGGCCAGCACCTTGCGCCGCACGTCGTACAGCACGTCGCCGGTGGCCGACAGGTACGCCTCCTCGTCGCCCGCGACCCGGCGCAGCACCCCCCACTCCAGCAGCGTGCGCACCACGGCCACCAGGTCGGCCCGCTCGGCCCGCGTGTCGAGCGTGAACGCGAACCCGGCCGCCGAATCGAGCACCTCCTCGGCCAGCCTGCCGAGCGTCGTCTGCGCGTCCGCGCGCTCCAGCACCGCCAGAGCCAGGCACAGCACCACATACCTGCGCCTGCTGTACGGTTCCCCCGCCCGGCCGCGCGCCGGCCGGGTCGCGTCCGCCGTGTCCGGCACGGTCTTGAACAGCCGCGCCGCTTCCGAGTCGACCGCCAGCCGCCAGCCCGTCTCCCGGGTCAGCCAGTCGCGCAACTCGGCCGCGTACTGCCTGACCAGCGGGAGTTTGTCCGGGTCCGTCAGCAGCGGGTTCATGAGCAGCGCCCGCAACGCGGACCTGGCCCGCGCCGCGTCCTCCTCGGGCGTCACGCGAGGACCGTGATCTCGATGACGTGCTCCGGACCGGTCAGCACCCCGTCCTCGGTCTCGATCTCGACCGTGCCGCCGTCCGGCACCAGCGTCAGCCGCACCTCCATCGAGCCGTCGCCCGTCGTCGTCTTGACCTCGGTGTCCTCCGGCCGCCTGGCCGCCATGGCGTCGCCGAGCAGTCCGAGGAACAGCCGGAACGCGGTCGGGTCGAGCACGTCCAGCCGCGACAACGGCACCGGGCCGCCGGTGCGCAGCCGCTCGCGCGCGGCCGCCGTCTGCGCGGCCTCCCGCTCCACCTGTTCCATCAGCAGCCGGCGGGCGGTCGAGCGGTCGGCCACCTTGTTGAGCCTGCCGCGCCGCTCATAGGAGCCGGTGCGGCGCAGCTGCGGAGAGATCCTGACCGGCGGCGCCTTCGCCCACGGGGTCGTGGCGGGCACGTCGGCCGGGGCGCCGGCCGAGCCATCTGTCTGGGCGTCGGCCCTGCCGTCGACTGAGGCGCCGGTCGAGGTGCCGGCCCCGTCGGCGGCAGAGGTGCCGGTCAGGTGGCGGGCCGGGGTCAGGCCGAACGCGGCCCGCCACAGACGGTGCATCGCGGCCTCGTCGGGCGCGTCCGCGAACCATCGGGCGAGCGTGCGGAAGTCTGCCGAGCGGTCGGAACGGCCGGCCCGGCGCTCGTTGAGCAGTCCGACCGTGTCGATGAGCTGCTTGATCGCGGTCACGGCCGACTGGCGCAGCAGCCGCGCCTGCGAGGGGTGCCCGGCGTCCCGCGACACGAACCAGTCGCGCAACCCCCGCCACCGGTTCTCCCACCCGGCCAGCGCCTTACGGTACTCACCGCCCGCCTCCCCATCCCGCCCAACCGGCACCTTACGGTGTTCACCGTCCGCTTCCCCGTCCCGACCGGCTGGCGCCTCACGGAATTCGCCGCCCGCCTCCCCACCCCGCCCGGCCCGCTCGTCGCCGCCATGGTCGTCTGACGGGCCGCCGTCCGGGACCGCGTCCGCCGCCTCCCGCCGCGCCGCCGTCTCCAGCAACCGCCCGTGCCCGAGTTCTTCCAGCTCAAGCAGCAGCCGCGCGATCCGGGCCCCCGAGTTGGCCAGTTCGGCGATGAAGCGGTCGATGTAGTCGATCAGCCGTTCCTTGTAGGCGACGAACCCGTCCACGTCCCCGTCGGAGAAGTCGATCGCCCGGCGCAGCGACGACATGAACGCCTGCGCGTTGTCGGCCAGCGACCCGAACCGCTCGGCGAGCGCGATCAGGATCAGATGCACGGCGGCCGGGTCCGGATCCTCCCGCCGTGCCAGCACGACCAGCGCGCTCAACTGGTCGGCGATGTCCCCCAGCGCCACCGCCTGCAGCTGGCCGCGCCGTCCGATCGCCTCCTCGTAGAACGCGATCGACTGCTCGGCCGCCTGCCCCGCCGGAGTCAGCTGGAACAGCAGCCTCTTGCGGTGGAAGTCCTCGACGGAGGAGACCCGCCCGGTGTCGACGTCGGCCCGCAGGTTGCCCCACTCCGTGAGCTGATCCAGCGCCTGCCCGAGCTGTTCGTCGTCGTCCCTGCGCAGCTCGGCGGCCACGTCCTCGGGCCGCAGGTGCACGATGAACCGTTCCTTGGCCCGCGCGAACACCGCCATGATCGCCCGGTAGAGGGCCGCGTTGGGCGCACCGAGATGTGCGAACACCTGTGGCTGCGGAGGAAGGGAAGCCATTGCTCCAGTGTGGACAACTTTCCACCCCGTCACGGCTGTTGCGCCAGATCCGTCGGCGATTTTCTCCCGTTTCTCCCGTGCGACCGCCGCATGGCCGCCTGTGCCTGACAGACGACTCCTTCGTCCGCGTCGGAGAGCAGGATCCGCAGGATATGGCCCGGCACCGTGGACGAGGTGGCCAGCCACCAGCGCACCTCCACCGACCGATCCCGGGCGAGCAGCAGCGACTCTTCGTCCGTGAACCTCCCGCCCGAGTTCACCACCGCGACCCGGACCTCGGATCTGCGGTCGCGCACGAGCCTGGACCGTTGCCCGGTGGTGAGCCGGGGGTTGTCCGCCGCCGAGGCCCTGACCATCGTCTCCGGGTCTTCGACCAGCACCGCCAGCACGTCAGGCACGCTCGTGAAGCGGGCCACCGAGCCGCGTACGACCGCCGCCGGGTCGGCCGCCAGCCGCCGCTCGATCGCGGCGTCGATGCCCTTCCGCCCGGCCAGCAGGGTGCGCAGCGTCACGTGCGGCGAGGCGAGGACGGCTTCGGCCGCCTCGGCGTCGAGGTTGGGGTGCTCTGGCACCTCACCCCGGACCGACCAGTGCGGGTCGGCGACCATGCGCGTCAGCACCGCCGCAGGACAGACGGGGTTGGTCACGACGGCCTCGCGGGTTCTCAGGTCGCGATCGGCGGCCAGCAGGGCGAGCAGCTCCGGTACGGCCCGGCCCGCGACGGCCCGCCGTACCGCCGGGGACCGGTCCGCGGCCAGAAGCGTGAGCACCTCCACACCCGTACCGGCGTCGGCGGCGAGCGCGACACGATCCCGGACACGCGCTGGCAGAGCGGCGCTCATCACGACTCACCTCCTGGCTCGCGGAAGACACCGGCGAACCCCGCCATGACGACCGGAGCGGCGCTACGGCGCACAATCATGCACGCCATTGAACCCGACGGTGCCGACACTTTCCGAGCCGACCCTGCCGGTGGATCCGCAGATCCGGACGAATCCGGGTGAGCTGCCGATGAGCTGATCCACACCGCCGTGCGGTGCCATCCTGAACGGCGTCATGCCGGACCAGACCCAACCGTACGCGGGCGCCCTCGCGGCTTTCCGCCTCATGAGCATGCTCGCCGACGAGCATCATGCCGACCTCGACGCCCCGGCCAGACTGATGTCCGCCCATGCCTGGGTCGGCGGCGGCGCGCCCGCCTTCGCCGCCGACCTCGCCGGGCGGCGGGCCGAGATCCAAGCCGCTCTGGCGAGTGCACTGCGCGCCATGGCGGACCTGGTCATCCGTCAGGGCGGCCCCGCACTGGCGCCGCCCGGCCTGTTCACCTGCGTGAGCATGGCGAACGCCGCTCCCAGCCGGTTCCGGGGTGTCGAGCCCGCCGCCATGACCGCGCTGATCAGCAGGTTGCGGCAGGCGGGCGAGCGGCTTCCCGAGGCGGGCAGTCGGCTGGCCGCCTTACTCGGCGCGCACGGCCTGCCCTCGGGAGCGGGGGCGGGCGTCGGCCGGATCGGCGAGTGGGCGGAGATCCAGAGCGTCGGCCTGACCCGCCGCCTGGCCGTGATCCGGCGGACCGTCCCCGGCACCCTGTCCGCGGCGACGGTCGGTTACGGACTGTTCGGCGCCCACGCCGCGAGTTCCGTCGAGACGCTGCTCGCCAAACTCTCCGCCCAGGACACCTGTGTGCTCGCCCACCTCCTCGTCCTTCAGGAGAGCGGCGCCGACGCCGGGCTCGCGGCCCGCGTCAACGCCTGGTGGCAGACACTCGGCCCCGATCTCCAGGAGCGGCTGACGACACTGCCCGGGTTCGGGCTGCTGAACGGCCTGCCCGCCCTCGTGCGCGACCGGGCCAACCGGCACTGGCTCCTGGCCGAGAAGAACCGCCTGAACGGCCTCGCCCCCATTGAGGAGATCACCGACCAGCTGAAGCGGATCGATCTGATCGAGAGGCAGCTCCGCCCACACCCGGGCTACCCGCCTCCGCTACTGCTCGGCTTCGACCTGCGCGGCCAGGGCAGACTGATCGTCTCCTGGGGCGACCCCGACACCGCCGACATCGTCGTCACCTCGGTCTCCGGATTCACCTCTGGCCTCGATGCCGCGCACGCCGACCTAGAACGATCGCGTGCGCTCTGGCAGCAGGCCACCGCCACTAGCGGAGGCCGGTCAGTCGCCTCGATCACTTGGCTCGGTTACGACGCGCCCCAGCTCGACCCGGGGCTTTTCGACCCCGACAGATCGGTCGCCTTCTCCGGCGCGGCGGTCAAAGGCGGCAAGGCGCTCGCGGCGTTCGCTGACGGGCTACGGGCCTCGCACGAGCCGTCAGGCACAGCCCGCAGCATCATCGTGGGCCATAGCTACGGCTCGCTCACCACAGGACGGGCGGCGGTCCTCAGACCAGGACAGCTGGCCGACGACATCATCCTGATCGGCAGCCCCGGCGTCGGCGTCAGCCATGCCAGCGGGCTCGGCATCGATCCGCAGCATGTCTGGGTCGGAGAGGCGGGCGGCGACCCTGTGGCGACTCTGGGCAGGTTCGGCGCCGACCCCGGCGACGCCTCGTTCGGTGCTCGCCACATTCCGGCCGGCCGTGACCTCTGGACCTCTGCCCACAGCAGCTACTGGAACCAGGACTCTCCCTCCCTGCGCAACCTGGGATCCATCATCAACGGACAATACGACCAGCTCGTACACCCTGAGCCGCGCGACAATCGACCGCAGCTCCTCATGCCCGAATTCGCCCGCGAGCCGACGCTGCGCCCGGACCCGAAAGATGACCCAGCATGAGCCGAGCCCTGCTCACCGTAATCCTGTTCCTTTCAAGCTGCGCCACTCCCCAACTCACCATCACGCAGGCCCAAGCCGTCGCTCGCGTCGACCAACTCGTTCACGAAACGGCGACCGCCTTGGACCCACGTCCCAGGCTGGAACTCATCCCTTACTCGGTCCCGCCGGGCACCTGCCCGGAAGGAGAAGGGCAGGTGATCGTCAACAGGAAGTACTGGCTGCGCGGCGTTCCCGAAAGCCGGAACACGAACATCTCCCGCCAGGTCCGCGCGTTCTGGGTGTCGCAAGGACACCATGTCACCGGCTCCGGGACCGGCGGAAGCCCGAATCTGAGCGGCGAGTCCCAGCCGGATGGATTCATCCTGGCGCTGGTCCGGGCCGCAGACGGCGCACTTTATCTGGCAGCGACCTCGACCTGCGTCTGGCCGGACGGAACACCGCCGGAAACGGAGAAGACCCCGGCTCACTGAGCTGGGGTCTTCTCGTCGGTGCGCCGCCAGGGACTCGAACCCCGGACCCGCTGATTAAGAGTCAGCTGCTCTAACCAACTGAGCTAGCGGCGCTTGCGACAGACGTAACTGTAGCAGCCGCCGCACACCTCTCGCACACTCACGCGACCCGCGCAGCCGCCCGTCCGAACGCGGCGATCAGCAGGTCCCAGAACCTCTCCACGTCCAGCGCCGTGGCCACCAGCGCGTTCGGGCGATCTCCGGGCTCGAAGTCGACCAGGGTGGCGCCCGACGGGTCCACGGTGACGGACGCCGGGACGAGGGTCAGCAGGCCGGGGTCGAGGACGTGGGCCAGGGCCATGGCGTCGTGGAGGGCTGGGCCGCCGGTGTCCGTGACGGGCGCATACCGCTGGACGGCCGGCAGCAGCAGGTCCTCCGACAGGCGCCCGAAGCCGCGCATCCGCTCCAGCACCGAGGTGGTGACCTGGGCGGTGCGGGTGATGTCGAGGCCGACCATGGTGACGGTCCATCCGGCGCCGAAGACGGTGGCCGCGGCGGCGGGGTCGGTGCGGATGTTGAACTCGGTGCCCGGTCCGTACGTCCCGCCCATGACGACGAGGTCGCGCGCCCACTCGGCGATCCGGGGCTCCAGCCGTACGGCGTGAGCCAGGTTGGTCAAGGGACCCACGGCGACGAGCGTGATCTCGCCCGGGGCGGCGCGCAGCGAGGAGACGATGAAGTCGGCCGCCTGTCCGGGGTCGGCGGGGCGGACGGCGGGCGGCAGGAGGGCGCCGCCGAGCCCGGATGCACCGTGGACGTGCGCCGCGTCGACCGCGTCGGCCGAGGTGCCCCTGATGACGGGGACGTCGAGGGCGAGGAATTCGCGCAGGGCGAGAGCGTTGGCCGTGGTCAGATCCAGCCCGACATTTCCACCTACAGTGGTGATTGCGAGGAAATGACCGTCGGAGCCGGCCGCGAGTACGAGCGCCACTGCGTCGTCAATGCCGGGGTCACAATCAATAATAAATTTTCTCACTAAATCAGGATAAACAAGAATCGGGGCCGATCAGCTTCCCCCAAAGCTGACCGGCCCCGATCGTGGGCGGTCCAGGCCGGTACCTTCCCCCGAAGCACCGGCGGTCCCGCACTAGCAGACAGCGGTCCCCCTCCGCGTCCGCATCGGTAAAAGTCTGCAAGTGAGTCGCAGGACTCTTGACCTGCTTCGACACTACAGAGCCGAATGCAACGGACGCGTCATATAGGGGTCGAATGTCTCCCCCAAAGGGCTACGGAAGCTCCAAATGGACCTTGGTTCCCTCTTGCAGAGAACGGCCGACGGTGCAGTACTTCTCATGTACCCGCTCGGCCACCTTGCGGTACACCTCGTCCGCCTTCTCGGAGGGCACCTCGACGTCGTAGGTGACCGTGACCGGCCCCAGCAGGTTCGGCTCCACCTTCTCCGACTGGACGGTCATCGCCAGCCTGATGAGCCGCTGCCCGCGCTGGGCGGTGAGCGGCTCTACCGTCACGATGTTGCAGCCGCCGACCGCCGCCAGCAGCAGTTCGACGGGCGTGAACACGCCCTCCTCGCCACCCCCGCCGATCCGTACCTCGGCCCCCCGGTCGTTCGTCGCCCGGAACCCGCCGTCGTCTGTCCGCTCAACACGCACGTTTGCCATGTATGAGACATTACTCAGCCGCTCTCCCCTGACCAGTCCCCAGGTCGGCCGTCAAGGATCGTCAAAGTGCTTAGCCCGGACTTACACGGCTCGTGGGAACGTGTCCCGAGGAAGGAGACGCGATGACGTTCCCTGGATCCGCGCGCACGGAGACGGTCATGGGCATCCCCATGAACGTCGACATCCGCACGGCCCTGCCCCGGCGCGAGCTGGACCCGATGATCGACAACGCCTTCGCCTGGCTGCGCTGGGTGGAGCGCACGTTCAGCCACACCGACGAGGACGGCCAGATCGCCCGGCTCAACGACGGCCGCACGATCGAACAGATACCGGAACTCGTCGAGGTCCTGCACCGCTGCGACGAGCTCAGCGAGGCCACCGACGGCTGGTTCGACGCCCGCATCAACGGCCGGATCGACGTTTCCGGCTACATCAAGGGCTGGGCTCTCGAACGGCTGTCGCGGGCGCTGTCCAACGCCGGCGCCGTCGACCACCGCATCAGCGCCGGAGGGGACGTCAGGGTACGGGGCTCGGCGCTGCCCGGCCGCCCCTGGCGGATCGGCATCCGCGACCCGCGTACCGGTGCGGTCCGCAGGCAGGTCTTCGCCAACGACCTCGGGGTCGCGACCACGGGCGGAACCCGGGTGGTCGATCCCCGCACGGGCACTCCGCAGCGGGCGCTCGGCTCCGTCACCGTGCTCGGGCCCGACCTGTCCACCGCCGACGCCTTCGCCACCGCCATGTACGCCATGGGCCCGGTGCGCGCCCGCCTGTTCGCCCACGAGCTGGCCTCGGCCGAGCCGTACGAGAGCCTGCTCATCACCCGCGCGGGGCGCACGATGAGCACGCCCGGCTTCGCCGCGTACGCGACCCCGGCGGCGCTGGCGGGCTAAGCGTCCGGGTGTGCCTTCAGGTATTCGAGGTACACCGGTTTGAGCGCCTCGCCCAGATCGCCCTCCCCGGCGGCGAGCGCGTCGCTGAGCAGGGCCGAGACCCGGCTGAGGTCGTTGGCGGTCTCCCCGTCGTGACCGCTCGCGGCCTCGGCCGCCGGAATCACCTTCAGCAGGTTCCACAGGAAGGCGAAATCCCCGTGGCGTACGGCGTAGCGTACGGCGCGGTCGTGCAACTCGCTGGTCGACAACGATTCCAGTGCCTTCGCGTTCATCTCGCTCCCTTTCCCCCTGCACGCGTCTTCCCCTCGATCCCCTCCGAATAACCACCATGTGACTACATGGAGTGACGAGTGGGCACATAGCGTGCATGCTCGGCATCATGGTGATCGCGCTGGCGGCCGTCCTCGCGCCGCTCGTCGCCGACGCCGTCGGCCGGTTCGTCCGGGTTCCGACCGTGGTGCTGGAGATCCTGCTCGGCGTCCTGTTCGGGCCGGTGGTGCTGGGCTGGATCCAGATCACGAAACCGGTCGACGCGGTGTCGCAGTTCGGCCTGTCGATGCTGATGTTCATGGCCGGGTACGAGATCGAGTTCGCCCGGATCAGGGGGCGGCCGATCCGATCGGCGACGCTCGGCTGGTTCGTCTCGCTCGGCCTCGGCGTACTCGTCGGCCTGGCCACCAGCGGTCCCACGCTGGCGGCGCAGGTGGTGGCGCTGGCCGTCAGCACCACCGCGCTCGGCACGATCCTGCCGATGGTGCGTGACGCGGGCGCGCTGCCCACGGCGTTCGGCGGCCGGGTGCTGGCCATCGGGGCGCTGGGCGAGTTCGGGCCGATCGTGGCGATGGCGTTCGTCTTCTCCGAGGACGCGGCCTGGCACACGATCGCCGTCATCGTGCTGTTCACGGTGGTCGCGGTCGTGGCGGCGGCGATGGCGGCCCGGCCGCGCCATCCCGCGCTCGCCCGGGTCGTCACCGCGACCATGACGAGCAGCGGGCAGCTCGCCGTCCGGATCGTGGTGTTCGTCCTGATCGCCATGATCGCGGTCGCCCACCTGCTCAGCCTGGACGTGCTGCTCGGGGCCTTCGCCGCCGGGATCGTCGTCCGGCTGGCGGTCGCCTCGGGACCGCGCCACGAGAGGGAGATCGTCTCCTCCAAGCTCGACGCGATCGGTTTCGGCTTCCTCATCCCCTTCTTCTTCGTCGTCAGCGGCGCCGAACTCGACCTGAGGGCGCTGCTCACCGACCCGCGCAGCCTGCTGCTGATCCCCGTCTTCCTCGTGACGCTGCTGATCACCCGGGGGCTGCCGACGTACGTCCTGAACCGCCGCGACCCGCGCCTGCGCCCCGGCGAGCCCCGGGCGCTCGCGCTGTTCGCCTCGGCCGGGCTGCCGCTGATCGTGGTCATCACCACAACCGGCGTCGAATCCGGCGCGATCACCAGCGCCACGGCCGCGGCCATGGTCACCGCGGGTGTCCTCAGCGTCATGGTCTACCCGCTGACGGCACTGCGCCTCTATCGGTCGGCCGGTCGGAAGTGCCAGGATGTATCAGCGTGATATTCATCCTGAGAACCCTCGCGGCCGCGGTCGCCCTGTGGGTCGCCACCGTGCTGGTCAGCGGCATCACGGTCGAGACCTCGACCACCGCCAAGTACTGGGGCACACTCCTCGTCGTCGCCCTGATCTTCGGCCTGGTCAACGCGATCGTGAAGCCGATCGTGAAGATGCTCGGCTGCGCGGTCATCGTCCTCACCCTCGGACTGTTCCTCCTCGTCATCAACGCCGGAATGCTGCTGCTGACCAGCTGGATCTCCGGGCAGCTCGACATCCCCTTCCACGTCGACGGCTTCGTCTCCGCACTGCTCGGCTCGGTCATCATCAGCGTCGTGAGCTGGCTGCTCGGCCTGGTCATCCCCGACAACGACTAACCCATGAAACTCACCGGAACCGGCCTGAGCTGCGCACATGTCGCCGAACTGGCCGGAGGAGCGGCCCGGGTCACGATCGGACCCACCGATCGGGCCCGGGCCGCGTGGGTGACGGCCCGGGAACTCACGGGCCCCGTGTACGGCCGGAGCACCGGAGTCGGCGCCAACAAGGACGTCGAGGTCAGCGGATCCGGGCTGGACCTGCTGCGCAGCCACGCGGGCGGCGCGGGAGCACTCATCGAGGCGGAGCGGGCCAGGGGCATGCTGGCCGTACGGCTCAACCAGTTGCTGGCGGGCGGCTCCGGCATAGACCCCGGGGTGCTGCCGGTCCTCGCCGACGTGATCGGATCGGGGGCCACGCCGCCGGTCCGCGCCTACGGGGCCGTCGGCACCGGCGACCTGACCGCCCTGGCCACCACCGCGTTGTGCCTGCTGGGCGAGGTCGCCTGGCGGGACGGCCATGACGGGCTCCGGTACCCGCTGGCGGGCTCGGACGCGCTGCCGTTCATCAGTTCGGGCGCGCTCACCCTGTCCGACGCGGCCCTCGCCCTGCACCGCGTCCGCACGCTGCTGGAGGCGGCGATCACGGTCGCGGCCCGCTCGTTCGCCGCCGTCGACGCCTCGGCCGAGCCGCTGGCGGCGGCCGTGCACGAGGCCCGCCCCCACCCCGGGCAGGCGCTCGTCGCGGAGCGGCTGCGCGGGATGCTGACGCGGGAGCGGGCGGCCCGGGTGCAGGACCCGTACGGCTACCGGGCCTTCCCCCAGGTGCACGGCGCCGCGCTGGACGCGCTCGGCCACGCCGAGCGCGTCGTCGAGACCGACCTCAACGCCGCCGCCGAGAACCCGCTCATCTCGGGGACGCTGGCGTGGCACAACGGCAACTTCCACGCGGCGCCGCTCGCGCTCGCGCTCGACGCGCTGCGGGCGGCGCTGGTGCAGACCGCCCAGCTCAGCGCCGCCCGGCTGGCGACGCTCGTGAACCCGGCGTACACGGGGCGGCTGCCGTTCCTGGCCGACCGGGAGGGGGGCTCGGGGGTGATGATCCTCGAGTACGTGGCGCAGGACGCGCTGGCCGAGTTGCGCCACCTGGCCGCGCCGGTGACGACGGGGACCTCGGTGATCTCCCTGGGCACGGAGGATCACGCGAGCTTCGCCACCCAGGCGGCCAGGTACGCGCTGCGCTGCGTGGAGCCGCTGGAGATCGTCCTGGCCTGCGAGCTGGTCGCGGCCCGCCACTCGCCGTGCCCCGACCGGCCGCTCGACACCGACCTCGCCGCCGCCCGCGCCGAACTCTCCCGCTGACCCGACGCCTTTCTCGCCGTCGCCCAGGCCATGCTTCGCATGGCCGTGATTCATTACGGCAAGCCGCCCACCCACCACCCGCCGCCGCGCGCTCACGCCCTTCCAGGAACACGCTCCTCGGCCGCACCCCACCCCACCGCAACACCGCCCGTCAGACGATCGCCTACTCCGGCTCCACGCGCGAGACACCCACTACGGCCGTGAGCGGTCGCCCCGTCGCTCTCCCGGGTGCGAACGCCGAGCCGTGACTCGATGCCACCGCGCACCCGCCTCACCGGATGGGTAGGTCAGGGGCGGTTCTTCGGGTGGGCGACCGAGCCTCGGCCTCTCAGGGTGGGTTGCTGGACGACCCGGCGGCGGCGGGTGGCGCCGTCGGCCGTGGCCGCCATCAGGCGGACCGCCGCACGCACTATGCCGTCGATGTTCCAGTCGACGGTCGTGAGCCCGGGGGTCAGGAGGCCGGACATCGGATGGTCGTCGTAGCCCATCACCGACACGTCGCCGGGAATGGACAGCCCGAGTTCGGCCGCGGCAGCGTACACGCCGTAGGCGATCGTGTCGGAGAAGCAGAAGACGGCGCTGTGCCGCTCGTCGCCCAGGAGGCGGCGGGCCACCTCGGTCGCGGCCCCCAGCTCGTGAAGGGCCGTGACGACGTCGATGTCGAGCCCGAGCCGGTCGGCCTCGGCGATCACGTGGACGTCGGCGGGCCGGTCGGGCGTGCTGGCCCGGGTCGGGGTGAGGACGGCGATGCGGGTGTGGCCGTGGCTCCGGAGGTGTTCGAGGGCGAGCGTCACCCCGCGCCGGTTGTCGAAGACGACCTCGGCCGCCGTGCCCGCCAGCGAGTCGCCGATGGACACCACCGGCAGGGATTCGCACAGATCCGGCCAGAACTCGGCCGCCGGATCGACCGGCTGCACGATCAGGCCGTCGACCCGCTGGTCGCGGAGTTGCTGGGCCAGGGCCCGCTCACGGGCCGGATCGCCGACGGCGTCCAGGATCAGGGCATAGCGGTCCTTCTCCCGCAGCCCTCTGCTGATGCCCACGGCCAGGGACTGCTGCCACAGGTCTTCGAGCGACCCGCACAGCACCCCGATCATGCCGGTGCGCCCGCTGGCCAGCGCTCTGGCGATGGGGTCGGCCTCGTAGCCCAGCTCGGCGGCCGCGGCCTTGACCCGCTCCATGGTCTCCTCGGAGACCTGCATCCCCCGCAGTGCGTAGGAGACAGCCGCCGGTGACAGACCTGTGGCCTGCGCCACTTCCTTGATGGTCGCTCGCTTGCGTGGCACCACGTCAGCCTATGCGTTCCCACCGACAGAAACCTGTGGCCTCACCACACCTGGCCAGTAAGGAACACCACATATATTCCATTTCCCGCAACCTAAAACCGTCAGAGCCCTGGGCGCGCACCCCGACCGACCACTGCCGCCCTCGACCCTCGATGCACGCGGACCGACGGGGCCGGCACCTCGGGATCGTGCCGCACCGCGAGGAGGACCGGGGTCCACGTGGACCGGCCGCAGGTCCGCCGGTGTCACAGGTGCCTGGAAACGTTGACATCACCATAGGTGAAGCGGTTCACTGAATCGCATCACTGAAACGGTTCACAGAGATGGATTCCCTGCACGAGGCGTTTACCTATAATCTCTGTAGGAAATAGAGGGAGGCATGGCCCGTGAGCATCGACGTACACCAGCACCTGTGGACCGATTCCTTCGTCGAAGCCCTGCGCGCCCGCACCGCCCCACCCCGCCTCGACGGCTGGACGCTCCTCCTATACGGCGAGCCTCCGTACCAGGTCGATCCCGCCTCCCACGACCCCGCCACCCGCGAGACCGGCGACCTCGCGCTGGTGTCCCTGTCCAGCCCGCTCGGCATAGAGACGCTGCCGCCGGAGGAGTCCTGGCCGCTGATCGACGCCTACCACGACGGCGCGCTCGCCCTCCCCGGCCGGTTCGGCGCGTGGGCCGCCACCTGCCACAGCGAGATCGACCCCGCCCGCCTGGCCAAGGACCTCGACCGAGGCTTCGCCGGACTCCAGATCCCCGCCACGGCCGACCCGGACGACCGCCTGCTCGACCTGCTGGCCGAACGCGACCTGCCGCTGTTCGTCCACCCCGGCCCCGCCGTCGGCGAACCCGGCCGCCCGGGGTGGTGGCCCGCGCTGGTGCCGTACGTCCAGCAGATGCACGCCGCGTGGCATCACTTCCACTCCGTCGTACGGCCGAGGCACCCTCGGCTGCGCGTGTGCTTCGCGCTCCTCGCCGGGCTGGCGCCGCTCCACTCGGAACGGCTGATCGCCAGGGGCGGGCAGGGCAGAGGCCTGGTCGATCCGGACTGTTTCGTGGAGACCTCCAGTTACGGCCCCCGGGCGATCGACGCGATCGTCCGCGAACTCGGCGTCGACGTGGTGGTCAACGGCTCCGACGCCCCCTACGCCACCGCGCCGGACCCCGGTCTCGGCGGCGCGGCCGCCCACGCCATCCGTGTCACCAACCCCCGTCGTCTACTCGGTAGAAAGGAGAACCGCACGTGAGCGCGCCAACCCAGACAAAGGACGGGGGCACCTGCACCCTCAGCATCTCCCCGGACCCCTCCCGGACCCCTCTCCAGGACGGCGCCGCCGCCGACACCGTGCCGGCGGGCGGCGTGTGCGCGGGGCTTCCGGAGCGGGCGCTGGATCGGCGGGAGCTCAGGAGGCTGGTGGACGACCTGGCCGCCAATCCGCACGAGTGGCAGGACGAGGTGGACTTCCCCGCCGAGGGCGGCCGCCACTACGCCTCTCTCTACCGCGACGCCTACGTGGATGTGTGGCTGCTGTGCTGGCGTCCGGAGGACGACACGGGCTGGCACGACCATGACATCTCCTCCGGCGCCGTCCACGTGGTGCAGGGGGCGCTGCTGGAGTGCAATCCCCGCATCGGCGGCGAGCACCTGGAGACGGTGGTGGCCGAGGGCCAGTCGTTCTCGTTCGGTCCCGACCACATCCACCGGCTCAACGGCGCCACGAGCCAGAGCGTGTCGATCCACGCGTACTCGCCGCCACTGTGGCGCCTCGGCCAGTACTCGATCGACGACACGGGCGTGATGCGCCGTGTCTCGGTCAGCTACGCCGACGAGCTACGCCCCCTCGACACGGCCGCCGAAGTCGCCTGAGCCGACCGGCCCCGGCCGGGGGCGACCCGGACGGCGGTCGCCGGAGTGCGGGCCGGTCAGCGGTCGCCGGCGACCGCTCGGCACATGCCGGGGTCGTCGCAGAACGCGCCGTCGATCCCCTGGTCCAGAAGGGTGCGCAGCCAGCCCGTCACGTTCCCGGTCGCGCGCGGGTACGCCGGGCTCGCCGGATCACCCATCCGGTAGGCCGCAGGCAGGAAGACGTTCTCGTTCCGCACGGTCCACACGTGCACCTTGAGCCCGCGCCGATGCGCGTCCGCGACGAGCGTCGTCGGGACGCCGTCGTCGGGCACCACGCGCCGTGTGTCCACCCCGACCCCGTCGGCGTACTCGGCGACCTCGCGCAGCCCCTCCGGTTTGACCATGTCGTCGTAGGTGCGCGGGTCCCCTGCGGCCGTCCAGTCGTACGGCCGGCCGCCGTACGTGATGAGCTGGATCAGCGGCAGCCGGGTACGCTCGCGCAGCCACCGCAGGTTGGCGGTCTCGAAGGACTGGATGTACGCCTTGCGCACCCGGTGCCGGTCGAGGATCTCCAGCAGCGGCTCCTCCAGCGAGAGCCCGATGGAGTCGAAGTAGGAGGGGTGCTTGGTCTCCGGATACACCCCGACCCGATGTTTCCGAGCAAGCTCCACGACTTCCTCGAAGGTCGGGATCTGTGCGAGGCCGTCGAACGCCGTGTTCCCCGGCCGCACCTCCGGGATCCGCTCCTTGGCCCGCAGCGTCTTCAGCTCGGCCAGCGTGAAGTCCTCGGTGAACCACCCCGTGATCGGCCGCCCGTCCACCGTCTTGGTGGTCCGGCGCCCGGCGAACTCCGGCCGCGCCGCCACGTCCGTGGTGCCGCCGATCTCGTTCTCGTGCCGGGCGACCAGTACATGGTCCTTGGTGGAGACGAGGTCGGGTTCGATGTAGTCGGCCCCCAGGGCGATGGCCGCCTCATAGGACAGCAGCGTGTGCTCGGGCCGGATAGCGCTCGCGCCGCGATGGGCGATGACGGCGGGATCCCGGTCGTCTTGGGCGAGGACGGGTTCGGGTTGCATCAGCACGACGGCGACCGTAACAGCGGCGAGTAACCTGCGTATCACCATGAACGCAGGCTAAAACGAGTTAGTTACGCGAAGGAATACAACAAGTAGAGCATGCTTCAACATCCGGCAGTGTCACCCAGAGGCAGCAGGTCCTGCGGAAGTACCCGTCCTCCGTCGGCCGGACCAGCCCGTCCACGGGCTTGCCGACCTCGCGCAGCAGCCGCATGTAGTCGCCCTTGACGACCTTGGTCAGCGGGTGCGCCATCGCCTCGGCGGTCGAGCCCCACAGCGTCCTCGGGCCGACCTTGGCCATGCCGCTGAGCACCTTGACGATCGGCTCCTGCGACTCGGCGAGTGCCGCGCCGATCGCGGCCGCGCCGGTCTCCCAGCTGATCCGCGAGGCGCCGAGGGAGATCCCGGTGGCGGTCTCCCTGAAGTAGGTGTCCCGGAACTTCATGATCGGGATGCGCCCGTCGAGTGCCCACCCGAGCGCCATGGGGAAGGTATGCCAGTAGCCGTACGCCTTCCACAGCAGCGCCGCGCCGACGTGGCGCGGGGCGTTCCACCGTCCGGCCGTGCGCTCGACCAGCCGGTCGAGCAGCGTGTACGGTGCCCGGACGAGTTCGGCCACGGGCGTCCACCCGGAGTCCGGCGTGATCACCAGCGAGGGCTCGACGCCGATCGCGCCGTCCCGCGCGTCGGACACGCGCTGAAGCACCTCTGCAAGCACCGGACGACCCCCTATAGGTAAGCCTAACCTAAGATAGCAGGTCGCCTCGCGAACCATCCCGGCATACCCCATGACAACGTTGTCTCGGTCGGCGATGATCGCAGCGTGAGACCGACGATGAAGGACGTCGCCTCGGCCGCCGGGGTCGCGCTCAAGACCGTCTCCCGCGTGGTCAACGGGGAGCCGGGCGTCCACCCGGCCACCGCCGAGCGGGTGCGCGCGGCCATCGACGCGCTCGGCTACAGCCGCAACGAGAGCGCCCGGATGCTGCGCCGGGGCAGGACCGCCACGGTGGGGCTGGTCATCGAGGACATCGCCGACCCGTTCTACTCGGGTCTCGGCCGGGCGGTCGAGCAGGTGGCGATCGACCACGGCTGCCTGCTGCTCAGCGGCTCATCGGGCGAGGACCCGGCGCGGGAACGCGAGCTGGTGCGCACGTTCTGCGCCCGCCGCGTGGACGGCCTCATCGTGGTCCCCGCCGGAGACGACCACTCCTACCTGCGGCCGGAGCTGGACGCGGGCACGCCCGCGGTCTTCGTCGACCGCCCGCCCGGCCCGGGGATCGACGTGGACACCGTCCTGTGCGACAACGCGGGCGGCGCCGAGCGGGCGGTCGGCCACCTGCTGTCGTACGGTCACCGCCGCATCGCCTTCCTCGGCGACAGCCCGTCGATCTTCACCGCCGCCGAGCGGCTGGCGGGCTACCGCAGGGCGCTCGGCGGGCTCTTCGACGAGCGGCTGGTGGTGATGCGCCCGCCGGGCCTCGGCGGCGTCCGCGCCGACCTGGAGCGCCTGCTGGGCGGGGAGGCGCCGCCGACGGCGGTGTTCACCGGCAACGGCCGTCTCACGGTGGCGACGCTGCGGGCGCTGGCGGGACGGCGGCTGGCCCTGGTGGGCTTCGACGACTTCGAGCTGGCCGATCTGCTGTCGCCGGGCGTGACGGTGGTGGCCCAGGATCCGGCCGGGCTGGGCAGGGTGGCGACCGAGCGGCTGTTCAGCCGCCTGCGCGGCGACCGGGGGCCCGCCCAGCACATGCAACTCCCCGTCCGGCTCATCCCCCGGGGCTCCGGCGAACTCCCCCCAGAGTGACAAAGCAGGCTTGCCGTACAAAGCGGACTCCAGGGGGACGTGTGGTCCTTTACACTCGCACCGCCCTCGGAGACGCAGTCGTCACGGGACAGGTATAGTCGAGATCATTCGTTCAGCACAAGTGTTCAGGGAGCGCGGGCGTGAATGCAGAGACCGAGGCCCGTTTCCCGCACCAGCTGATGTACGCGGCCGCCAAGCAGTACTACCTGGAGGATGCCACCCAGGCCCAGGTCGCCACCAGTCTCGGTGTCAGCAGGGCCACCGTGAGCCGCCTGCTCACCGAGGCCCGCCGCCAGGGAATCGTCGAGATCAGGGTCAACCGTCCCGAGTCGGTCGAGGACGAACCGCTCGCCGTCGAGCTGGCCCAGGCGCTCGGACTGCGCCGCGTCTACCTCGCACCCAAGGTCAGCGGCCCGGCGCTGGGCCCGTGGCTGGCCCCGGAGCTGGCCCGCGCCCTGCGCGCGGGCGGCCTCGCGGCGGGCGACGTGGTGCTGGTCTCCTCGGGCAGCACCGTCTACGAGTGCGCCCGCGAAGGGCTCGGCCGGTTCCCCGGCGTGACGATCGTGCCCGCCGTCGGCGGCCAGGAGGAGCCGCAGCCCTGGTTCCAAACCAACGAGACCACCCGCATCCTGGCAGAACGCGTCGGCGGCGTCCCCAGCTACCTGTACGCGCCCGCCCTCCCGGGCCCCGAGCTGTTCTACTCCCTCCAGCACGAGCCGTCGGTCCGCCGGGTCATGGACCTGTGGGCCCAGGCCAAGTGCGCGATCATGGGCGTCGGCTCGGCGCCGCTGATGCGCCAGGTCGTGCCCGCCTTCGTGCCCCGCGACGCCTCCAGCCTGCACGCGGCCGTCGGTGACGTATGCTCGCGTTTCTACGACCGCGAGGGCGAGCCGGTGGGCTACCCGGGCAGCGAGCGACTGGTCGCCGTCAGCGCCGAGGAACTGCGGCGGGTGCCCCACTCGATCGCGGTCGCCGTGGGTGCTGAGAAGGCGGCCTCCATCGTCGCCGCGGTCAGGGGCGGCTACTTCAACCACCTGGTCACGGACACTCCCACCGCCGAGAGCATTATGGCGCTCGTCTGAAATTCTGCTCTGGACATATGTTCCGACCTGGCGTTACCGTGAAGCGCATCACAGGACGGAGGACGCCGTGAGACGAACACTGACGGCTGCACTGGCGGTGGCTCTACTGAGCGCTTGCGGCAGCAACACCGCCTCCACAGAAGGCTCCAGCGGCAACAGCGGCGGCGGCGAGGGCGCCAAGGTCGCCTTCCTCATGCCGGACCTGGCCTCGACCAGGTACGAACAGGCCGACGCGCCGATGTTCAAGGCCAAGATGAAGGAGCTGTGCCCCAGCTGCGAGGTCATCTACCAGAACGCCGACGCCGACGCGGCCAAGCAGCAGCAACAGGCGAACTCGGCGATGGCGCAGGGCGTCAAGGCCATCGTGCTCGACCCGGTCGACTCGGCCGCGGCCGCCACGATCGTCAAGTCCGCGCAGTCGCAGCAGATCCCCATCATCTCCTATGACCGGCCGATCCCCGCGACCCCGGCCGACTACTACGTCTCCTTCGACAACGAGAAGCTCGGCGCGTTGATCGGCCAGTCGCTGGTCGACCACCTGAAGAAGGAGAACGCCAAGGGCGGCATCCTCCAGGTCAACGGCTCGCCCACCGACGCGGCCGCCGGTCTGATCAAGAAGGGCATCCACAGCGCGGTGGACCCGAGCGGGTTCAAGCTGCTGGCCGAGTACGACACCCCCGACTGGCAGCCGGAGAAGGCCCAGCAGTGGGTCAGCGGCCAGATCAACCAGTTCCGCGACCAGATCGCCGGAGTCGTGGCCGCCAACGACGGCACCGGCGGCGGCACCATCGCGGCCTTCAAGGCGGCGGGCGCGAAGGTGCCGCCGGTGACGGGCAACGACGCGGAGACCGCGGCGGCCCAGCGCATCATCAGCGGCGACCAGTACAACACCATCTCCAAGCCGATCAAGATCGTCGCAGAGGCCGCGGCCGTCGTCGCCTGGGAGTTCGTGCAGGGCAAGAAGCCCGCGGGCAAGGCCACCCTGTACGACACGCCGTCCGAGCTGTTCGTGCCGACCGTGGTGACCAAGGAGAACATCAAGGAGGTGCTCTTCGACAGCGGCCTGATGAAGGCCGCCGACGTGTGCACCGGCTCCTTCGCCGAGGGCTGCACAGAACTGGGCATCAAGTAACGATGTCCCCGATCCTCTCCCTGCGCGGGATCAGCAAGACGTTCGGCGCCGTCAACGCGCTCACCGACGTCGACCTGGACGTGTCGGCAGGCCAGGTCGTCGCCGTGGTCGGCGACAACGGCGCGGGCAAGTCCACCCTGGTCAAGGTGCTGTCCGGGGTCCATCCCCAGACCTCGGGCACGATCACCTTCGGCGGGCAGGAGGTGGACGTCCCCTCCCCCGCCGTCGCGCAGCGACTCGGGATCGCCACCGTCTTCCAGGATCTCGCGCTCTGCGAGAACCTCAACGTGATCGAGAACCTCTTCCTCGGTCAGGAACTGCGTCCGTTCCGGCTCGACGACGTGGCCATGGAGACCCGCTCGCACGAGCTGCTCAAGCAGCTCTCCGCGAAGATCCCGAACGTCCGCGCGCCGATCGCCGGGCTGTCCGGCGGCCAGCGGCAGACCGTCGCCATCGCCCGGTCACTGCTGGGCGACCCGAAGATCATCATCCTGGACGAGCCCACGGCCGCGCTGGGCGTCGCCCAGACCGCCGAGGTGCTCAACCTGGTCGAACGCCTTCGGGAGAACGGCCTGGGCGTCATCATGATCAGCCACAACATGGCCGACGTGAAGGCGGTGGCCGACACCGTCGCGGTGCTGCGGCTGGGCCGCAACAACGGGCTCTTCGCCGTGGACGAGGTCTCGGCCGAGGACATCGTCGCGGCCATCACCGGCGCGACGGACAACGTGGTGAGCAGAAGGGCGGCCCGCTCATGACCCTCCAGGCAGCGCCGGTCCGCGACAGCGGCCTGCGGGGCGCACTGACCGGCACCCTCGACCGGGCCAAGGGCGGCGACCTCGGCGTGATGCCCGTGGTGATCGGGCTGATCGTCATCTGGACCGTCTTCCAGGTGCTCAACCCGGTCTTCCTGTCCAGCCGCAACCTGGTCGACCTGACCATGGACTCCGCGCCGGTCGGCATCATCGCCCTCGGCGTCGTGTGCGTGCTGCTGGTCGGCCAGATCGACCTGTCCGTCGGCTCGGTCAGCGGGCTGTCGGCCGCCGTCCTCGCCGTCCTGTTCGTCGGCCAGGAGATGCCGGTATGGCTGGCCATCGGCGCCTCCGTGCTGCTCGGCATGGCGATCGGGTACGCGTACGCGCAGTTGTACAACCGCTTCGGGGTGCCGAGCTTCGTCATCACGCTGGCGGGCCTGCTCGCCTTCCAGGGCCTGCAGTTGTACGTCCTGGGCGACAAGGGCGCGATCAACCTGCCCTTCGACTCCGGCCTGGTGAACTTCGCCCAGCTCGACTTCCTGCCGCCCTGGCTGTCGTACGCGCTCGTGCTCGTCACGGCGGGCGGGCTGTTCGCCACCGGATTCCTGCACGCCCGCGCCCGCCGCGACGCCGGGCTGCCCGCCAGGGGCGTGTCCGGACTGGCGCTGCGGAGCCTCGCGCTGCTCGTCGTACTCGGCGGCGTCGTCTGGTATCTGAACCAGACCCGTGGTGTCGGCTGGATGTTCGTGCTGTTCGTGGCGATGGTGCTGGTCATGCACTATCTGCTGTCCCGCACCAAGTGGGGCAAGTCCGTGTACGCCGTCGGCGGCAACGTCGAGGCGGCCCGCCGCGCCGCGATCAACGTGAAGGCCACGTTCACCTCCGTCTTCATCCTGTGCAGCACGTTCGCGGCCGTCGGCGGCATCCTCGCGGCGGCCCGGCTGGCCGCGGCCAACCAGAGCAGCGGCGGCGGCGACGTCAACCTCAACGCCATCGCGGCCGCGGTCATCGGCGGCACCAGCCTGTTCGGCGGGCGCGGCACCGCGTTCGGCGCGCTGCTCGGCATCGTGGTCATCCAGTCCATCTCCAGCGGCCTCACGCTGCTGAACCTGGACTCCTCGATCCGTTTCATGGTCACCGGCGCGGTCCTGCTGCTCGCGGTGATCGTGGACTCCGTCGCCCGCAAGTCCCGCACCTCGCACGGCAGGGCCTGATGGCGGCCATCTGCGTGGACGCCGGAACCACCCTGATCAAGGCGGTCGGGTACGGCTCCGACGGCACCGAACTCGCCGTGGCCAGGCGAGCGGCCACCGTGTCCAGACCCGCGCCCGGCCACGCCGAGCAGGACATGGAGGCGGTCTGGACGGCGGTGCGCGAGGTCGTCGCCGAGGTCGCGGCGCGGCTGGACGAAGTCGACTTCGTCGCCGTCACCGCGCAGGGCGACGGCGCCTGGCTGGTCGACGCGGACGGCGAGCCCACCGGCCCGGCCATCCTGTGGAACGACGCCAGGGCGGCGGGCACCGTCGCCGCGTGGAACTCCTCCGGAGTGGTCGCGGAGGCGTTCCGCATCAACGGCTCCACCACGGCCTCCGGGCTGCCGAGCGCGATCCTCGCCTGGCTGTGCGAGCACGACCCGGGCCGCATCACACGCTCGGCCACCGTGCTCAACTGCGGCGGCTGGATCTTCTCCCGGCTCACCGGTGAGCGGGTCACCGACTACTCCGCCTTCACCGACCTGCGCTCCGGCCGCTACTGCGCCGAACTGCTGACGCTGTTCGGCCTGGAGTGGGCCGCCAGGCTGCTGCCGGAACTGCGCACGGACGGCGACCGGGTCAGCCCGCTGACCGCCGACCTGCCCGGGGTCCGGCCCGGGACGCCGGTGGTGCTGGCGCCGTACGACATCGTCGCCACCGCCCTCGGGGCGGGGGCCGTGAGCGACGGGCAGGCGTGCGCGATCCTCGGCACCACGCTCTGCACCGAACTCGTCGTGGACCGGCCGGAACTCGACCGGGCGCCGACCGGCATCACGGTCGCGCTCGGCCGCTCCTACCTGCGTGCCTTCCCCACGTTCGCCGGGACGGAGGTGCTGCACTGGGCCGCCCGCCTGCTCGATGTGGCCGGGCCCGAGGAACTGGGCGAACTGGCCGCGCGCAGCGAACCGGGCGCGGACGGGCTGGTCTTCCTGCCGTACCTGTCCCCGGCGGGCGAGCGCTCGCCGTTCTCCGACCCGCGCGCCAAGGGCGCCTTCCTCGGCCTGTCCTTCGAACACGGCCGCGAACACCTGGCCCGCGCCGTCGTCGAAGGGCTGTCGCTGGTGGTCGCCGACTGCCTGGCCGCCTCCGAGGGACGGCCGCGCGAGCTGCGGCTGTGCGGCGGCGGCGCGGGCAACGCGCTGTGGTCGCAACTCATCGCCGACATCTGCGGCCTGCCCGTGCTGCGCTCCGCCGACGCCGAGGTCGGCGCCAGAGGCGCGTTCCTGACCGGCCTGGTCGCCACGGGCGCGGCGCCGTCCCTTGCGGTCGCGGCGGAGCGCCACGTACGGCTCGGCGACCCCATCGCCCCGGTCTCCCACCCGTTGTCGGCCCGCGACCTCATCGCGCTGCGCAACACCGCCTCGCGCACCTGGCCGACCCTGGCCCACCTGCGGGATCGAACATGAGCGTCTGGATCGGCATCGACCTCGGCACCCAGAGCGTGCGCGCGCTGGCGGTCACCGGCGACGGGCGGGTGCTCGGCGCCGCCTCCCGCCCGCTGGCCAGCTACCGCGACGGCGACCGGCACGAGCAGGACCCGCGCGACTGGTGGCGGCAGCTCGCGGCGGCCTGCTCGCAGGCGCTCGACGGGGTGCCCCCGGCGGAGATCGCGGGCGTGGCCGTGGACGCCACGTCGGGCACGATCCTGCTCACCTCCCCGTACGGGGAACCGCTCACGCCCGCGCTCATGTACGACGACCGCAGGGCCGCCGCCGACCTGGATCGGGTCAACGAGGCCGGGGCCGAGGTGTGGGAACGGCTCGGGTACCGGCGGATGCAGGCGAGCTGGGGGCTGCCCAAGCTGCTGTGGCTCCTGCGCGAAAGCGGGGGCGAAACCGGGGGCACCGCCGTGCGGCTGGCCCACCAGAGCGACTACGTCAACGGGATGCTGACCGGGCACCGTACCGCCACCGACCTGAGCAACGCGCTGAAGACCGGCGTGGACCTGGTCGGCGAGAAGTGGCCGGTGGAGGTCTTCGACGCGCTCGGCGTGCCGTCGTCCGTGCTGCCGGAGGTGGTGCGGCCGGGGGCCCGCATCGGCACGGTGTGCGCGCGGGCGGCGGAGCTGACCGGCATCCCGGCGGGCACCCCTGTGATCGCGGGCACCACCGACGGGTGCGCGGCCCAACTCGGCGCGGGGGTCGTCGAGGTGGGGAGCTGGAACAGCGTCCTCGGCACCACGCTGGTGCTCAAGGGGGTCACCCGCGAGCTTCTGCACGACCCGCTCGGCGTCGTCTACTCCCACCGCGCGCCCGACGGCGGCTGGCTGCCCGGCGGGGCCTCCAGCACCGGCACCGGAGTGCTGTCCACGGCCTTCCCCGGCGCCGACCTCGGCGCGCTGGGCGAGCAGGCGGAGCGGCGCGGACCCTCCGACGCGGTCATCTACCCGCTGGTCTCGCCGGGTGAGCGCTTCCCGTTCAGCGCGCCGGAGGCACGGGCGTTCACGCTCGGCTCGCCTGCGGACGACGTGGAGATCTACGCGGCCGTCCTGCGCGGCGCCGCCTTCGTCGAACGGCTGTGCTTCGACTACCTCGACCTGCTCGGCGCCCCCACCGGGGGCCCGCTCGTCCTCACCGGCGGGGCCAGCAGGAGCGACTACGGCAACCAGTTGCGCGCCGACGTGCTCGGCCGGCCCGTGACGCTGCGCGAGAACGCCGAGCCCGCGCTCGGCATGGCGGCGCTGGCCGCCTCCGCGAACCTCGCCACGACCCGCGCCGTCGTCGAACCCCGCCCGTTCGACCTCGGACCGTACCTGACCTTCGTCGACGAACTGCGCAGGCGCGGCTGGCTCAGCGAGCACGTCGCCGCGCACGCGCGTGAAAGGACCGGCCGATGACCCGGCTGCTGCTCGCCAGGCACGGAGAGAGCGTCTGGCACGACGGCAACCGCTACGCGGGGCGCAGCGACATCGCGCTCACGCCGCGTGGCGAACAGCAGGCGCGCGAGCTGGCCGCCTGGTCGGCGCAGGCCGGGCTGGAGGCCGTGTGGTGCTCGCCGCTCAGCCGCGCCCGCCGTACTGCGCAGGCCAGCGCGGAGGCGGCCGGGGTCGGGCTGAGCGTGGACGAGCGGCTGGTGGAGCTGGACTTCGGGCAGGCCGACGGCCTGACCGCCGCCGAGCAGCGCGAACGCTTCCCCGAGGCGCGCGCCGCCTTCGAGGACGACCCGGCCGCCAACCCGCTGCCCGGCGGGGAGGACCCCGTGAAGGCGGCGGCCCGATTCCTCGCCTGCCTGCGCGAGATCGACGGCGGGCGCGTGCTCGTCGTCGCCCACACCACCGTGATCAGACTCGCCCTGTGCGCGCTCGCCGGGATCCCGCTGGGCGAATACCGGCGGGTCTTCCCCGAACTCGACAACTGCGCGCTCACGGAGATCGACCCGGAGGGCGCGATCATCCGTTACAACTCCCCTATCCAATGGAGCCGTCCGTGACAGTCCGCGTGCTCGCCGCCGGCGACCACTTCGTCCTCAACCGCCTGCTCGTCGATGCCCTGCGCGGGGAGATCCCCGACGGTTTGGACGTCACGGAGCTGACCCTGCCCTGGCCGGTGGTGCCGTTCGGCCGGGTGGGCGAGGTCGAGGAGGCCTCGGACGTCGAGGACGAGCTGATCGAGGCGCTGCGTGGCGTCGAGGTGTGCGTGACCCAGATGGCACCGCTGACCCGCAGGGTGCTCGACGCGGCCAAGGACCTGCGGCTGTTCTGCGTGACCAGGGGCGGGCCGGTCAACGCCAACCTGGCGGCCGCCACCGAGGCGGGGGTGGCCGTCACGTTCGCGCCCGGCCGCAACGCCGTCGCCACCGCCGAGCACACGCTGGCGCTGCTGCTGGCCGCCACGCGCCGGATCCCGCAGACGCACGCCGACCTGGCCGAGGGGGTGTGGCGCGGCGACTACTACGTCTACGACAACGTCGGCCCCGAACTGGAGGGCAGCACGGTCGGGCTGGTCGGGTACGGCGCCATCGGCAGCCGGGTGGCCCGGATGGCGCGCGGATTCGGCGCCGAGGTGCTGGTCCACGACCCGTACGTGGAACTGGACGAGCAGGTGGAGCTGGCGGAACTGCTGGAGCGCAGCCGGTTCCTGTCGCTGCACGCGCGGGCGACGCCGGAGACGGCCGGCATGATCGGCGCGGCCGAGCTGGCGGCGCTGCCGCGCGGGTCGGTGGTGGTGAACTCGGCGCGGGGGGCGCTGCTGGACTACGACGCGCTGTGCGACGCGCTGGAGTCCGGACACCTGTTCGGGGCGGCCGTGGACGTCTTCCCCGAGGAGCCGATCCCGGCCGGGTCGCGGCTGCTGACGACGCGCAACCTGGTGATGACACCGCATCTGGCGGGCGGCAGCAAGCAGACGGCGGCGAACGCAGCCCGCATCGCCGCCGCCGAGGTGGCCCGCTACACACGCGGCGAGCCCCTGCTCCACCTGGCCAACCCGGAGCTACTGTGAACCTCTCCCCCTGAAACCCCCTCCGCCACCCCCATCTCCTCCGCCACCGCCCACCTCCTCCGTCACCCCCCGAAAGCCCTCCCCTCCGTACGAGCGCACCCCCCAAAGCCCTCCCCGTTACGGCCCAGCCGCCCCCACCCCCTTCCGCCGCCGTGGGCCGACGGCCTCCCCGAGCGCCCCTCCTCTGACACCCACCCCACCGCGACGCCGCCCCCTTGACCACCCGAGCGGGACACAGGGCCCCACCGCAACACCACCCCCCAACCACCCGAGCGGGACACAGGGCCCCACCGCAACACCACCCCCCAACCACCCGAGCGGGGCACGGCTTTCAGGACCGGGCCTGCGTTGCAGATATCGGCCCCGACCCACACAGGGTTTCGGACCAAGGCAAGGCCAGACCAGACAGCCAGGCCGAGCCACCCACGGCCAGCACCCCCGCCGGGGTCTCCCCCGACGCCGGACAACGGAAGGCCATCGGCGGACATAGCACCACCTCACAGTGGCCAAGCCAAGCCAGGCCGAGCCAGGCCAGACCAGACCAGACCAGGCCAGGCCAGGCCCCCGCCGGGGTCTCCCTCGGCGCCGGGCGGCGGGGTGGTGGTCGGTGGGCATGGCGCCGACTTACGGTGGTCGAGATGGGCCGGGCGGAGGGGTAAGGGCGGAGTCGTAGCGGTGGTGCGGTGTCAGAGGAGGAGCGTGTTCCTGGAGGCCGTCAGCCCGGTGCGGCGGGTGGCGCTCACTGGGCTTCAGCCGTAACGGATGGTCGTCTGTAGGCTGTAACGGACAGTCATCTGTAGGCGCTTGCCTGGAGCTGGTACAGCTCGGCGTACAGGCCGTTGAGCGACATCAGCGACAGGTGCGTCCCCTGTTCGAGGATTTTGCCGCGTTCCAGGACATAGATCCGGTCCGCGTAGCGCACGCTCGCCAGCCGGTGGGTGATCAGCAGCACCGTGCGCCCCGCCGCATGCGCCCGGATCTGCTCGAACAGCGCATGCTCGGCCCGCGCGTCCAGCGCCGCCGTCGGCTCGTCGCAGATCAACAGCGGCGCGTCGCGATGGAACCCGCGCGCCACCGCGATCCGCTGCCACTGCCCGCCCGACAGCTCCTGCCCGTCCTTGAACCTGCGATCCAGCAGCGTCCGCCACCCATGTGGCAGGTCGGCGACGACCTGGTCGGCCCCCGCCACCCGGGCCGCCGCCTCCAGCGCCTCCTCCCCCTTGTCGTCGCCCATGGTGATGTTGTACCGGGCCGTCAGCGGCCACCTGGTGTGGTCCTGGGCGATCACCGCGGTGCGTGCCCTGACCTCCTCCGGATCGACCTCGCGCAGGTCCAGCCCGTCCCAGGCGACCACGCCCGCGTCCGGTTCGTACAGCCCGGAAAGGATCTTGGCCAGCGTGGTCTTGCCCGACCCGTTCTCCCCCACGAACGCCACCACCTCCCCGTGCCCGATCTCGACCGACACCCCGCGCAACGCCGGGCTGTCCGCGCCCGGATAGGTGAACGTGAGGTCGTCGGCGGTGATCTTCTTGAACGCGGTCGGCGCGGCGGCGGGGCGCGGCTCGTCCAGGCGGCGCTCGGCGTCCTCGCAGAAGTCGATGAAGTCCGTGAAGTACAGTCCCTCCTCATACAGGCGGTTGGTCGCGTACATGAGGTTGGCCAGCGAGTTCTGCCCCTGCCTGATCGCGAGTACGGCGGTGCCCGCCACCGCCAGCGGGATCGACCCCACCGCCAGCAGCACCCCGAGCGCCACGTACACGAGCCCGCTGCCGACGCCGCCGAGCGCCTCGCCGACGATCCGCGTCGTGGTCTGCCTCCTGGCCAGGCGCAGCAGCACCAGCTGCTCGGCCTGCGCCACCGCGTCGTACATGCGCAGCAGGAAGCCCCGCATCGTGAACGAGCGCACCTCGGCCGCCGGCTGCCGGTGGGCCAGCAGCTCCGCGATGATCCACTTGCGGCGACTGGCCGGGACGAGCGAGTAGAGCGTGCTGTAACGCATGCGGGCGCTGCGCACGGCGGCCCACGCGTCGGGCACCACCGCCAGCAGGAGCAGCGGCAGCAGCACCGGGTGCAGCACCCCGAGCACCCCGGCCGCCGCCGCCAGGCCCACTGCCGAGGTCATCGTGTCAATCGCGGTGGCCACCACCCGGTCGGCCGTCTCGACGCCGCGCCTGCGGGCGCGCTGCAGCGCGTCGTGGAAGTCGGGGTCGTCGTAGGTGACCAGCTCGACACGGCTGGTCAGGCCGTACAGCCGCGCCTCCGTGAGCCTGCTCACCTGCGGGTCGAGCCGTGACTGGGCCCAGCCCGCCCCCGCCTGTACGGCGGCCCGCAGCGCCGCCGCCACCGCCACGAGGGCGAGGCTGGGCAGCGCGGCCCGCACCCGCTCCGGCGTGGGCCCTTCGCTGAACAGGGCGGTGAGCACCCCCGTGGTCGCCAGCAGGCCGAAGGCCGTGAAGGCGCCGCCGAGCAGGTTGAGCGAGATCGTCGCGACCGTGTCGCGCGGGCTCGCCCGCCAGGCCATGCCCAGCGCCTGCCCGATGAGGGAGGGCAGGCGCCTGGCGATGGTGAGGAAGCTGACTTCGGACAACTTGTCGGTGTGGGCGTGCCAGCCGGAGAGCGCGATCTCCCCGAGTTCCAATGAGTCTTCGGCCATGCACGCAGTGTGAACTCGGCCACCGACAAACGACGGCCGAGCTGACTCGGAGTGGACTGAGCTGTCACCTCGGCGACAGCACGATCTCCCGTCGGAGGTCATCACAAATGGAGGCAGGCCAGTCTGCGGGTTTCGGTCACGTACTGTCTCGGAGGCCAATACGGTGAGCTACACGACGACTGGCAGCGGACGTTGTGGTCCGGTCACATCGGCGACGGCGGCGATCTCGGCACCCTGATCGGCACACGACGGGTCGCGGCGAAGCGAGCCACGGCCGCCGGGGCGACCCGGGTCGACGGCGAGCGGCAAGAGAAGTGACTTCGCCTGGACGAACGCGCCCTGCCAGGGCACGCAGACCTATCGACCGTGCGTAGTGCTGTTGCCGGCCCCTTACGAGGAGTTCGACGGTGCCCACGAACCTGCCTGTGGTTCCCAACGCCTTCATCGGCCGCGAGTCCGATGTGGAGGAGTTGCTCCAGTTGTTGTCCGCCGTGCGGATAGTGACGTTGTGCGGCACCGGCGGCATCGGCAAGACCCGATTGTGCCTCAGCGTCGCCCGCGACGCGGTCGAGGTGTTCACCGACGGCGTGTGGCTGGTCGAACTGGCCGAGCTCGACAGCGGCGACCTGCTGGCCGAGCGCGTGGCCGCCGTCCTGGGCGTCCAGGTTCCGCCCGGCGGCGAGCCGACCGAGGCGGTGGCCGACGCGGTCGGCGGCGGCGGGCAGCTCCTGGTGCTCGACAACTGCGAGCACCTGGTGGACGACTGCGCCCGCCTGTGCGGCGCCCTGCTGGCGGCCTGCCCCGAGCTGCGGATCCTGACCACGAGCCGGGAGCCGCTGCGGGTGGCCGGCGAGACCGTCTGGCGGGTGCCGCCGCTGTCGCTGGCGCCCGCGGAGGGAGGCAGCGACGCCGTCCGGCTGTTCGTGGACCGCGCGGCCGCGAGCGGTGACCGTACCCTGACCGGCCGCCACGACGCGGCCGTCCACTCCCTGTGCGCCGAGCTGGAGGGCATCCCGCTGGCGATCGAGCTGGCGGCGGCGATGACCAGGGTGCTGTCCGTCGAGCAGATCAGGGCCCGGCTGTCCGACCGCTTCCGGCTGCTGACCAGCGGTTCGCGCTCGGCGCCGCCCCGGCAGCGCACGTTGCTGGCGACGGTCGAGTGGAGCTACCGCATGCTGAGCACCCCCGCCCAGCTCCTGCTGCGGCGGCTGACGGTCTTCCTCGGCGGCTGGACCCTCGACCTGGCCGAGCTGTGCTGCTCGGGTGACGGGCTGCCGCCGGAGGCGGTGCTGACGACGCTGTCGGAGCTGGTCGACAAGTCGCTGGTGCTGGCCGACGGCGAGGCGGGCGGCGAGATCCGCTACCGGATGCTCGACACGGTGCGCGAGTACGCGCGGCAGTCGCTCGACGACGGCGACCACGAGGTGCTGAAGCGGCGCCATCTGGAGAGCATGAGCCTGATGGCGCGGCGCATGGGCGAACTGATCGCCACCTTCGACCGCTCCCAATGGCCCGAGATCACCCGCATGGCGCTGGTGCTCGACGTGATGCAGCCCAACCTGTACGCGGCGCTGCGGTACGCCGTGCGGGTCGGCGAGATCGAGCAGGGCCTGCGCATCTGCGTCGACCTGCAGTGGGTGATCGTCGCGAGCGGCCGGTTCGACCCGGCCGCCGGGCACCTGGACGCGCTGCTGCGGGCGTCCGGCCCGGCCGCGCCGGTCGGCCTGGTGGCCCACGCGATGGGGATCCGGGCCTTGGCCTGCTTCTTCGGCGGCGACCTCGCCGGGGTCGAGCACCACGCCCGCGAGGCGATCCGGCTCGGCCGGGCCGGCGGCCACCTGGCAGGCCAGAGCATGGGCACGGCGCTGGCCTGCGCGGTCGGCGTGGAGGAGGACGGCCTCACCCTCGACCTCGCGGCCGAGCTGGCCGAGCGGGCGGGCGATGTGTACCTCCGGGCGCTGACCGTGTACATCAAGGCGGTGCTCACCCAGGCGGCGGGCCGGCTGCGCGAGGCGGCGCGACTGTACGAGGAACTGGTGGACGTCCACCGCGACTGCAACGACTGGGGCATGGCGCTCGGCGTGATCGGCCTGGCGCAGCTCGCCTACGCCCGCCGCGACCTGGAGGCGGCCGCCCGCCACTACCAGTACGCGCAGGAGCTGCTCCACCCGCTCGACCACCGGGGCGAGCGCATCAGCTGCCTGGTCGGCCTCGGCCGGATCTCGATCGAGCTGGGCGACTTCGACGGCGCCCGTGCCCGGCTGGCCGAGAGCCTGGCGCTCAGTTCCGGCCTCGGGCAGCGGGCGGCGGCGGTCGAACTGGTCGACGCCTTCGCGGAGCTGGCGCAGCGCGAGGGCGATCACGCCAGGGCGGTACGCCTGGCCGCTGCGGCCTCGGCGCTGCGCGAGCGGATGGGCGGCGGCTTCCTCCTGGGCGCGGGCGCGCGGGCGCAGGAGGTCCTGGCGCCCGCGCGGCGCGAGCTCAGCGAGCCGGTGGCGGCGCGGCTGTGGGCGGAGGGCCGCTCGATGCCGTGGCACCAGGCGATCGAGTACGCCGTCGGCGAGCCGTCCCCCGATCCGCTGCCGTCGGCGCCGGTGGCCGTGCCACACAGCACGCTCACCGAGCGGGAGCGGGAGATCGCCCTGCTGATCGCACGCGGCCTGTCCAACCGGGCGCTGGCCGACGAACTGGTCATCAGCCCCGCCACGGTGGCTCGGCACGTGAGCAACATCCTGGCCAAGCTGGGCTTCTCCTCGCGGACCCAGATCGCCACCTGGGCGCTCGACCAGCGGCAGCCGGGCTGATCGGCCTTCGTTCGCCCGTCGAGACCACGGGTTCGCTCCGGAACGGGGAGGGGGTCAGCTGAGGCCGGGGTTTCGGCGGGCGCTCCACACCGCCAGCCCAGCCGCCAGGACGAGAACTCCGGCGAGCCAGAGGATGCCCTGCAGTGGCAGGGCATCGACGATGGTGCCGCCGGCCAGGGCGCCGAGGCCGATCGAGAGGTTGAACACCGCCACCCACAGGGCGGAGGCTTCCTCGATCGCCTGTGGCGCGGACCTCATCATCCACGTCTGGAGGCTCGTGGAGACCCCGCCGTACACCAGGCCCCAGACGACCAGCAGCACCACCCCGCCCACAGCGGTGAGCCCCGCGACGGGGTAGAGCAGCACGATCACCCCCAAGGCGGCGGTGATGGTGAGGACCGTCCGGTGGAGGCGCTTCGCCACGGCGGCACCCGCGATGAAGTTTCCCGCGATGCCCGCCAGGCCGAACCCGAACAGCAGCGGCCCGACGAATCGCGCGTCGATGCCGGAAAGATCCCGCAGCACGGGGCTGATGAACGTGTAGGCGGCGAAGTGGCCGGTCACGATCAGGAAAGTCGCGAGGATGCCGATCCGCACGCCCGGGTTGCGAAACTGGTCGGCCAGCCGCCGCAGGCCGACGGGCCGCGCGGCGGTCAACGGCGGCAGCACGACCAGCAGGACCACGAGCACGATCAGGGCGAGGACGCTCAGTGCGCCGAACGCGATCCGCCAGTTCGCCAGCCCGCCGATCATCGTGCCGATGGGGACGCCGAAGACGTTCGCGGCCCCGACGCCGCCGAAGATGATCGCGGTGGCGCGCGGCACCAGCGGGGCGGGGACGAGCCGGACGGCCAGGCCGCCGGCGATGGCCCAGAACCCGCCGATCGCCACCCCGGCCACCACGCGGGCGGTGATCAGGAGCGGATAGTTCGGGGCCAGGGCGGAGGCCAGGTTGGCGAGCGTCATCAGTCCCATCAGGGCGACGAGCAGGATCCGGCGATCCATCCTGCCGACGAGTATCGGCACCAGCGGAGCCGAGATGGCGGCGACGATGCTGGGGACCGTGACCATCAAGCCCGCCGCGCCCTCGGAGACCGACAGTGCCGATCCGACGGGGGTGAGCAGCCCGATGGGCAGCTGCTCGGCCGTCACCAGGAGAAATGTGCCGAAGGCCACGGCGGAGACCGCGATCCAATTCCTCGCTGACACCTCTCGCCCGGTCATCGCAGGGTCCGTTACCGTCACGTCGAGTTCTCCCTCTCTCATTTGGGAGCGATCGCTCCCATATGACGGCACACCCTAATACGGGAGCGATCGCTCCACAACTTTGGTAGAGTGGCGCACATGGCACGCCCCAGGGAGTTCGACGAGCAGGACGTGATCGCCAAGGCGAGCGACCTGTTCTGGCGTCGCGGCTACAACGCCACGTCAGTGCGCGATCTGGGTGCCGAGCTCAACCTCAAACAAAGCAGCCTGTATCGCACCTTCAACGACAAGCACACACTGTTCTTGCGGGCGCTGGACCACTATCGGGCGACCGAGTCCGCGCAAGCCGAAGAGCTGCTCAACGCCTCCGGCCCCAGCCTCGAAGTCCTGCGGGACTGGCTGATCTGGATGATCGGCCACGATGCGGGCCGCGGCTGCTTCGTGGTCAACACGGCTACCGAACTCGGCACGACCGACCCCGAGATCCGGCAGCGGACCGAGGCCGCTTTCGAGGTCACCAGGAGAACCCTGGCGTCACTGCTGGGCCGCGGCATCCGCGACGGCGACCTGCCCGCCGCTTTGGACGTCGAGGCCGCAGTGGAGCTGCTGTTCACGACGGTGCTCGGACTGCGCGTCCGCGAACGCGCCGGACACGACCCCCAATGGCTCGTCACGGCGATCGACTTCACGATCGCCATGCTCGCGACATCCGCGACCTGACCCAGGGCCTGAGCTGTCTACACATCCTGTGGCACGCGCGCCTACATCGAGGAATGGCGATCTCGGAGCATGTGCGAGATCCGCGTGCGGCATACGGTTCACTCAGAGATCGGCCACCGGCACGAGATCGCGGACCCAGAGGTGTCGTCCGGGTTCCCGCACCCGCGACCCCGTGCCAGGCCGGTCGTTTCGGGAGCGTCACGGGCCCGGCGGCGGGGCAGGGCCACCTCGGAGGGGTGGGGGTTTTGCCCCGTGGGCACGTGACAGCGGGCCCGAGCCGCGCAGGGCTCGGGCCCGCCCCCTGCCCTCCGGCGGGCGCGGTCACGGTGAGCGAATGCATATGCGGCTACACACATCGGTGGATGCGTCCTACATAACCCGGTCGTACCGTCCTGCATATGAAGCCGATCCTCTCGTCCACCCGTGTCGTGACCGGTGAAGTCCTCGGCCGGGCCCGTGAACGGGGCGACCGTCCGGCGCTGGTCGATCTGCACGGCGGGCTGGTGTTCGGCTACCGCAAGCTGGTCACCGAGGTGACGGGGGCGGCCTCCGGCCTGGTGTGCCGGGGGATGCGGCGCGACCACGTGGTGGGTGTGCACGTGCGCACGACGGGCGCGCAGACGCTGGCCGTGCACACGGTGCTGGCGGCCGGTGGGCTGGTGGTGCCGCTCGATCCGGATCTGCCCGCGCACGAGCTCGCGGGGGTGCTGACGCGGCTGGACGTCAGGACCCTGATCACCACCCCCGATCTGGCCAGGTACGCGCTGCCCGCCGTCGAGTCGTCCCGGGTCCGCCAGGTGATCGCGTTCGGCCGGATGGCGGCGGCGGTCGACTTCGCCGAGTTGCGCACGACGGCGCCGACCCGGCTGCCCGGTCCGGACGCGGCGGCGCCGGGCGCGCTGCTGCTGGCCGACGGCCGGGTGGTCACGCACGCGGCGCTGCTCGACCGGATGGCCGAACTCGGCGGCCGAATCCGGCTGGGCACCGACGACGTGGTGCTGTCCACGTGGCGGCCCGACGGGGGCCACGACCTGATCGCGCTCGTGGGCGCGGCCGTACTGAGCGGGTCGCTGCTGGTGGCGGCCTCGGTGGACGTGCCGGGCACCATGCACGACTTCGGTGTCACCGTGATCACCCGCCCCGGCGGGCACCTCGAACGTCGCTGAGCTGTTATCAGCGCACACCTTGACGGCCCGGCGGCCGGAATGGGTTGATGGCCGTACTGACAACGTTGTCAAGCTGAGTTCGTTCGGGGGGTCTCGAAGGGACGGTGTGCGATGCGTCGACGGTGGTTGGCGGCCGTCGCGATCACGCTGCTGGGCGTGACCGCCTGCGGTGGCGGTGGCGAAACCAAAGCGGCCCAGAGCGAAGTGACGGTGTTCTCCTGGTGGACGGGCCCGGGTGAAGCCGACGGTCTGAAGGCCATGCGGGAGATCTTCGAAAAGCAGAACCCGAATCTGAAGTTCATCGACGGCGCGGTGGCCGGAGGGTCGGGCGACCAGGCCAAGGCGCTGCTCCAGACCAAGTTGCAGGGCGGCGAGCCGCCGGACTCCTTCCAGGGCCACGCGGGCGCCGAACTCCAGGGATACATCAAGGCCGGACAACTCGAAGACCTCACCTCCCTGTACGACGAGCTCAAGCTCAAGGACGCCTTCCCCGCGCAGCTCGTCGAGCAGATCAGCGTCGAGGGCAAGATCTACTCGGTGCCGGTGAACATCCACCGCTCGAACGTGCTGTGGTTCAACCCGGCCGTCTTGACGGAGGCGGGCGTCGCGGGCCCGCCGAAGACGATCGAGGAGTTCACCGCCGCGCTGGAGAAGGTCAAGGCGACGGGCAAGATCCCGCTGTCGATCGGCTCCGAGTGGACGGTCACCCACCTGCTGGAGAACGTGCTGCTCGGCTCGCTCGGAACCGACGCCTACAACGCCCTGTTCAAGCCGGGCGCCGACTGGGGCGGCCCGGCCGTGACCAAGGCGCTGGAGAGCTTCGCCACGATCCTGTCGTACGCGGGCGACTCCCAGGACGACTGGCAGCCGGCCGCCAAGCAGGTGGCCGACGGGCAGGCGGCCTTCAACGTGATGGGCGACTGGGCGTACGGGTTCTTCCGCAACCCGGCGCCCAACGGCCTGAGCAAGACCGCCAAGAAGGACTTCGACTGGGCGCCCGCGCCCGGCACCGACGGCACGTACCTGTGGCTGTCCGACAGTTTCACCCTGCCCAAGGGGGCCAAGAACAGGGACGGCGCGCTGGCGTGGCTGAAGGTCGCGGCGGGCAAGGAGGGCCAGGACGCGTTCAACCCGAAGAAGGGCTCGATCCCGGCGCGCAAGGACGCCGACGCCGCGTTGTACACCGACTATCTGGGCGAGGCGCTGAAGGACTGGTCGAGCGACAAGCTGGCCGGGTCGGTGCAGCACGGCGTGAGCGTCAGCCAGCCGTGGCTGTCGGCGATCAACGAGCAGGTCGGCCTGTTCCTCGGCAAGAAGGACGTGGCGGCGTTGCAGAAGGGCCTGGCCGAGGCGGCCGCCGCGAACACGCAGTGATCGGGTGCGGCGGGCGCCCGTGGCGTCCGCCGCACTGCTCCGTCGAAAGGGATGGTTGTGAGGCGGGCACGCACCTGGCTGCCTGGGCTCCTCCTCGTGGCGCCGTCGATCCTCGCGATCGGCGTGTTCGTGTACGGCATGCTCGGCTGGAACATCCGGCTGGCCATGACGGACAAGCACAGTGAGGTGGCCGAGGGGAACTTCGTCGGGCTGAAGAACTTCGTCGACATCTGGGAGCTGGAGCGGTGGCACCTGTCGGTGCGGCACGCGATCGTGTTCACGGTCGTGTTCGTGCTGGGGGCGCTGCTGCTGGGCTGGCTGCTCGCCTTCCTCATGGAGAGGGGGATCAGGGGCGAGGGGACGTTCCGGGCGATCTATCTGTTCCCGATGGCGATCTCGTTCGTGGCGACCGGGATCGTGTGGCGGTGGCTGATGAACTCGGGCACCGGGGAACGGGCGGTGGGGCTGAACCGGCTGCTCGATGTGTTCGGGCTGCCGCAGTGGGCGTGGTTCAAGGATCCGGATTGGGGGATGGCCGCGATGGCCATCCCAGCAATCTGGCAAATGTCCGGATATGTCATGGCACTGTTTCTGGCGGGGTTCCGGGGCGTGCCGGAGGAGTTGCGTGAGGCCGCGCGGGTGGACGGATGCACCGAATGGGGCGTCTACCGGCACATCGTGCTGCCGCTGCTGCGCCCGGTCACCCTGTCCGCGCTGATCATCCTCGGGCACATCTCGCTCAAGGTCTTCGACCTCATCGTCGCGGTGTCGGGCAAGCAGATCGTCACCGACGTACCGGCCGTGTTCATGTGGGTGTCGGTGTTCGACGCGCACGACCCGGCCAAGGGGGCCACGATCGCGACGTACATCGTGCTGGCCGTGGCCGTGTTCGTGATCCCGTACCTCATCTGGTCCGTACGGAAGGACAGGCGCGCATGACGGCCGTCGCGGCCCGCGGGCGGGCCTTCACCGGTATGCGGGCGGCGGCGCTGATCGCCTTCGTGGTGGTCTTCCTCGTCCCGGTCTACGTGCTGCTGGTGACCAGCTTCAAGCCGCTCACCGAGGCCGATCCCGGTCAGGCGTGGAACCTGCCGCAGACGTGGACGTCCGAGGCGTGGCAGGTGGCGTGGGACAAGCTCGCGCCGGGCATCTGGAACAGCGTGCTGGTGGCGGTGCCGGGGTCGCTGCTGTCGTGCGCGCTCGGGTCGATGAACGGGTACGTGCTGTCCAAATGGCGCTTCCCGGGCGCGGACCTGCTGTTCACCCTGTTCCTGTTCGGGATGTTCATCCCGTACCAGGGGGTGATGATCCCGCTGGTGCAGCTACTGGTGGGGCTGAACGAGCTGGCCGGGACGCAGGGCGTGTTCTACGGGGGGATCCCGGGCCTGGTGCTGGCGCACGTGGTGTACGGGATCCCGATCTGCACGCTGATCTTCCGCAACTACTACGTGACGGTGCCGGACGAGCTGATCGAGGCGTCGCGGGTGGACGGCGCGGGCATGCTGCGCACGTACTGGTCGGTGGTGCTGCCGGTGTCGGGGCCCGCCTTCGCGGTGGTGATCATCTGGCAGTTCACGTCGCTGTGGAACGACTTCCTGTTCGCGGTGTTCATCACGGGCCCGAGCAGCTGGCCGACGACGGTGATGCTGAACAACATCGCCGGCGCCCAGACGACGCCGTACAGCCAGCAGATGGCGGCCGCGCTGCTGTCGTCGATCCCGACGATGCTGATCTACATCCTCCTCGGCCGCTTCTTCATGCGCGGCCTGATGGCGGGCGCATTGAAGGGCTGAAGGTGTCACGGCCGGTCCAGCGCCGCCTGGATGACCGTGCGGGTGATGGCCGCCACCGTCGTCACGTCGGACTGCTCCAGCAGGACCGCCACCGCCACCTCCGGGTCCTCCGCCGGCGCGAACGCCGCCACCGTCGCATGGTCGGGCGCCCCCGCCACCCCCGCCGACGCCCCCGTCTTGGCCGCCACCGTGATCCCCGGGATCGCCACCCCCGCCCCCGTCCCGCTGGGCCGGGCCACCGCCACCATCATCGCCGCGATCTCGTTCGCTGCCGACGCCGACAGCGCCGACCGGTACTCCCCCGGCGTCGCCCGGTTGATCACCGACCCGTCCGGCAGCCGCGCCTCCTCCACCAGGTACGGCCGCATCAGCGCCCCCTGGTTGGCCACCGCCGCCGCCATCATGGCCAGCATCAGCGGCGTCACCCGCACCTCGAAGCGCCCGATCGCCGACAGCGCGGTCTGCGCCCGGTCCATCCCCTTCGGATACACGCTCTCGGCCACCCCCAGCGGGACCTCCAGGTCGTCGGCGTTGAAGCCGAACCGCTCGGCCTGCCGCCGCAGCGCCTCCTGCCCGAGGTCGAGCCCGATGCCCGCGAACGCCGTGTCGCACGACATCTGAAAGGCGTACACGAGCGGCGGATACCCGTCACCGCAGGCCGCGCCGCCCGCGTTGGTCACCTGGGTGGCCACGCCCGGCAACGCGAGCCGGGTGGGCGCGTCCACCTTGACCGACATCGTGTACGCGCCCGACGCCAGGGCCGCCGCCGAGGTGACGATCCCGAACACGGCGCCGGGCGGGTAGTGACGGGCGAGGGCCCGGTTCAGCAGCGGCCGCTGCGGGTCGGCGCGCAGCAGCCGGTCCGCCTCCGCGAGCGCGTCCGGGTCGAAGCCGGTGTACGCGTTCGGGTCGTAGGAGGGGTGGGACACCAGCGCGAGGACCGCCCCGGTCTCCGGGTTGAGCGCCACGGCCGCGCCTCTGCGCCCGCTGGCCCGCAGCGCCTCGTAGGCGGCGAGTTGCACCCGCGCGCTGATCGTGAGCTGCACGTCGGCGCCGTCCGCGACGCCGTCCTTCACCAGGGCGCGCACCTTGACCTTGGGGTCGTCGCCGGACAGCACCTCGTCCTCGGTGTGCTCGATGCCGGTCTCGTCGTAGAGCGACTGGTAGCCGGTGACGGGCGCGTACACCCCGCCTCCCGGATAGAGGCGCTGGTAGGCGTACGGTCCCCCGCTCTGCTTCACGCTGGTCGCCACGGGCTCGCCCTCGGTGGTGAGGATGTCGCCGCGCGGGTGCTCGAACCGGTCGATGAGCGCCCGCTGGTTGCGCGGGTCGAGGTTGAGGGTGCCCGACTGGAACGCCTGGATGTAGGTGATGTTGGCCAGTGACGCGAAGAGCATCGCGGCGCACACGAGCGCGACACGGCGAAGCGGGATGTTGATCCGTTTTGCCCTGGGTCCGGCCATGCACCTCGGTCTAGCAGCCGCACCCCCAAGCCCTGGCTACCGGACGCTCCGGTAGTAGGAAATCTTGCTCTTGATGTAGCGCTGCCGTTCGACGAGGCCCGCGATCTGCGCCTTGACGCGGCGGTCGTGTTCTTCGAGGAGGGCGACGCGGTCGGCGACGGTGTGCTCGCCGGCGCGGACCAGTTCGGCGAAGCGCAGCATCTCGGCGATGGGCATGCCGGTGTCGCGCAGGCACTTGAGCAGGCCGAGCCAGCCCACGTCCTCCGGCGTGAAACGGCGCTGACCGGCGGCGTTGCGGTCGATGTCGACGAGCAGGCCGATCTTCTCGTAGTACCGGATCGTGTCGATGCTGAACCCGGTCTCCTCGACCACCTCAGCAGGCGTGTAGACGCTCACGTCCGCCATGCTCCCACCTGGAGTGCACTCCAGGTCAAGCGCTTGACATGGAGTGCGCTCCAGGTCTCACAGTCTGGGGCATGAGATTCGCACTGGGCACGATCCCCTTCGGCACCGCCGTGAACGAGCGGGACACCTTCGCCATCCTCGACCGCTTCGCCGAAGCGGGCGGCACCGTCCTCGACACCGCCAACAACTACCCCTTCTGGATCGAGGGGTGCACCGGCGACGAGAGCGAGCAGGCGATCGGCGCGTGGCTGGCCGCGCGGGGCAATCGTGACCGGATGGTGCTGAGCACGAAGGTGGGGGCGCGCCCGGTGGACCCGGCCGACCTGTCGCGGTACGAGGGGCTGTCGGCCCCGGTGATCGCCAAGGCGGTCGAGGGCAGCCTGCGCAGGTTGCGGACGGACTACATCGACGTGTACTGGTCGCACGTGGAGGACCGGAGCGTGACGCTGGAGGAGACGCTCGGCGCCTTCCACGAGCTGACCGCGGACGGCCGGGTGCGCGAGATCGGTGCGAGCAACGTGCCCGCGTGGCGGCTGGAGCGGGCCAGGGCGGTGGCGCGGGCGAACGGCTGGACACCGTACACCCACGTGCAGTCGCGGCACACCTACCTGCGGCCGCGTCCGAACGCGAGGCTGGCGGAGAGCGCGCACGTGCTGGTCACCGACGACCTGCTCGACTACGTCGCGGACACGCCGGACCTGACGTTGTGGCCGTACAACACGCTGCTGGCCGGTGCCTACACGCGTGAGGACCGGCCGCTGCCCGAGTCCTACGACCACCCGGGGACGGCGCGGCGGCTCAAGGTGCTGCGGGAGGTGGCGATCGAGGTGGGCGCCACGCCCAACCAGGTCGTGCTGGCCTGGCTCATCGCCGACGGTCATCTCCCGATCGTCGGTGTCAGTTCGCTCGCCCAGTTGGAGGAGGCCGTCACGGGGGCGTCTCTCTCCCTCGACGGCGACCAGAAGAAAAGGATGGCGGAGGCATGGTAAGGATGAATCTGCACTCGGGAACGATCTATCTCTCGGGGTCGGGCATGTGGTTCATGCCGACCACCGGCCGCGTCAGGGCAGATGATCGGCGAGGTAGCGGCGTACCAGCCGCTTACACTCGGCGATCAGTTGCTCGTCGCCGTCGGGATGAACCCGGAACGCGAGCTTGAGCACCGCGTCCCCGGCTTCGACGGCGACCAGCAGGGCGCGGTCGAGGCCGGGGGCGGCCGGGGCGTCGAGCAGGGTGTGCAGCCGGTCGGCGACGATCGCGTTGTTCTCAAGCGCCGAGTCGAGCATGCGGTTGGTGCCCTTCATGGCGGGACCGCCGGGCGCGGACAGCACCTCGCCGAAGTCGACCACCCCGAACCCGGGCGTGGTGCGCTTCATGGCGACGAACTCGTCGATCGCGAGATCGACGAGGGCGGTCCAGTGGCCGGGCCGCGCCTCGGTGAGCAGTTCGCTCACCCGGGTCAGGAAGGCGTCGAGGTTGCGCAGGGCCAGCGCGCGCACGAGGGCCTGCTTGTCACGGAAGAACTGGTAGAACGTGCCGATCGGCACCCCGGCGCGACGGGCGACCGCCTTGGTGGTCAACGCGTCGTATCCGACCTCGTCCAGCAGGAGCGCGCACTCGTCGAGCATCCGCTCGACGCGTTCGAGGCTGCGGCGCTGGGCCGGGCGACGGCGCAAGGTACTCGTCATGCCGTCCATCCTGGACCATTACCAGCTGGTACGGTCGCGCCCTTTCCCACCCCGCTGACCTGAGCCATACTCACCTCACATGAGCACCTTCCTGTGGGGAACGGCCACCGCCGCCTACCAGATCGAGGGCGCGGCGGCCGAGGACGGCCGGGGACCGTCCATCTGGGACACCTTCTCCCACACCCCGGGCCGGGTGCGCGACGGGCACACCGGCGACGTGGCCTGCGACCACTACCACCGCTTCGCCGAGGACGTCGCGCTCATGGCGGGCCTCGGCGTCAACGCCTACCGCTTCTCGATCTCCTGGCCGCGCGTGCTGCCCGCCGGCTCCGGCGCGGTCAACGCGAAGGGCCTCGACTTCTACGAACGCCTGGTCGACACCCTGCTCGCGGCGGGCATCGCCCCGGTGCCGACGCTGTTCCACTGGGACCTGCCGCAGGAGCTCGAAGACCGGGGCGGCTGGCTGAACCGCGACGTGTCCGCCCTGTTCGCCGACTACGCGGCCGTCGTCGCCGACCGGCTGGCCGACCGGGTGCCGATGTGGATCACGCTGAACGAGCCGTTCGTCCACATGGCCTTCGGCTACGGCCTCGGCGTCCACGCCCCCGGCCGCACCCTGCTCGTGGAGGCGCTGCCCACCGCCCACCACCAGTTGCTCGGACACGGCCTGGCCGTGCGGGCCCTGCGCGCGGCCGGTGCCGGGAAGGTGCTGATCGCCAACAACCACACCCCCGTGTGGCCCGCCTCCGGCCACCCCGGCGACCAGGTGGCGGCGCGGGCCTACGACACGCTGCACAACCGGCTGTTCCTCGACCCGCTGCTGCTGGGCGCCTATCCCGACCTCTCGGCGTACGGGAACGGGATGGACGGCGTGCGCGACGGCGACCTCGGCGTGATCTCCACCCCGATCGACGGCCTGGGGATCAACTACTACAACCCCACCCGGATCGCCGCTCCCACCGAGGACGGGCTGCCGTTCGCCGAGGCGCCCCTCACCGGCTACCCCACCACCGCGTTCGGCTGGCCGGTCGTCCCCGACGGCCTGCGCGAGCTGCTGGTCGGCCTCACCACCCGGTACGGCACCGCCCTGCCGCCCCTGTACGTCACGGAGAACGGCTGCTCCCAGGACGACACCCGCTCCCCCGGCGGCACGGTGGACGACCCGGCGCGCATCGCCTACCTGGAGGGCCACCTCGCGGCCGTCGAGCGGGCCCGCGCCGAGGGCGCCGACGTGCGCGGCTACTTCGTCTGGTCGCTGCTGGACAACTTCGAGTGGGCCGAGGGCTACCACCAGCGCTTCGGCCTGGTGCACGTCGACTTCGCGACCGGCGAGCGCACCCCCAAGGCGTCCTACCACTGGCTGCGCGACCACCTCGCCCGGCTCTCCTGAACGCGACACACCCGCAGGTCACCGGCCTGATCGGGGGTGTCGCCGATCGGTCAGGAATCGAGAAGAGCCGAAGCCTCGCGACGGATAGCGTGAAACCACATCACGCGGACACGAGCGAAGGAGCATCGGTGATGAGCAAGGAATCCAGCGGCAAGGACCCGACGTCGGCGGAGGCGTTCTCCGAGCGGGAGCGGGCCGCGCTGAAGGACCGCGCCGCCGAGCTGAAGACGGAGGCCCGGCGCTCCCGCAGCGCGGACAAGGCGGCGGCCGACGAGGCCGACGTGCTGGAGAAGATCTCCCAGATGCCGGAGGAGGACCGGCGGCTGGCCGAGAAGGTGCACGCGCTCGTGACCCTCGCCGCCCCCGAGCTGGCGCCGAAGCTGTACTACGGGCAGCCGGCCTACGCCAGGAACGGGAAGATCGTGTGCTTCTTCCGCAGCGGGCAGGGGGACAAGGAGCGCTACTCGACGTTCGGCTTCGGCGTGGAGGCGAAGCTCGACGACCCCACCGGCCTGTGGCCGACCGCGTACGCGCTGACCGACCTGAGCGACGCGGCGTGGGAGACGCTGTCCGAGCTGGTCACGCGGGCCGCGAGCTGAGCACGGATTCACGGAAGGAGCAGAACATGATCTTGTGGCTGGACACCGTCACCCTGGCGGCGACCGATGTGCAGGAGACGGGCGTGTTCTACCGGAGCGCCCTCTCCGCCGGTAGCGCCGACCACGGCGAGTCGATCGACCTGGACATGCAGGGCACCGGGCGCTTCGCCCTGGCCGGGACCGAGGCGCTGGCCGCCGACGCCGGGGCCGCGCCCGCGACCTCCGGTTTCCGGGGCTTCGTCCTCACCTACAACCTCGACCAGCCCGCCGAGGTCAAGGCCGTGATGGAGGCCGCCGTCCGGCACGGCGCCGAACTCCTCAAGCCCGCCAAGAAGGCGCTGTTCGGCTCCTTCTCGGGAGCGTTCCACGCGCCCGACGGCTCGGTCTGGAAGCTGGCGGCGGGCACCGGCAAGGACACCGCCCCCGCGGCTGAGTACCCTCGCCCGACCGAGACCACGGTCATCCTCGGCGTCAAGGACCCGAAGACCTCCAGGACCTTCTACGAGGCGCTGGGGATGAAGACGGACCGCGACTACGGCGACAAGTACATCGACTTCCACCCCGCCGAAGGGGCCTCCCGGCTGTGCCTGATGCAGCGCGAGGTCCTCGCCAAGGACGCCGGCGTCGTCCACGAGGGCTCCGGGTTCCCCGCGATGGTGCTCGGCCACCGCGCCGAGTCCGCCGCCGAGGTGGACGCGCTGCTGGCGGGC
>NZ_BAAAHQ010000008.1:305132-345831 GCF_039525605.1 Nonomuraea longicatena | reverse complement strand
GGGGGGCCGGGTCACCGTCCCGGGCGGGCCGGGCGACAACGGCCACAGCGGGTACTTCACCGACCCGGACGGCTTCTCCTGGCGGCTCACAGCGTCTTAGAGCGGCCTAGAACACCGACACGTGCACATGGTCCCAGTGGTTGGCGGTGACGCCGCCCCGGTCTGACATCGGATCCCAGCCGCCACCGGTGCGCACGTCGTAGTAGCGCTGCTTCCAGATGATGTACATCACGCCCAGCCGCGCGCCGTTCTTGATCAGGTAATCGGCCAGGGCGTCGCCCTGGGCCGCCTCGGCTCCGCTGGCCATGCCGCGCGAGATCATGAAGTCGCAGGCCCGGCCCTTGCCGTGCTCGCCCGGGTCGCCGGGGCGCAGGCAGCCGATGCCGTACGGGAAGGGGAAGTTCTGCTGGGCGGCCATCTTCACCGTGACCATGCGCGCGGTGAGGCCGGCGCCGCCGGTGGGGGTCTGGAAACCGTACTTGCGCAGCAGTTTCTGGACGTCGTCGCGCTTGTCGCGCATCTCCTTGATCTTGCGCTCGAGTTCCTTGATCTTGTCGGCCGACGCCTTCTTGGCGTCGTCGGCCCGCTTGACGAGGGTCTGGATGCGCTTGATCCGGTTCGTGCGCTCGTTGGCGATGTACTGCAGGCGGGTGGCCTCGGCGAGCACGGACGTGGGGTCGCTGATGCCGAACAACTGCACCGAGCCGAAGGGCCCGGTCATGTACGAGGTGCGCGCGATGTCACCGACGTCGGCGCGGGCGGTGGCGAGCTGGGACCGCAGCCGCTCGGAGTTCTCCATCGCCTTCTTGGCCTGAAGGCGGGTGTCCTCCAGCGCCTCGATCTGGCCCCGGTAGAGCTTGCTGAGCTCGGCGGCCTGCTTGGTGAGCTTGCGCAGGTTGGCGGGGCTGCCCGGGTCGGCCGCAGCGGCCTGCGAGAAGGGGGCGGCGAGCAATGCGGCAAGGATGACGGCGGCACCGGCGAAGCGCCCGAATCTCACGCTCGTCCTCCCATGTACGACGGAGCGAAACTATAGAAGATGATCTTGAGTGCTGTCATAGGAACCCGTGAACTCCGGCACTGTTGGCGAAGTATCTACCACCTTGCGTAGGCGCCCGGAACTTTGGGTCTTGCCGACCTCACCCCGCCGAGTGAGATTGCGATCAACTCGACTCCGCGAAGGGTAGATCGTGTCTCGAACCTTAGCCCTCCTTGCGGCCGCCTTAGTGGGCTTAGCCGCGACCACCGCCGCCACGCAGGTCCAGGCGACGGTGGCGCCCCCGCCCCCAGGCGACCGCATCGAGCTGTACGAACTCGACGCCGCGCCCGGCACCGGTGAGAAGCTCAGGGAAGCCGGCTTCGACATCGTGCGCCAGCAGGTCAAGAACGGAAAGGAACACATCGAGCTGACCGCCGCCCGCGACGACCTGGCGGGGCTCGGCAAACTCGGCCACCGGCCGGAGCCCGTGCGCAACGCGCAGGGCCAGACCCAGTTGGAGGCGGCCAAGGCCCAGGCCGCCGGCGGTCACACCGTGTGGAAGTCCTACTCGGAGCCCGGCGGCATCGCCGACCAGTTGCGGGCCATCGCCGCGGCCAACAAGGACGTCGTCGAACTCCAGTCGATCGGCAAGACCGTCCAGGGCAAGGACATCCTCGCCGCCAAGGTCACGAGCCTGGCCCGGGTGCTGCCCGACGGCCGCAAGCCCGCCGTCCTGTACTCCGCGACGCAGCACGCCCGCGAGTGGATCGCCACCGAGGTGGACATGCGGCTGCTGAAGCACGTGGTCGCCAACAAGCGGGCGCTGCGCAAGCTGCTCGGCAGCACCGAGTTGTGGTTCGTGCCGGTGGCCAACCCCGACGGCTACGACTTCACCTTCACCGAGGGCAACCGCCTGTGGCGGAAGAACCTGCGGGACGTCAACGGCGACGGCCGGATCTCCGTCGGCGACGGCGTGGACCCCAACCGCAACTTCCCCACGAACTTCCACCACGACGAGGAGGGCTCCTCCTCGATCCCGAGCAGTGAGACCTACCGGGGCACCGGACCGGCCAGCGAGCCGGAGACCAGGGCGCTCGACGGCCTCATGAAGCGGATGAAGTTCGCCTTCAACGTGAACTACCACTCCTACGGCCAACTGCTCCTCTATCCGCTCGGCATCCAGATCGCCACCGAGACCGCGGACAACCCGATCTACGAGGCGCTGGCGGGCACCGACGCCAGACCGGCCATCCCCGGCTTCGACCCCGACCTCGGCGCCGAGCTGTACACGACCAACGGCGACACCAACGACCAGGCGCACTTCGCGCACGGCACGCTGTCGTGGACGCCGGAGCTGAGCGAGGGCTGCGAGGGCTGCGGCTTCGTCTTCCCCGACGACGAGGCGCTGGTGCAGGCGGAGTTCGAGAAGAATCTCCCCTTCGCCCTCGACGTCGCGAAGTCCGCGCCCGACCCGGCCGAGCCGCTCAGCCACCTCGGCAACCGCACGCCGGACTTCGAGCTCGACCCCTTCGAGACCAGCCACGGCAAGGACCAGGTCGTCCAGGTCAACGCCAAGCGCAAGCTCGGCCCCGTCTTCCTCAGCTACCAGGTCAACGGCGGCAGGACCAAGACCGTCAGGACCGCCGAGTGGAAGGGCGGCGAGCGCTACGGCGACGGCTACGACCGCTATTACCACCGGGTGCGCGGTAAGGTCACCGGCACCCGGCCCGGCGACCGGGTGAAGGTCTGGTTCTCCTCCTTCGACGGGAAGAAGAGCGGCGACTTCACCTACCAGGTCGCCGCCGACATCGGCGGCAAGGTGCTCGTGCTCGCGGCGGAGGACGTGACCGGCCTCAGCCCGGCGCAGGGCGTCACCGAGGCCAAGTACGCCGACGAGTACGCCGCCTCTCTCACCGAGGCGGGCTACACCTCCGACGTCTACGACGTGGACAAGGCCGGCCGCAAGGCCCCGCACCCGCTGGGCGTGCTCAGCCACTACCGGGCCGTGGTGTGGGAGACCGGCGACGACATCATCCCGAGGAGCGCGGGCCAGGTACCGGGCACCACCTCCAAGCTGGGCGTGGACACCGAAATGGCGGTGCGCGACTACCTGAACGAGGGCGGCAAGCTGCTGCACGCCGGGAAGTACCCGTCGTACGCCGGCAACGCCAACGGCTCGTACTACTTCCAGCCCGACCAGCCCGCGCAGGGCGAGTGCGCGGTGCCGAACGACCCGCCGTGCATCCCGGTGTTCAACGACTTCCAGCAGTACTGGCTGGGCGCCTACGTGTACTTCGACGACGCGGGCACCGACCACGGCACGGGGGCACCGTACCCGCTGAAGGGGGCCGGTGGGCCGTTCGAGGGCTTCGGCGGCACGCTGGCGCCCAGCCACACCAACTCCTTCGTGGCGACCTCGGCGATCCTGCCCAAGGACCGCTTCCCCCTGTTCGCCAGCTCGGCGCAGGTGAAGTGGGCGCGGCCCGGCGGGCCGTTCGACCCGCACACGGGCGCCTGGGACGTCTACAGCGGCATCGCGGACGTCTCCTGGAAGCGGCTGACGACCACGGTGGACCTGACCGGCAAGTCCGGCGGCGACCTGTCGTTCTGGACGTCGTACGACACCGAGGCGGGCTGGGACCACCTCACCGTCGAGGCGCGTACGGCCGGGCAGGACGACTGGACCACGCTCCCGGACGCCAACGGCCACACCTCGCGCGAGACGGGGCAGAGCTGCGCGGCGCCGGGCAGCGGCGGCTGGCGGACGCTCCACCCGTTCACACAGCGCTACCAGGGCCCGAACTGCGAGCCGGTGGGCAGCTCCGGCGAGTGGCACGCGGCCTCCGGCAACTCCGGCGGCTGGCAGCAGTGGAAGCTCGACCTGAGCCGGTACGCGGGCAAGAAGGTCGAGCTGTCGATCTCCTACATCAGTGACTGGTCCACCCAGCAGGCCGGTGTCTTCGTGGACGACGCCGTGGTGACGCTGGACGGCGCGACGGCGGCGCAGACCTCGTTCGAGACCGATCTCGGCGGCTGGACGGTCTCGGGTCCGCCGCCGGGCACCTCGACGTCGGTCAACGACTGGTTCCGCACGGACCAGTTGTTCGAGGAGGGCGGCGGCATCGTCACGGCCGACACGGTCTACCTGGGCTTCGGTGCCGAGAGTCTGGACGCGCAGGCGCGTACGGACCTCATCCGCCGGTCCATGAAGCACCTGCTCGGCTGATCGGTGGCGAAAGGGGCGCCGGGGCACCGGCGCCCCTTTTGCCGCATCGGCACGGAATAGTCCGAATGCCATTCGGTTTTCTATGGACGGGGTCTCCTCCTGAGGCAAGACTGAACCAAGCAAACATTCGGTTGGTAGAGAGGACACGGTATGCGCCAGCACGACACGTTGTTCATCGGGGGCGAGTGGGTGGCCCCGGCGGGCACCGGCACCATCGAGGTCGTCTCCCCGCACACCGAGGAGGTCGTCGGACGCGTACCGGACGGCACCGCCGCCGACATGGACCGCGCGGTCGCCGCCGCCCGCCACGCCTTCGACCACGGCCCGTGGCCGAGACTGAGCTTCGCCGAGCGCGCCGCGGTCATCGGCCGCCTCGCCGACGTCTACATCGCCCGCCAGGGCGAGATGGCCGCGCTCATCACCGAGGAGATGGGCTCGCCGATCACCTTCTCCAACCTCGGCCAGATCCTCCCGCCGATCGGCATGCTCCAGTTCTACGCCGAGTACGGCAGCGCCTTCGAGCAGGAGGACGAGCGGCCCGGCCTGTTCGGGCCGATCACCGTACGCCGCGAGCCCGTCGGCGTGGTCGCCGCCATCGTGCCGTGGAACGTCCCCCAGTTCGTCACCATGACCAAGATCGCACCCGCGTTGCTGGCCGGGTGCTCGATCGTGCTCAAGCCCGCACCGGAGACGCCCCTCGACGCCTACCTGCTGGCCGAGATCGTCCAGGAGGCGGGCGTCCCGGCGGGCGTGCTCAACATCGTCCCCGCCGGCCGCGAGGCGGGCGAGCACCTGGTCGCCCACCCGGGCGTCGACAAGGTGGCCTTCACCGGGTCCACCGAAGCCGGACGCCGCATCGCGGCCGTCTGCGGGCGGCAGCTCAAGCGGGTCAGCCTCGAACTCGGCGGCAAGTCCGCCGCGATCATCCTCGACGACGCCGACCTGCCCGCCAGCATGAACATGCTGTCCATGGCCTCCCTCATGAACAACGGCCAGGCCTGTATCGCCCAGACCCGCATCCTCGCCTCCCGCCACCGGTACGACGAGGTCGTCGAGGCCGTCGCCGCGATGGTCGCCGGTCAGGCGGTCGGCGACCCGTCCGACCCCACCACCACCGTCGGCCCCCTCGTCGCCCGGCGGCAGCAGGAGCGCGTCGAGGGCTACATCAAGATCGGTATGGACGAGGGCGCCAAGGTCGTCGTCGGCGGGCTGCAGCGCCCCTACGAGCGGGGCTGGTACGTCGCGCCCACCGTCTTCGCCGAGGTCGGCAACGACATGCGCATCGCCCGCGAGGAGATCTTCGGCCCGGTGCTCACCGTCATCCCCTACGCGGACGAGGCCGACGCGATCCGGCTGGCCAACGACAGCGAGTACGGCCTGTCCGGCTCCGTCTGGACTGCGGACACCGACCACGGCATGGACGTGGCCAGGCAGGTCCGCACCGGCACCTACGGCGTCAACATCGTGATGCTGGAGGCCAACGCGCCCTTCGGCGGCTACAAGGCCAGCGGCCTCGGCCGCGAACTCGGCCCCGAGGGCCTGAACGGCTACCTGGAGTACAAGACCATCACCAGGATGGGCTGACCCCGGCCGGTGCGAGGGCCCGCGCCGGACGCGGGCCCTCGCCGGTCGATGCTGATGGCACCCAGCGCGCCCCCGCGACGCTGGGCACACCGTCGGGCGGTGGATTCCTTCCCCAAGGTGTTACTCCCGGCGGTTATCTCCATCTGCCCTAGGTAGACGCGATTCGCTTAGGAAAGGTTCGCCTCGATCCACGCGCCGATGCGGACGATCATTCCGGGCCTGGCCGCGGACTCGGCGTGACCGTAACCCGGTTCGATCCACAGCTCCTTGGGCTCCTTCGCGCCCGCGAAGATCTGGTGGGCGTGCTCCACCGGGAAGAAGGTGTCGGCGTCGCCGTGGACCACCAGCAACGGCACCGGGGCGACCAGGGCGGCGGCCTCGTGCGGAGGCATCGGCGCGGGGTCCCAGCGGCCGCTGGAGATGCGGGTGCGCCTGGCGATCCGGGCGGCGATCCGCCCCAGCGGCCGCTCGATAGCCCAGTGCACCCGGCGCATCGGCGGGGTGTCGCGGTAGTACCAGCGGGCGGGGCCGCTCACGGCCACGACGGCGTCGGCGCCCCGGTGCAGCGCGGCGTACCTGATGGCGACCGCCGCCCCCATGGAGAAGCCGACCACGGCGACCTTCTCGTAGCCGATCGAGCGCGCGTGCCGCACGGCGGCGGCGACGTCGTGCACCTCCAGGTCGCCGACGGTGGTCCGGCCGCCGGAGCGGCCGTGGCCCCGGAAGTCGAAGGCTACGACGCCGCCGTAGCGGCTGAGGACGTGGGTGATGCGCCGCGTGTCCGCGCACCGCCAGGAGCCGGTGAACCCGTGGGCCAGCACGATACCGACGTCGGAGCCGCCGGGCCCGGCGGGGGTGTGGGCACCGTCGAGGCGGACGCCGTCGGTGGTTCTGAGCATGACGGGGTAGTTGGGTGCGAGCGGCATGAGCCTGAGCTTATGCACCCAGGTCGGCGACGCTCATCACCACCCTGATGCGCGACTCCGCGGCCGCGGTGACGGCCCGAGGATCGTCGGAGATCATCAGGCGGGCCGGGCTGGCGGCCACCGTCTCGTCGAGCGCCTCACCGTCGGGAGCCAGCGGCGCGGCCGTCGCGCCCAGTGCCATGACCGCATCGGCGGCGAAGAACAGGTCGGGGCCGATCGGCAGGCAGATGAGAATCGTGTCTCCGGGCCGCACGCCACAGCGGCGCAGGCGCAGAGTGGCTCTGGCCAGCCGCTCGTCGTGGGCGGTCCCGGGGTCCATCGTGACGATGTGCTCCATGGCGACAACGGTAGGGAGTCCATCTCGTCGGCACATGGGGCGGATTATGCAGAACCTTATGCAGAGATCTCCCCCAGATCTACGCAGAAGGCACACCGTGCTCGGCCGCCCACACCGCGATCTGAGCCCGAGAGGTATAGCCGAGTTTCTCCATGATGTTGGCGATATGCCGGGCAACGGTGGCGGGGCTGATCACCAACTCCTCGCCGATCGCCTTGTTCGACAGGCCGCGCGTGAGCAACCCGGCGATCTCCATCTCGCGGACCGTCAGCAGCGCCGACGGCGCCTCCACCTGCAGCACCCGGACGGGGGCCGGCTCCGGCCGGCGCCCGTCGAGCACCAGCGCGGCCACCTCCAGCGGCGGCCTGGCCCGCCCCTTGGACCACAGCGCGGTCGTACGGCCTTCGCCCAGCTTGGCCCGCGCCCGCGCGAGCAGTTCGTCGGCGGCGTGGGAGCCCACCTTGTGGCCCATGGACTCACGCAGCGAACTCGCGGCCGAGGAGGCCAGCACCGCGCCGTCGAGGTCGCCCTCGGCCTCGGCCATCGTGCTCAGCGAGGCCAGGCACCGCGACAGCGCCTGGCGGATGCCGCACTGCCTGGCCACGGCCAGCGCCTCGACCAGGCGTTCCTTGGCCGCCGCACCCTCGCCGCGCAGCGCCATGATGCGCCCGCTGCGCGCCAGGCACTCAGACAGCTCGCCCCGGTTGTCGAGCCTGCGCAACCAGGAGATCGCCGCGTCGTAGTGCTCGGAGGCGGCCTCCAGATCGCCCCGGCGCTCGGCCACCACCCCGAGATGCGTGGTCGCCAGCGCCGCCGACCACGGGTGCCCGTGGGACATGGCCGCCGCGTGCGCCTCGGCGACCAGGCGCTGCGCCTCGCGGTGCCTGCCGCGCCGCAGCGCGTGCACCGACAGCGCCACCAGCGCGCTCACCTCGTTGAGCTGGTCGTCGTGGGCGTGGGCCACGGTCATGGCCTGCTCGATGTGCGCGCTCGCCTCCTCGGCCCGGCCCATGCGCATCAGCGCGCCCGCCGCGATCGCGTGGGTGGCGGCCAGCATGAACGGGTCGCCGTCCATTTCGGCCAGGCCCTCCAGGGCCGCTGTCAGGCCGACCTCCAGCTCGTCGCGGGCCAGCAGGCCGTACGACAGGTAGCCCTTGGCCACCGCGACCAGCTCGCGCGGCACCCTGGACAGGTCCTGGTCGAGCAGGCGCTCCATCCAGCTCACGATCTCGCCCGCGCCGCCGCCCATGGACAGCAGGCCGCTGCTGCGTACGCACAGGCGCAGGCCGAGGGCGAAATTGCCGGAGCGCAGCACCCACTCCAGCGCCTCCCGCTGGTCGCCGAGCCGCTCCCTGCTGCCGGTGAGGGCGGCCAGCCGCTCCTGCCACGACAGCCTGGGCGTGACGAACTCCGCCTCGAAGGCCAGCTCCTGGAGGCGCACGAGCACCCGCAGGTGCAGGTCGCGGACCAGGCGCTCCTCGTCGGACTCGGCCAGCCGGTCGGCGGCGAACTGCCGGATGGTGTCGAGCAGGCGGAAGCGTCCGCGCTGCTCGTCGCAGACCACCAGCGACTTGTCGACCAGCGCGCCGAGCAGGGGGACGACCATCGCGTCCGACAGCGGCGGCTCCGCGCAGACCCGCTCGACCAGGTCGAGGTCGAAGCCGCCCGCCAGCACCGAGAGGCGCCGCAGGAGGGTCTTCTCCGCCGTGGACAGCAGGTCGTGGCTCCACTCGACCGCCGCCGCGAGCGTCCGCTGACGCGCGGGAGCGGTACGGTCACCGCTGGTCAGCAGCGCGAACCGGTCGTCGATGCGGTCGGCGATCTGCCCCGGACTGAGCATGCGGGTGCGGGCGGCGGCCAGTTCCAGCGCCAGCGGCAGCCCGTCGAGCGCCCGGCACAGCCGCGCCACGTCGGGCAGGCTGCCCTCGCCGAGCTGGGTGCCCGCGGCGCGGGCGCGGTTGAGGAAGAGCTGCACGGACTCGGCCTCGGCCGGGTCGTCGCCCGGCAGGTCGAGCGGCGGGACGTGCCAGATCAGCTCGCCCGGTATGCGCATCGCCTCGCGGCTGGTCGCGAGGACCCGCACCTCGGGGCACATGGCCAGCAGCGCCGCCGTCGTGTGCGCCGCGGCCTCGATCAGGTGCTCGCAGTTGTCGAGCACGATCAGGCAGGTGGCGTTCGACAGCCGCGCCACCAGGGTGTCGAGAGGGGAGTGCCCGGGTTCGGTCTCCAGCCGGAAGACGTCGGCGACCTCCTGAAGGACCAGTTCAGGCCGGTTCAGCCGGGCGAGTTCGACCAGCCAGACGCCGTCGGCGTTCTCCGGGACGAGCTTGGCCGCCACCCGCAGGGCCAGCCTGGTCTTGCCGATGCCGCCCACGCCGCACAGCGTGACGGCGCGGGTTTCATGAAACATCGCGCACAGATCGTCGATGTCTCGCTCGCGGCCGACGAACCGGTTGGGCTCTGCGGGGAGGTTGTGCAGCAACGCGTCCGCCATGCCTTCACCCTGGCGCAGTCAGCGCACTCTGTCACCGATTTTTCACAGGCTGAGGGAACTCACCACTGTGCGCTCGTCCACAACCCTGAGATATGGATTGCCCAGTAGTCGCCTGGCCAGTTCGAAAGGCGCCACCACGAGGGTGGCCTGGTGCTCGCTCGCCAGCACCCGGCAGCCGATCAGCGTGGGCTCGTGGGCCACGACCATGTGGGCGCCCGACATGAGCGCCATGTCCATCGTCCGGAGCGCCCGCAGCCGGTCGGAGACCGCGACCAGGACCACGTCGTCCTTGGTGATGAGCAGCCGCGTGGCGAGTCTGCGCAGGTCGCCCGCGAGCTCCTCGTGGGTGAGCACCCGGTCGGCGCCCGCGCTCAGCGCTGGCCCGGCGAGGGGGCCGAACTCCACCTCGGTCTCGCCGACGAGGTCGAGCAGGCCGAGGGCCTCCTTCGGGCCCTCCCGGCGCTGGGGGGCGACGATGCCGAACGGGATGGACCGTGACCGGGGCGGGGAGTCGCTGCCCGGCCTGTTCAGGACCACGACCCCCCCGGCCCACGCGACGGCGTGCGCGGCGGTGGGCATGGCGGCCCCGGGCGGCAGGTCCACGAGGACCCGGTCGCCGTAGCGGAGCCCGTACCGGCGCAGACCGGCGGCGGCGTGGGTGACCCTCTTGGCGAGGGTCGCGTAGGTCAGGACCTCACCGGTCCGCACGTCGGTCACGGCCGGCCGGTCACCGCGCCCCGGCGCGGCGCTCATAACCAGCTCTGTCCAGGTCATGCCGCCAATGTAGGGAGCATCTCGCGACCTAACATCCTCATGAATGTGCATCCGGTTATGTATCTGTGTAGGCCGTACCCGTCTACACCCTCGACATCCCGCCCAGGTCCTGAGCGGGATCAACTAGACTTAACAGGTCGCGACTTCGCGCGGCCGACCCCCACGATCACAGAGCGAGACGTCATCATGCCTTTGAACAGCCGCGACGACCTGCGGAACATCGCGATCATCGCGCACGTCGACCATGGCAAGACCACGCTGGTCGACGCCATGCTCTGGCAGTCCGGGGCATTCCGCGCCAACCAGGACGTCGACGACCGCGTCATGGACTCCAACGACCTAGAGCGCGAGAAGGGCATCACCATTCTCGCCAAGAACACCGCCGTCCGTCACGGCGGCATGACCATCAACATCATCGACACCCCCGGCCACGCCGACTTCGGCGGCGAGGTCGAGCGCGGCCTGTCCATGGTCGACGGCGTGGTGCTGCTGGTCGACGCCTCGGAAGGGCCGCTGCCGCAGACCCGGTTCGTGCTGCGCAAGGCGCTGACGGCAAAGATGCCGGTGATTCTGTGCATCAACAAGGTCGATCGCCCCGACGCCCGCATCGCCGAGGTCGTCGACGAGGTCTACGAGCTGTTCATGGACCTCGACGCGACCGAGGACCAGATCGACTTCCCGATCGTCTACGCCTCGGCCAAGGCTGGCCGGGCCTCCCTCGCCCGCCCCGACGACGGCGGCATGCCCGACTCCGAGGACCTCGAACCCCTGTTCGAGGTCATCAAGAACACGATCTCGGCCCCGGTCTACGACCCGTCGGCGCCGCTGCAGGCGCACGTCACCAACCTCGACGCCTCCTCCTACCTCGGCCGGATCGCGCTGTGCCGCATCCACCAGGGCACGATCACCAAGGGGCAGCAGGTCGCCTGGTGCCGTACGGACGGCTCGATCCAGCGCGTGAAGATCACCGAACTGCTCATGACGGAGGCGCTGGAGCGCAAGCCCGCCGAGCAGGCCGGTCCCGGCGACATCATCGCCATCGCCGGCATCCCCGACATCATGATCGGTGAGACGCTGGCCGACCCCGAGGACCCGCGCCCGCTGCCGCTGATCACCGTCGACGAGCCCGCGATCTCGATGACGATCGGCACCAACACCTCGCCGCTCGTCGGCCGGGTCAAGGGCGGCAAGGTCACCGCGCGCATGGTCAAGGACCGCCTCGACAAGGAACTGGTCGGCAACGTCTCGCTGCGGGTGCTGGCGACCGAGCGGCCCGACGCGTGGGAGGTCCAGGGCAGGGGCGAGCTGGCGCTGGCCATCCTGGTCGAGCAGATGCGCCGCGAGGGCTACGAGCTGACCGTGGGCAAGCCGCAGGTGGTCACCAAGACCGTCGACGGCAAGGTGCACGAGCCGGTCGAGCGGCTGACGGTCGACTGCCCCGAGGAGTACCTTGGCGCGGTCACGCAGCTCCTGGCGGTCCGCAAGGGCCGCATGGAGAACATGACCAACCACGGCACCGGCTGGATCCGTATGGAGTTCGTGGTCCCGGCGCGCGGCCTGATCGGCTTCCGCACCGAGTTCCTGACCGAGACCCGGGGCACCGGCCTGGTCCACCACGTGTTCGAGGCGTACGAGCCCTGGTTCGGCGAGCTGCGCACCCGCAACAACGGCTCGCTCGTGGCCGACCGCTCCGGCCCGGTGACCGCCTTCGCCATGCTCAACCTCCAGGAGCGCGGCACCCTGTTCGTCTCGCCCACCACCGAGGTGTACGAGGGCATGGTCATCGGCGAGAACTCCCGCTCGGACGACATGGACGTCAACATCACCAAGGAGAAGAAGCTCACCAACATGCGCTCCTCCACCTCGGAGGAGACCGAGAAGGTCATCCCGCCGCGCGTCCTGTCGCTGGAGCAGGCGCTGGAGTTCATCCGCGAGGACGAGTGCGTGGAGATCACTCCCGAGGCGGTGCGCATCCGCAAGGTCGTGCTCGACGGCGCCACCCGCGCCCGCAGCACGGCCCGCGCCAAGCGGTCCAACTAGGGCCGGAGGAGGGCGCCCGGCCCTCCTCCGACCGCCGTCACCGGCCTTTCAGCACCAGGGTGCGCTGTTCGCCCACGGGCGGGCGCACCCAGGTGACGCCCGGATGCTCGCTGTCCATGAGTGCCTGGAGGACGTCGGCGAGCGGCGTGTGCGCGGGCACCGCCCCGTACCTGTCGACGACGGCCGACAGGTCAACGAGCAGCGTGTTCTCGTCGTCGCCCGGGGCGACCACGCAGACGAAGCCGAGGTCGGCGTCGCCGTACCACGCGCCCATGTGGCCGGTGGCCGCTCGCATGGCGGCCAGCACGTCGGCGCGGCCGAGGCCGTGGACCTCCCCGTTCAGCCAGCCCTCCCGCAGGTGCAGGACGCCGGGCTGCTCGGCGTCCACGCACGAGCGGACGAGCGCCGCGACCGAGCCGTCGGGGTCCTTCAGCGCGCGGTGGCTCATGGCCGCGAAGCGGGCGGCGAGGACGTACAGCGAGATGACCCGGGGCGGGCCGGACAGGGCGAGCACCCCGTGCTCCCCGTGGACCCTGACCGGGTTGCCCTCGGCGGCGAAGGCGCTCAGCCCTCCGGTGAAGGCCACCTCCGCCTGTGGGCTGAGTTGAAGTTGCCAGGCCCAGCGGCGCTCGGCCGCAGGCTCGTCGTCCGGCTGCTGTCGCTTACGCTGACGACGGTTGAACCACACGATTTCGCATCCCCCTTGCTAATCGGGCACAAAGGGCGAAGCGTACTGTGATCTTGAAAATGCCGTACCGGTGTAATGAATCCGTTATATTCACTCGGCGTGCCTCCCGCCTGCCGGGAGGATCATGCAGAGTATGGGCGCTCTGCGGATGGTTGTCGCCTACGGGCTCGGCGCTGTCTCTGTGGCCGCTATCGCCTGGCTCACGGTCATCGCCAGACCGGTCGAGATCCACCCGCCGCCCGATCCGGTCTCTCCACGCGCCCTGCCGTCCCTCAGCCCCTTCCCCGACCGTACGGTCACCACCGACGTCACCGTCGCCCGCGCCGCCCGCGACACCCTGACCGGCGTCCCCTCGGCCCGGATCGACGACCGCCAGTACCAGGCCAGGGTGACGATCACCCACACCATCCGCATGGCGGAGGACGACGCGCTCGCCGCCTGGATCAGGCAGGGCAACGACTTCCCCACCGGCATCCGCACCCTCGTGGACGACGGGCTCGGCCGGATCAGCGTCGGCGGCTCCTGGCTGGCCCCCACCGTCCGGCTGCCGCCCACGCTCACCACCCGCGACGGCAGGACCACCGCGCGCTTCCGCGTCATCGTGCTCCGCCAGCTCTCGGCCGGGACGGAACTGGACCTCGACTTCCAGACCCCGAAGGCGCAGCCGGTCGCCCTCCGGCGTACCGTCACCCTGCGCCCCACCGAGTGGACGGTGCTGCGCACCACCGGCCTGCAGCCCGAGCGGGAGACCCCCGACCGGCTGCGCTTCACCACCGGCGAGCAGGTGCGGCTCTGGCTCGTCCACCGCTCCCACGGCTTCGCCGACGAGCAGCCGATGGACCCGTTCGCCTGGGGCACCGCGCTGGCCATCGGCACCACCGTCGTCCTGGTCTTCTTCCTGCTCAGATCGCTCGGCACCGCCTGGTGGGCACAACTGCCCAACCGGGAACTCGCCATCGGCCTGCTGCTGGTCGCGCCCGCGCTGCTGGTGCCGATGCTCACGCAGAGCGTCGAGTCGATCGGATACGTGATCATGTTCGGGGCGCTGCCCGTGCTCGCGCTGCGCCACGCCTCCCGCATGGTGCCCGTCCCCGCCCCGTGGACCACCCGCGACGTCCTCGCGGTGACCGCGCTCGGCGTGCTCGTCGCACTCGGCATGCTCATCTGGTCGGGCCGTCAGGGCCAGCTCCCCTATCCGGAGCTCGTGGCCGGGGCCATGGTCGTCGCCCTGTCCGCCGCGACCGCCGCCATCGTCTTCAGCGCCGACCTCGGGGTGCGCAACGTCGTCGTACGGCTGGCGGCCGTCTCGGCGGGCGCGGCGCTCGGCTGCCTGGCGCTGGCGCTGTGGGCACGGGCGCTGGCGCACGGCGTCTACCCGCCCGACAGCGTCCGCCTGGTGCTCGGCCTGTTCTGGTCGCTGATCCCGATCGGCGCGATCGCGGTGGTGACCAGGACCTGGTCGCGCCCGGTCGTGGCGGTGGCGCTGCTCGTCGGCCTGCTCATGCAGGGCTGGCCCGCCGAATGGCTCGACGACGGCTCGTGGAGCGTCGACCCGGCCAGTCAGGCCAATCCGAGGGTCGGCGACCGCGAGCTGACCGAACTCCTGCGCGGCGTGTTCGGCCTGCTCCTGCTGGGCTTCGTGCTGCTGGTGGTACGCCTGCGGCGGCTCGGGCAGGGGCTGCCCGCCGTGCACAACCGCGCGGCGGTCTCGATCACGATCGTGCTGCTGATGGTGCTCTACCTGTCGCCGCGCGGCACCGGCAACCTGCCCGACCTGAACGTGAGCGTGCCGCTGCTGTCGATCACCTCGCTGGTCGCCTGGGTGACCGCCTGGTGGCTGCTCGGCCCGCCCGACCCCGACCTGGTCGAGCCCGCGACCATCGACGAGCACCGCGACCTGGTCAGGTCCGCCCTGCACAAGCGACTGCTGCTGATCTCCGAGCAGGAGCTCTACCGGGTCGGACGCGGCAAGATCGGCGCGGGCGAGCTCAGCATGACCGACTTCGAGCAGCAGCGCGGCGACCTCGAAACCGCGCTCGACCGCCACGGCCGCCACCCCGAGACGGCCTTCGCCACGGCCGCGGCCTGCTCGCCCTGGCACAACGGCCTGCAGGGCTTCGTGGTGTGCCTCCTGCTCAGCCTGCCCCTCGGCCTCGTGTACGGCGCCCCGGCGGGCACCGACCTGGCCAGCTACCTGTTCGACGCCCGCTACCTGCTGACGCTGCCCGCCTTCGGCTTCCTGTTCGGCTACTTCTACCCGCGCCTGCGCGGCACCCAGCCGATGACCAAGGTGCTGCACCTGATGGCGGCGGCGGTGCTGACCGAACTGTCGGCCTACCTGCCCGCCTTCGTCGAACCCGACGTGGCGCTCCTGGAGAAGGTGCAGCTCGTCGCGATCGTCGTGGGCCAGGCCGCGCTCGTCTACATCGGACTCGGCCTGTTCTGGGAATGGCGGATCATGCGGCTGGCGGGCGAGCCGTGGGGCCGGGTGCGCAACGTGCGCAGCCTGCGCAGCCTCGCCACCCCGCTGGTGGCCGTGATCATCGCCGTCGGCACCGCCGCCGCGTCCGCCGCCGCCACGCACACCGTGGACCGGCTGCTGCGCGGCGAACAGGTCACCTCGGCCCAGAAGTAGGCCCTCAGCGGCGGGGCAGCTCCGAGCCGCGCACGTGCGCGCACAGCCAGTCCACGAGCGGCGCGAAGTCGCGCCACGAGGTCCTGACCCGGTCGAGCACCTCTTCGGTGTGCACCCACGGCTCCGGCTCTGCGCTCCAGGCCGCGAAGATCGAGCGGTGGCGCAGCAGGTCGAGACGCGGATGGTCGTCGGCGACCCCGCGCGGCCTGGTCTTGAGCCGGTCGCCCTGGATCTCGTAGCCGCGCTCGCGCAGCCGGGCGACGATCTTCTCCAGTTCCTTGCCCGACAGGTCCTCGTCCACGGCGGCGCGGTAGCGGGCGACCTGGTCGGCGGCCTGCGTGTAGATTCCTCCGGCGGCCATCAGCCCTTCGGCGCTGAGCTGGACGTACAGCCCGATGCCCGGCATCACGTCCACGAAGGCGCCCTGGTGGGTCTTGTACGGTGACTTGTCCCTGGCGAAACGCACGTCGCGGTAGGGCCGGAAGAGGTGCGCCAGGCCGAACTCGGCGGCGAGGTCGTCGGCGAGCGCCTGCATCGGCGCCTTGACGTGGTCGTCGTAGAGCTGCCTGTGGCGGGAGAAGTACGCCTTGGAGTTGTCCGCCTCAAGGCCCTCGTAGTAGATGAACGCCTCGTCGGGGAAGCCGGTGAAACCCATGGCGCAAGCCTGCCATGCCAGCCAGGGGGCCGGTCACCGGCGCCGTCTGGCCGTACCGAAGATCGAGCGGCTGATCTCCCTGCCGAGCGAGCTGGCGGCCGAGCGCGCGAACGACTTGAACACCTGCGAGCCGAGCACGCTCTCCAGCACGGACGGCTGTGCCTCCACGGGCTGGGCCCTGTCCACGGGCTGGGCCGGATCTTCGGCGGGGGCGACCTTGGCGGCCAGGATCTCGTAGGCGGACTGCCTGTCGATGGCCTCGCCGTACTTGGGAAGCAGCGGCGAGGCGGCGACGACGCCCTGCACCACGGCCGGGTCGGCGGGGGCCATCCGCGACTGCGGGGCCCGCATCCGGGTCCAGGCGACCGGCGTGGGGACGCCCTGGTCCGACAGGACGGTGACGACGGCCTCGCCGATACCGAGCTGGGTGAGGACCTCCTCCAGGTCGTAGCCGGAGTTGGGGAAGGTCGAGACCGTGGCCTTGAGCGCCTTGGCGTCCTGCGGGGTGAAGGCCCGCAACGCGTGCTGCACCCGGGCGCCGAGCTGGGCCAGCACGTCGGCGGGTACGTCCTTCGGGGTCTGGGTCACGAAGAAGACCCCGACTCCTTTTGACCTGATCAGCCGCACGGTCTGGGTGACCGAGCGCAGGAACGCCTTGGAGGCGTCGGTGAACAGCAGGTGCGCCTCGTCCAGGAAGAGCACCAGTTTCGGCCGGTCCGGGTCGCCCACCTCGGGCAGGTGGCTGAACAGGTCGGCCAGCAGCCACATCAGGAAGGTCGAGAACAGCTGCGGACGGTCCTGGAGGGCGGGCAGCTCCAGGATCGAGACCACGCCGCGCCCGTCCGGGGTGAGCCGCATGAGGTCGGCGGTGTCGAACTCCGGCTCGCCGAAGAACCGGTCGGCACCCTCTGCGGAGAGGTTGACCAGCGCCCGCAGGATCACCCCCGCCGTCTGCTTGGACAACCCGCCGACGCCCTTGAGCGCCTCCGGGTTGTCGATGAGGTACTGGATGACCGACCGCAGGTCCTTCAGGTCGAGCAGCGGCAGGCCCTGCGTGTCGGCGTAGTGGAAGATCAGCCCGAGGGACGACTCCTGGGTCTCGTTGAGGCCGAGCACCTTGGCCAGCAGCGTGGGGCCGAAGGCGGTCATGGTCGCGCGCAGCGGGATGCCGTCGCCGACGCCGCCGAGGGCGTAGAACTCGGTGGGGCACGCCTGCGGCGTCCGGTCCTGGCCGAGGGCGGCCGTCCGGGCCCGGAGCCGCTCGGACGGCTCGCCCGGCTGGGCCATGCCGGACAGGTCGCCCTTGATGTCGGCGAGGAAGACCGGCACCCCGGCGGCGGACAGCTGCTCGGCCATCAGCTGCAGCGTCTTGGTCTTGCCGGTGCCCGTCGCTCCGGCGACCAGGCCGTGGCGGTTGAGCATGCGCAGCGGGATCCGCACCTGCGCCTCCGGCCGTGGCTCGCCGTCCACGAGGAGGGCGCCGAGGTCGAGGGCCGGTTCGGCGAAGGTGTACCCCTTGATCACGTCATCGGTGGTCATCGCTCTGTGTACTTCCTGCCGGGTGCGGGCGGATGCTTGCCGTACAGCTCGGAGATGGTCACGAAGGCGAAGCCCCTGCGGGACAGGACCTCAAGGATCCTCGGCATGGCGTCGACCGTGGTGCGGTGGATGTCGTGCATCAGCACGATCGAGCCGGGTCCCGCCTTGATCGCCCGCTCGGCGACGAGTGAGGCGCTGCGGTCGCGCCAGTCGAAGGTGTCGACGTTCCACAGGATCTGGGCCAGGCCCTCGCGGCGGGTCTCGTCCGCGACCCTCCCGTCGGTCGAGCCGTACGGCGGCCGCATCAGGTACATGCGCACCCCCGTCATCCGCTCGACCACCGCCTGCGTCTGTTTGAGCTGGAACTTCAGCCCGAGTGGCGACAGCGCCGTGAGCTGCTCGTGGCTCCAGGAGTGGTTGCCGAGTTCGTGCCCGTCGAGGAGCATGTGCCGCAGGTTGTGCTCACGGTCGGCGACCACCATCTGGCCGACCACGAAGAAGGTGGCCCTGGCGCCCCTCCTGCGGAGCATGTCGAGCAGCCGGGCGGTGTGGTCGCCCGGCCCGTCGTCGAAGGTCAGCGCCACGCACTTGGCCCGGCGGCAGTCCACGCGGGGGCCGCGGGGCCAGTCGGGCTGCATCGCGGCCAGTTTCCGGGCCAGCACGGCCGGCTCGACCACCTGTGACGCCCGGACCGTGACCGGCAACGGTCTGGGCACCGTGGCGACCGGCCGGACCTCTCCGCATCCGGCCACCAGCAGCAACGCCAATGGCACAGCCCACGCGCGCATATTCCCCCCGAAATACGCAGGCGGGGCCTATGGATAATCGCCGACCGAGTCCCCCCGCAACTCCGTGACCAGGTCGTCCCACCAGGCTGGGACATCCGCCTGGAGTTCGGTGTAGCGACGCGCCACTCTTATGGCACACTCAACCGGATCTGTACCCAAATGCCGACGACTCACCGGTCCTTCCATCCAGCGGTAAAAACCAGCTTTATAGCGGACGACCAACCCGATCCACACCGCTATCGTCGCGTCGTCGCCGATCTCATACGCACTGGTCACGCCCAGACTTCGCAGCTCCGCAAGGAGCTTCTCCGTCGCTGAGCCGGACTCAGTCACGCGCACCTCCCCTATGACGAGTGGTCGCACGAACAGGATGATTCCTGCCCCGGTCCGGCAGGACTCCGATGGACATGGAGTAATCATCGGACTTCACGGGGTCATCTGTGGGCCGTTCGGCGCTCTTCGCCGGACGGCGCTCAGCGGTCGTCGGCCTCGCGGGGTTCGGACACGACCATGATGAACCTGGTCTCGCCGGTGCCTCTGTTGGCGTAGCGGTGGGGGCGATCGGCGGTGAAGAGCGCGGCGCTGCCGGTCTGGACGACGTGGTCGCCGCCGTACACGGTGAGGGTGAGTTCGCCCGACAGGACGGTGAGCATCTCGCGGGTGCCGGCGGGGTGGGCGTCGCCGTTGTGGTGCTCGCCGGGGGCGAGGGTCCATTCCCACAGTTCCAGGATCATCGGGACGTCGGCGCCGATGAGCAGCCTCGCCCTGGACTCCCCCATCTCGAAGGAGACGGCCTGCTCGGGGGGGATCACCCGGACGACGGGCACGTCGGAGACCTCGACGAGGCGGGCGACGGTGACGCCGAGCGCCGAGGCGATCCGGGTGAGCGTCGAGACGCTGGGGTTGGTCCTGCCCTGCTCGACCTGCACCAGCATGCCCCTGCTGACGCCCGAGCGGGCGGCCAGGGCGTCGAGCGTCAGTCCTCGGTGGGCCCGGTGGGCGCGCACGTTGCTGGCGATGGTGGCGTTGATCATCTCCGGGTCTTCCACGGAGTTCAGTCTATTGATATGTCTTTACAGTCTGCTGCAATGCATTATCTTGTACGGATAGTGCAATCCAATGAACTAAGGAGGGGAGCATGACCACAGCGGTGATCCTCGCCACCGCCTGCGCGGTGGTGTACGGGACCGCCGACTTCCTCGGCGGGATGGCCACCAAGCGCTCGCGGGTGTTCGCGGTCGTCGCCCTGTCCCAGGCGGCCGGCCTCGTCCTGGTGCTCGCGCTGCTGCCGGTGCTGCCCGGCGGGTTCTCCGCCGAGGCCCTCTGGTGGGGGCTCGGCGCCGGGCTCGTGGGCGCCGCCGGGCTGGTGTTGTTCTACCGGGCGCTGGCGACCGGCACGATGTCGGTGGTGGCGCCGACGGCGGCCGTCACGTCGGCCGCGCTGCCGGTGGTCTTCGGGCTGGTCACGGGCGAGCGTCCGCACCCGGTCGCGCTGGCGGGCATCGGGCTCGCGCTGGCGGCGGTGGTGCTGATCAGCAAGGAGGCGCCGCGCGAAAAGACGCCTGGCTCGCTGTCATCGCTGCTCGTGGCGCTGGCGGCCGGGGCCGGGTTCGGCGGATTCTTCATCCTGCTGGCGCAGGCGCCGGCGAGCACGGGGATGTGGCCGCTGGTCGGGGCGAGACTGTCGTCGCTGGCGCTGGTCGTGCTCCTCGCGGTGACGGCGGGGCACTCGCTGCGGCCGAGCGGCGGGTCGCTGCGGATCATCGCGGGCGCCGGCGTGCTGGACATGGCCGCGAACGTGCTGTACCTGGTGGCCAAGGAGCACGGGATGCTGAGCCTGGTGGCGGTGCTGGTGTCGCTGTACCCGGCGAGCACGCTGCTGCTGGCCAGGTACGTGCTGGGCGAGCGGCTGCGGGCCGTACAGATCACGGGGGTCGCGTGCGCGCTGGGCGCCGTCGCCCTCATCGCCCTGCCCGGCGGGTAGAGCCTCCGTTACGGCACGCCCCACCCCCGCCACCCGCCGCCCTCCTGCCCGCCTTCCAGGGGCACGCTCCCCGGCCGCTCACCTCTCCCGCCGTGACGACGTCAGTGCGGCAGGAAGGCCCGGAAGTCCCTGAGGTGCGGGCCGAGGTCGAGGCCCTGCTCGCGCAGCCAGGCGTCGTCGCCGTACGTGCGTGTGTACCGGTCGGCGCTGTCGCAGATCAGCGTGACGACGCTGCCGTACTCCCCGTTCGCGCGCATCTCGCGGACCAGATCGACGCAGGCCGCGATGTTGGTGCCCGTCGAGGCGCCCACCGGGCGGCCGGTGACCTCCTTGACCCAGCGCATGCCCGCGATCGAACGCGCGTCCGGCACCCGGATCATGCGGTCGATGACCGACGGCTGGAACGACGGCTCGACGCGTGGACGGCCGATGCCCTCGATGCGGGAACCGGGCGCGGTCACGCCCCAGTCGCCGGACTCCCAGGCGGGATAGAACGCCGAGCCCTCGGGGTCGGCGACGGCCAGCCGGGTGCTGTGCCTGCGGTACCTGAGGTAGCGGCCGATGGTGGCCGAGGTGCCGCCGGTCCCGGCGCCGACGACGATCCACGCGGGCTCAGGGTAGGGCTCCATGGCGAGCTGCTCGAAGACGGACTCGGCGATGTTGTTGTTGCCACGCCAGTCGGTGGCCCGCTCGGCGTAGGTGAACTGGTCCATGAAGTGCCCGCCGGTCTCGGCGGCCAGGCGGCGGGACTCGTCGTAGATGGCCGACGGTTCGCCGACGAGGTGGCACTTGCCGCCGTAGAACTCGATGAGCGCGATCTTCTCCGGCGAGGTCGAGGCGGGCATCACGGCGATGAACGGCAGCCCGAGCAGGCGGGCGAAGTACGCCTCGCTGACGGCCGTCGATCCGCTGGAGGCTTCCACCACGGTGGTTCCCGGGCCGATCCAGCCGCTCGCGAGGCCGTACAGGAACAGGGAGCGGGCGAGCCGGTGCTTGAGTGAACCGGTCGGGTGGACCGATTCGTCTTTGAGATAGAGGTTGATTCCCCAGCGCGGAGGGAGGGGGAAGACGTGGAGATGGGTGTCGCTGCTCCGGTTGGTGTCGGCCTCCACGGTGCGGACGGCTTCGCAGACCCACTGCCGCACGTCAGGGTCGTGGCGGTCGACGTATTCCATGGTCCATACGCTATCCCATGTGACTCTGGCCACTTTATCTGCGGAAATGGGTAAATAGTGTTACGATAATGAGACTTGTCCGGCCGTGGACGTGACCACGCACGCCGCGAGCAGAAGGACCGTTTTCAACCCCTGACCAGGCAGAACCGTTTAACGCGCCCCTTACGCGCGGGTTGCGACCATAGAGCTGCTGTCTGCGGCTCATGCCGAACGGGGGATAGCAAGGGGGAATGACTTGATCACGATGACCGAAGAGCAGCGACAGGACTGGTTCGAGCGCGACGTCGTGCCCGTGACCTCGCAGCTGTTCGCCTCCGCGATGCGCCTTACCCGCAACACCGCGGACGCAGAGGACCTCGTCCAGGAGACCGTGGCCAAGGCGTACACCTCCTACCACCAGTTCCGTGAGGGCACCAACCTCAAGGCCTGGCTGCACCGCATCCTCACCAACAACTTCATCAACGACTACCGCAAGAAGCAGCGCTCGCCCAAGCTCTCGGCCGCCGAGGAGGTCGAGGACTGGCAGCTGCACGCGGCCGAGTCGCACACCTCGACCGGGCTCAAGTCCGCCGAGACCGAGGCGCTGGAGCGGCTGCCCGACAGCGCCGTCATGAACGCGCTGCGCACCCTGCCCGAGGACTTCCGCGTCGCCGTCTACCTGGCCGACGTCGAGGGCTTCGCCTACAAGGAGATCGCCGACCGGATGGGCACCCCGATCGGCACGGTCATGTCCCGCCTCCACCGGGGCCGCCGCCAGCTGCGCACGATGCTGGAGGACTACGCCCGCGAGGAGGGCGCCATCCGCCTCCCGGCCCAGCGCGCCGCCTGACACTCCTGTCACGGCCGGCCACCACAGACGGTTCCTCACCGCGACAACGCCCTCTTGCCCCATTCCGGGGCAAGAGGGTGTTGTCTCATGTCACGAGCAGTTCCAGCAGCCGGGTCAGCACCTCGGCCTGCTGGGCGAGCGACCGATTCATCGCATAGCGGGTGCGCCCGGAGACACTGTGGGCGGCCGTCCCCGAGGGCAACAGTTCCGCTGCCACCTCCTCCAGATCCTCCCGATCCCACCCACGCGACCACGACGGCCGATCGGCCTCCCGCGCGGGGTCCTGCGGGGTGCGGCGCCGCCACAGGAGGGTGAAGACATCCTGCGTTCGGCTGTCGCGCATGACCTCGACCTTGAGATCGGGCCGGAGGAAGACCAGCGCGTACGGCTCGGCCCGCGGACCCTCGAACCCGAACCGGGCACGGAGGAAGCCGAAGTGGCTCTCGACCTCCTCCGCGAACACACGGCCACGCCGGGACTCAGGCATTCAGGACCCTCTCGGGTAACGGATCGCGACCCAGTGGTCGCCGCGCTGCTCGAACCGATATCCCAGGTCACGCAGGTAGCGCAACTCCCTTTGGTAGACGTTGCCCTTGGCGTAGATGGGCTTGTGGGGGTCCACCGTGAGCCGGATCTCGTCGCCCCTGGCGATGGCGTCGTCGACCCAGGCCTTGTTGCGCCGCCAGTACCATCGGCCGGTGCCCTTGTTCGGGACGTTGAGCACGTTGTACCCGGGACGTCCCAGATATGGGGTCACACCCACCCTGGTACCGAGCACCGTGCACGTCGAGTTGTGGACCAGGACGTCGGCCGCGCCCACCCCGACGTGGAAGGTGTGGGTGTCGCCGACGGTGAGGTTGTAGACGTGAGCGGGCTCGCGCATCCGCTGCACGACGGAGATCTGGACGAACGTCCCCGCTGCCGTCCGCAACCACATACCGGGTTCGAGCCGGTCGGCGGTGGCCCACTCGCGCAGGTCGGCGACCCAGAACGGGTGGCCGTCGGTGGCGACCACCGTGCCGCCGCCGTCCAGGGACACCCGGACCAGTTCCTTGACCCCGGCCCCCTCGATGACGGCGGTGACGGGCTCCGCCCGGCCTCGGCCGGTCTCCGGGTCGGTGGCGAGAACCCGGTCGCCGACCCGGAGGTCTCGGATGGGCCTGCGGGTGCCGTCGGCCATGACGACCGGCGTGTCACCGGTGAAACTGTTGGTGAGGCAGCTTCCGGCCCGGCCGAGACCGAAGGCACGGCCGAGCCCGCCGAGTCCGCAGCCGAGCGCCGCCTGGCCGCCGACGCTGCCCCAGTCGACCTTGCGGCCCGACAGGCGCTGGGCCAGATAGTCCAGCCCGCCCCCGAGCCCCGCTCCGGCGGCGCAGGTGGCGAGCAACGGGATCCGGCCGGTCGGATCGGTGTCGTTGACCGGGTCGCCGCCGATGTAGGCGTACAGGTTGGTGCCGCCGTCGAGGCCGCTCGGGTCCTCGCTGATGAATCGGCCCAGGGTGGGGCTGTAGTAGCGGGCGCGGTAGTGCATCAGACCGGTGCCGTCGTCCTCGCGGCCGGTGTAGGTGAACGGGTTCCCGCCCGTGCCGCCGGTGGCGCTCGCACCGCCGTAGGGGTCGTAGGCGTACTGTGCCTGGAGGTTGCCGTCGTCGGCGCCCAGGGCCAGCGTGTTGCCCTGAAGGTCACGCAGGTAGGTCTGCCGGCCCGCCGTCGTGCTCCTGGTGAGCCACTCGTCGACGCCGCCGGAGAGCAGGTCGGCGGTGACCGTACCGGCCGCGTCGGTCTCCGCGATCGGGTTGTCGCCGTCGGTCAGGAAACCGGTGACCGCGCCGTTGACGGTACGGCGGTCGCGGATGCCTTCCGCGTCGTACCGGAAGGCGGCCGACAGACCGGCCCTGTTCATGCCGGTCAGCTGGCCGCGCGCGTTCCACGTGTAGGCGGTGTCGCCGTCGTCGGCGAGGTTGCCGTCGAAGTCGTAGGCGAGAGTCCTGCCGCCCGCCGAGGTGAGCCGGTTGGCGCCGTCGTAGACGAGGCCGCCACGGGCCTGGGGCAGTGCCGACCTGGCCAGCGAGCCGCCGATGGCGCCGATCTTGCCGGTCAGGTCGTAGCTGTAGGTGAGCCTGCCCTTGTCGGTGGTGCCGTGCTTGTAGGTGAGGGCGTTGACCCGGCCGTCGTCGTCGTAGGTGTAGTGGCCGCTCCATCCGCCCGGCAGGGTCAGCCGCTCCTGCCGTCCCGCGCTGTCGTAGTGGGTGACCACTTCGTCGGCGCCCCGTTTGATCTTGCTCAGGGTGCCGTCCAGGCCGTACTCGTAGGTGAGCGGGGTACGGCCCGCCACGGTCGTGCTGACGGTCCGATCGGCCGCGTCGTGCGTGTAGGAGATCTGCCCTGCGGGCCGGGTGACCGTGGTGACCCGGTCGAGATCGTCATAGGCGAAGGTGGTGGTGCCGGCCGCCGCGGTGTCGGTGAGCCCGCTGAGCCGGTCGGCGCCGTCGTAGGCGAAGGTCACGGCCGACTCGGCGTTCTGGCCGTTGACGCCGTACCTGACCTCGGTGGGCCTGCCGAGCAGGTCGTAGCCGAACGTGGCGACCTTGCCGCTGCGCGCGGTGGTCTGCGCCGGCTTGCCCAGCGGTGTGTACGTCGTGGTCGCCGTCTTGCCCAGCGCGTCGGTGACGTGCGTCACCCGGTCGGAGTCGTCGTAGCGCCAGGTGATGGCGTGGCCGCGCGGGTCGGTGAGCCGGGTCAGGTTGCCCGCGTCGTCGTAGCCGAACCCAAGGGTCTGGCCCAGCGGGTTCGTGCTCGCGGTGACCTGGTTGCGGACGTCGTAGACCGTACGCCAGGTGGCACCGGCCGGGTTGGTGGTCTGGACGACCCGGCCCGCGCCGTCGGTGAAGAACCGGGTGGTACGGCCCAGCGGATCGACCGACGAGCGGAGGTCGCCCATGTGGTAGGTGTAGGCGGTGGTCTTGCCGGTCTTGTCGGTTACGCCGAGGAGTTGCCCTTCGGCGTTGTGGGTCATCCGGGTGGCCCGGCCGAGCGGATCGGTCTCCTTGACCAGGTTGCCCCGAGGGTCGTAGTCGAAGGTAGTGATCTTGCCGAACTCGTCAGTGATCTTGGATGGCAGGTCGAAGGCGCTGTAGACGACCCGCTCTGAATCGCTGGCCTGCGGCGTTCCGGCCATCCGGGTGGAGTGGGTGAGTCTGCCCTTGCCGTCGTAGTGGTAGGCGGTCACCCTCCCGGTGTGGTCGGTCGTCGACTCGATGCGCTGGTCGGCGCCTCTGGCGAAGGTGGTGGTGCGCGCGAGCGGGCTGCCGTACGCCTTGGTCTCGCTGGTCACGGCGCCGGTCGCGTTGAACAGGACCCGCTGGACCGAGCCGTCCGGGTGGGTCACCCGGGTCTCCGAGATCTTCCCTGCGGCGTCGGCTGTGTACTCGAAGCGGAAGGTACGCCCGTCGGGCAGCACTTGCCGGGCGACCCGGCCGGCGCTGTCGTACTCGTTGGTCAGGTAGGCGACGCCCCTGGTGTCGGTGGCGGTCAGCATGCGACCGGAACCGTCGTAGGTGTAGGAGAGCGTCTTGCCGGCCGGGTCGGTGACGGTGGCCAGGCGCCCGGTCCTGCCGGCGACGCTGTAGGTGTAGCTCACCCGCCGCCCGATGTTGTCGCTCGCGGCCGTGACCCGGTCCTCGTTGTCGTAGGTGAGGCCGATCCATCTGCCGTTGGGCGAGGTGATCCGGGTGATGCGGCGGTTGGCGTTGCGGGCGATCCGGACCGTGTTGCCGTTGCGGTCGGTGATCCTCGTGACCGGGGTGTACTCAGGGAAGTAGTAGACCGTGCCGTCTACCCTGGTCAGCCGCCATTCGCTGGATTTGTAGTCGATGACCGCGTCGCGCCACTCGCCGAGGGCGCTCTGCGCCGCGAAGACGGCGTCTGAGATCCCGGTCCCCGCCGAGGTGCGCTTGAAGTGCACCGTGCCGCCGCCCGGAAGGTACAGATCAACCTCTTTGTACTGCTCCTGCGAGTGCAGGAACATGTCGTAGGTGGACATCTGCCCCACGCCGAAGGTGCGGCTCGCCGTGTCCCCCTGGTAGCGGACCCGGCCCCACTCGATCGGCATGACGTCGTCGACGGCCAGGTCGGTCCGGGCATCGATGAGCTCGCCCGTCGACAACTGCACGGGGTCGCCCTCGACCCAGTCCCAGACGTCCCTGAACCACTTCTTCGTCCACGGGGGAAGCAGCCCGACGTTGAACATGCCGCCGAAGAACGACCACACCTTGGTCTCGGCGTCGGGGATGACCTGCGTGGCGTCCGCGCTGACCCGGCCGTGGCCGTAGACGTACCAGCCGCGCCGCTCCGGGTCGTAGTTCCAGAAGTCGACCTGATGGCCCGGCGGGAGCTTGCTGTAGTTCGGGTAGACGACGCTCGCCCCCGTCGGGAAGACGAACCCGCCGCCGGGCTGGATGGTGAAGTAGACGGGCACGATCCCGTTCGCGGGCAGCGGGAACGGCGGCCGGTCGATCGGGATGGGAGTGATCCCCAGCTCGGTGATGACCTTGCCCGCTTTGGTGCGGATGACCGATCCGGCGGGGATACGCACTTCCAGGCCCGGGATCTTGGGATTCTTCAGCACGACCTCGGTCTTGGTCGGCGAGTCGAACCTGACCACGTGCTGGGTGTCGAGCTGCTGCATCCAGATCGGGTACGGCAGCGCCGTGGTGCGGCCCTGCGCGGCGTCCGCCTTGATCGAGTAGAAGCCGTACCTGCGGCCCTTGCTCCCGGCGGGTCCGCCGTCCACGTCGAGGGTCACGGTGCCGGCCGGTAGGCCCGTGAGGAGGAACCTGCCCTGGCGGTCCGTGGTGGCGGTGACCGTGCCCGCGCTCACCGCGACCTTGGGCAGCGGCTTGCCGTCGATCGTCCGTACCAGTCCGGTGAGCGCGGTGCTGCCGTCGGCGGCCTTCAGCTCGGCCACGGGCTCGGGGTCGGGGCGGCGGATCAGCCAGTCGGTACCCCTGAGGTTGAGCTTGTCCGGCCGCCAGGACTGGCGGGTCTCCTCAGGCTGCTCGACCGGCGCTGGGTTGGTCTGCTCAGATTTGGTCGGCTCTGGCGTGATCGGCTCTGTCTTCGCTGGCTCAGCCGGGGCCGAAGCGGCGAGGGCGGTGCGGGTGGCGAGGGCAACGGTGATCTTGCCGACGCCGGCCTGGACCGGGTCGGCGACCACGGTGTAGGTCCCGGCCGTGGTCAGGTCGGCGATGTCGATCGTCCGGTTGACGCTGGTGAACGTGTTGGTCCAGCGGGTGCCGTCCGGCCTGTAGACGGCGATGTTCAGGCTGCTGGGGAAGGCGGCGACGTTGGAGATGGTCAGGCGCAGCCGCTGGCCCACCGCCCCGGTGAAGGTGAAGGCGGCGTCCTGACCCGGCCTGGTGGTCGTGGCCGAGGCGGCCGCGCCGCCCAGGGCGAGTGCTCCACCCGACACCCGTGTGGAGAAGGTCGCGGTGAACCTGCCCGTTCCCCCGTCCGTGGGATCCGCCACGATCCGGTAGCGGCCGGTCTGCGGCAGCCTGAAGACATCGATCTCGCCGACACTGTTGGCGCTCACGTAGGCGTCGCTGACGACCACGGTGCCGTCGGGCGCGATGATGCCGAAGTACGAGAGCTTGTTGACGGTGTTGGCGGTGATGCCGAGGCTGACGCCCTGGCCCGTGGTGCCGTCGAAGGTCAGGACCGCGTCCTGGCCCGGCCGCGTGATCGTGACCTGCGTGCCCGCCGCCGTGGGAGACAGCGGTCCTGCGGTGACCGCGGTCGCGTAGGTGACGGTGAGCGCCCCGGTACCGGCGTCCCAGGGGTCGATGACCACGGTGTACGTGCCGGTCTGCGGCAGCGAGGCGATGTCGCGCTCGTTGACGGAGCCGGGGTTGAAGTACCAGTTGTCCACCACCAGCGTCCCGTCGGGCGCGATGACGTCCAGATAGGAGGTCTTGTTGAGGGTGTTCGCGGTGATGGCCAGACTGGCCGCCTGTCCGGCCGTACCCTGAAAGGTCATGACCGCGTCCTGGCCCGGCCGCGCGATCGTGACCAGCGTGCCCCCCGCCGTGGCGGACAGTTGCCCCGCGTCGACCGGGTTCGAGTAGGTGACGGTCGCCGCACCGGTCGCGAGGTCCCAGGGGTCGATCACCACGGTGTAGGCGCCGGTCTGCGGGAGGGCGGCGATGTCGCGTTCACCGGGGGTGTTCGCGTTGAAGTACCAGTTGTCCACCACCAGCGTCCCGTCGGGCGCGATCACGTCCACGTAGGACGCCTTGCCGATGGTGTTCGCTGTGACGCCGAGGCCCGCAGCCTGTCCGGCCGTACCCTGAAAAGTCATGACCGCGTTCTGGCCCGGCCGCGTGATCGCGATCTGCGTGCCCGCCGCCGTGGCGGACAGTTGCCCCGCGTCGACCGCCTTCGAGAAGGTGACCGTGACCGCTCCGGTCGCCGCCGCGTTCGGGCTGAGCACCACCTGGTAGGTGCCGCTTTCCGGAAGGCGGGCGAGGTCGATCGCGCTGCTGCCGCCTGCGGTGACCATGTGGTTGTTCACGACGACGTCACCCGAGGGGGAGACCACGTCCGCGTGGATGAACTCGGCGGAGGTGTTCCCGGTCAGGCCGAGGCTGATCGGGGCGTTCGCCGTGCCCTCGAAGGTGGCGATGGCGCTCTGACCTGGACGGGTGATCGTCGCCGTCGTCCCGGCGGCGGTCGGCGACAGCGCACCGGCCGCGAGCGGCTCGGACATGGTCGCGGTGACCTGCCCGGCCGCGGTGGGCGCGGTGGGGTCGATCAGTACCTGGTAGGTCAGTCCCTCCCGCAGTCCGGTGAGCCTCAGCACCGAGTTCCCGGCGGCCGGCTCGCTGCCGACGCTCTCGCCCTGGGGGCCGAAGGCGCGCATCATGAACCCGTCCAGGGTGGAGCCCGTCATCCCGAGGTCGACGCGTCCCGAGGCGGGCGCGTCGAAGACCAGCACGGCGGACTTACCGGGCGCGGTGATGGAGACGGTCTGCGACGCCGTGCCCGGGTCCAGCCGGGTCGTGCTCTCGACCGTGGCCGGGTCCACGTCGGTCAACGGCACGACGAAGTCGCCCGGCACCGTGCTCTGACCGGACGGGGTCGAGACGATCACCTTGCCGGTCGTGGCGCCCTGGGGCACCTCGAACGTCAGGGAAGTGGCGGTGACGGCGGTGACCGTCGCCCGGTAGCCGTTGACGCTGACGACGTTGTCGGCGGCCTCGGCGGCGAAATTGCCGCCGGTCGCCGTGACGACGGTGGTCGCGGGGCCGGAGGCCGGCGAGAGCGCGGTCACGACCGGTCCGGACGCGGCGGCGGTGAAGGTGCCACCGGAGGCGGTCGCGCCTGCGACGGTGACGTCGACCTGGCCGCCGGTCGCCCCTTCCGGGACCGTGACCGTGAGTTCGGTGGCGGTGGCCCGGGTGACGGTGGCGGGCACCCCGTTGAACGTGACCGTGTTGCCCGCCGGGGTGGCGGCGAATCCGGTGCCGTGCAACCGTACGGTCTGCCCCGCCTTGGCGGTCACGGGCACCACACTCATGACCTTGAGCTGGCCTGCGGCCAATCGGGTGACACCGAGAACGTTCCCGGCGGCGTCGTAGTCGTAGACCGCCGACTCGCCCCCAGGCTGGGTGGCCCCCACCAGCCGACCGGCCGCGTCGTAGGCGTAGGAGACGGGCCCGGGGGCGGGTTCGGCCGCACGCGGACCGGCCGCCTCCGACCGCTGCGTGGTCCGTACGGGCGCCTCAGCGGGCCGCCCTCCGGCTTCTGCGACGGCCGGGACCGGTGGTAAGGCCACCATGATGGCCAGGGATAACGCCAGTAAGCGGGCACGCTGAAAAGACCTCATGATGAACTCCCCGTAAACACAACGATGCGCCGCCGACGACGAACCCTCGGGCGGCGCACGTGACAAGATCGATGTTAGGTTCGCCCCTAAATACCCGCAATAGGCATCCAAATCCCCATCGAGGTGTGGCCCCATGGCGAAGATCGGACGGCGGCACGCGCTCGCCGCAGGCGGCCTCGCCGCGTTAGGCGTACTGACCGCAGGGGACGAGGAGTCCGTTCGGGCTCAGGACACCGGCCACCTGCGTGACGTGCTCCTCCCGCCCCGCGAACACCTGCTGCTCACCGCCCTCGACGTCTCCCGCGCCGACGCCTACCGCACCCTCGCCCACCTCATCGCGACCAGGGACGAGCCGGTCGCGGCGACGCTCGCGCTCGGCGCCTCCTGGTTCGCCAAGACGGGCAGAACCGACCTTCCGACGGCGCTGACGGCCATGCCCGTGTTCGAGGGCGACGTGCTGGACGCCGGCCTGAGCCACGGCGACCTGCTGCTCCAGCTCACCGCGTCCTCGGCCGACCTGGCACAACGGGTGAGAGACAGGTGGATCCGGCAGGTCCCGGGCAGCCGGGTGCGCTGGGAGCGCCGAGGCTTCCAGACCCGGGCGGGCACCGCCCCCGAGGGCCGCCCACTGACCCGCAACCACTTCGGCTTCGTCGAAGGTCACACCAACCCGCCCCGGCAGTCGCTGCGCGAGGTCGTCGAGATCGGCCCCGGGGCCCGCGAGCCCGCCTGGGCGATCGGCGGAACCTACCAGGTCGTACGGATCATCCGTTTCGCCACCGAGTTCTGGAACGAGGACCCCGTCCCGGTACAGGAGCGGGTGATGGGCCGCCGCCGTGACGGCACCTGGCTCGACGGCTCCCCCGCCACCGGCCACCCGCGCTTCTCCACCGACCCGCACGGACTGGTCACGCCGCTCGACTCGCACGCCCGCCGCGCCAACCCCCGCGAGCCCGGGACAGAGGCCCCCAGGATGCTGCGGCGCGGATACACCTACCGCCAGAGCGCGACGGACGAGGGGATGCTGTTCATCGCCTTCCAGGCGGACATGGAACGCGGATTCGCCGGGGTGCAGCGCCGTCTGGCCGGGCAGGCTCTGGACCGGTATGTCCTCACGGTCGGCGGCGGCTACTTCTTCGTTCCCGACCCGGCCAGACTGCGTTGAGGCCGGTCATGTCACGCCAGCCCCCGGCGCCCGCGAGGAGCGGGCTCCGGGGAAGCCGAAAAGCGGCGGCGGGTGGCCTGGACATTAGGAACGGAAGGACTCCACGGAGAAGAACTTCGCCACGTCGTCCAGGATCGCCTGACCGCCCTGCAGCCCGACCGCGCTCATCCACGTCAGGTCGGACACGTCGTGCTTGGTCCCCTTCAGCTTCTCCCACAGCGGGTTGGACGTGAACTTGTCCTTGGCCCCCGTGGCCGAGGGGTCCTGGTAGGTCGAGACGAAGATGTGGTCGGCGTCCAGGTCCGTGATCCGCTCCTGGCTGATCGGGACCATGATCTCCTTCGGGTCCGTCGGCTGGCCCTCCGGCCGGGGGAAGCCCACGTCCTTCAGGACGACTCCCGAGTAGGAGTTCTCGACGTACAGCCGCACCTCGGGCTCGCCCGCGAACCGCAGCGGGGCGATGGTGGGCATCTTGCCCTCCTTCTCCTTGATGGCCGCCCCGATCTTCCCCGCCCGCTCCTCGAACTTCTTGAGGGTGGTGTCGGCGAGGTCCTCCTTGCCGAGCGCCTGCCCCACGAGCCGGACGTTGTCCTTCCAGATCGCCCCGGTCGTCTCGCTGAACACCGTCGGCGCGATCCTGGCGAGCTTGTCGTACAGGGCCCCGTGCCGCACCTTGGCCGAGACGATCAGGTCCGGCTTGAGCGCGGTGATCTTCTCCAGGCTGGGCGCTTCGAGAGTGCCGACCGAGACGGCGTCCTTGCCGTACGTCTGCGCGACGGTCCCCAGGTAGTCGGGAAGCTTGTCGGTGATGCCCCGGTAGTTGGTGTACCCGATCACCTGCGTCTCCAGAGTGAGGACGGCGTCCACGAAACTCTGGTCGAGGGCGACGACCCGCTTCGGCTGGGTGGGGATCTTCGTCTCCCCCATCGCGTGCTTGATCACCCGGAAGGGTGCCGCACTCGGCTGGGCCTCCGTCTTCGTCTCGGGCGCGGCGGCCTGACCACCGCACGCGGCCAGCCCCATCGCCAGCACGGCTATCGCGACCGCACGCAACGTTCTCACTTCAGTCCCTCTCGGTTTGTTTGATTAGGCAACCCTTAATTAGGTTAGCCCTGCCTAAGCTGGCATACTTCAGCGGGATCGGGCAACAACAAGGAGGCGGAAATGGTGACGACCGCGGTCGCCCTTCCCCGGATCCGCCACCGCAGACTGGTCACCTTGGCCGTGCTCCTCGGGGCGCTGGCCGTCGCCGTAGTGGCGAGTATCACCATCGGATCCAGGTCGGTGCCGCTCGCCGACGCCTGGCACGCGATCGTCGCGCCCACCGGCACCGAGGGTGACATCATCATCCGCTCGCTGCGCGTGCCGCGCACCGCGCTCGGCATCCTCGCCGGGGTCGCGCTCGGCGTCGCGGGCGCGCTCATGCAGGGTCACACCCGCAACCCGCTCGCCGATCCCGGCCTGCTCGGCGTCACCCAGGGCGCCGCCTTCGCGATGGTCACCTCGATCATCGTGCTCGGCACCTCCAGCCTGCTCGTCTACATCTGGTTCGGCCTCGCCGGCGCGCTCGTCGCGAGCGTCGGCGTCTTCGCCCTCGGCATGGTGGGCGGGCGCGGCGGCCCGACGCCCGTGACGCTCGCCCTCGCCGGCACCGCCGTCAGCGCCTTCCTGTACGCGCTGACCTCAAGCGTCGTCCTGCTCGACGAGCAGGCGATGGACGTCTTCCGCTTCTGGCAGTCGGGCTCGATCGCCGCCAGGGGCGGCGAGGTCGTCTGGCAGGTGCTGCCGTTCATCGCCGTCGGCCTGCTGCTGGCCGCGCTCAACGCGCCCGGCCTCAACGCGCTCGCGCTCGGCGAGGACGTGGCCCGCAGCCTCGGCCAGAACATCACGCTCACCCGCACCGTCGGCGTCGGCGCCGTCACCCTGTTGTCCGGCGCGGCCGTCGCCGCGTGCGGGTCACTGTCGTTCATCGGACTGATCGTCCCCCACCTGGCAAGACGCCTGTCCGGCACCGACCACCGGTGGCTGCTGCCGTTCTCCGGGCTGGTCGGCGCCGTGCTCCTGCTGCTCGCCGACGTGGTCGGCCGGGTCGTCGCCCCTCCGGGCGAACTGGAGGTCGGCGTGGTCCTCGCCCTCATCGGCGCCCCCTTCTTCGTCGCGCTGGTCAGGCGCAGGAAGCCGGTGCGACTGTGAGTTCCCACGCTTTCCGCGTCGGCGGCCTGTCCTGGCGGGTACGCGCGCGCGGCGTGGCCGTCACCGTCGGCGGGCTGGCCCTGCTGGTGCTGCTGATGGCGCTCAACATGCGCATCGGCGACCTGCCGATGAGCCTCGCCGAGGTGCTGCGCGCCACCTTCGACGCGGGCAGCGACCACCACTTCGTCGTCATGGACCTGCGCCTGCCCCGCGCCCTCACCGGCGCGCTCGTCGGCGCCGCGCTGGCGCTGGCCGGGGCGATCACCCAGTCCATCGCCCGCAACCCGCTGGCCAGCCCGGAGATCCTCGGTGTCACCACCGGCGCCTCCGTCGCCGTCGTCGCGGGCGTCGTCTTCACCGGCAGCGTCCACGGCGGCGTCAGCGGGCTGCTGGCCAGCGTCGGCATCCCCGCGCTCGCGCTGATCGGCGGCCTGTCCGGAGCGGCGATCGTGTACGCGCTCGCCTGGCGGCGCGGCCTCGACGGCTACCGGCTGGTCCTCGTCGGCATCGGCGTCGCGGCGGTGTTCACCAACGTCAAGTACTGGCTGATGACCGTCGGCGACGTCAACGACACCGGCCAGGCCATGGTCTGGATCAGCGGCTCGCTGAACGGGCGCGGCTGGGAACACGTGCAGCCGGTCGGCCTGGCGCTGGCCGTGCTCATCCCGCTCACCCTGCTCGGCACCCGCTCGCTCAACGCGCTGCGCTTCTCCGACGACACCGTCACCGCGCTCGGCGTCCCCATGAACCGCTCGCGGGCGCTGCTCGTCCTCGCCGCCGTCCTGCTGGCCGCCGTCGCCACCGCCTCGGCGGGCCCGGTCGCCTTCGTCGCCCTGGCCGCGCCGCAGATCGCGTTGCGGCTGATCCGCTGCCCCCATCCGCCCCTGCTGTCGTCGGCGATCGTCGGCGCCGGCCTCACCGCCGGGGCCGACCTGCTCGCGCGGGTCGTCTTCGCCCCGGTCGAACTGCCCGTCGGCGTCGTCACCGCCGTCCTGGGCGCACCGTACTTGATCTACCTCCTCGTTCGCATCCGTAGGGGAAGCACATGAGACTGCAGGCCGTTGACGTCAAGCTCGGGTACGGCGACCGCCTCATCGTGGACGGCCTGGACCTCGGCATCGAGACCGGCACCGTCACCACCATCATCGGCCCGAACGGGTGCGGCAAGTCCACGCTGCTGCGCGCGCTCGGCCGCCTGCTGAAGCCGTCCGGCGGCGAGGTGCTGCTGGACGGCAAACGCATCGCCGCCATCCCGACGAAGGAGGTGGCCAGGGTCCTCACCGTGCTGCCGCAGTCGCCGACGGCGCCGGAGGGCCTGACCGTGGCCGACCTGGTGGCCCGGGGCAGGCACCCGCACCAGACCTGGTACCGGCAGTGGTCGTCGGACGACGAGTCCGCCGTCGGCCACGCGCTGGACCTGACCGGCCTCGCCGACCTGGCCGAGCGCCCGCTGGACGAGTTGTCCGGCGGGCAGCGGCAGCGGGCGTGGATCTCCATGGCGCTGGCCCAGGGCACCGACCTGCTGCTGCTGGACGAGCCCACCACCTTCCTCGACCTGGCCCACCAGGTCGAGGTGCTCGAACTCGTGCGCCACCTGCACCGGGAGTCCGGCCGGACCATCGTCATGGTCCTGCACGACCTGAACCTGGCCGCCCGCTACACCGACCGGCTCGTCGCCATGCGCGAGGGCCGTGTGGTCGCGGCCGGCACCCCGCACGAGGTCCTCACCGAGGACCTGCTGCGGACGGTGTTCGGCCTCGACTCCAAGATCATCGACGACCCGGTGGCGGGCACCCCCCTGGTCGTGCCCATCGGGCCCGCCCACTGACCTAAGCCAGCTCCGCCAGCGCCCGGGTGATGTCCGCGTCGCCCGGCGCCAGTTCGGCGGCCCGCACCAGGTCCGCCCGCGCCTCCGCCGGTCTGCCCCACTTCCGCAGCGCGAGCGCCCGGTTGAAGCGCAGCTCCGGCGAGTCCTCCGCCGTCAGCGCCCGGGTCAGGTCGGCGACCGCCGCCCGGTAGTCGCCCTTGTCGAAGGCCACCTCGGCCCGGCCCGCCCACGCGGGGGCCAGCGTCGGCTCCAGTGCGAGCGCCGTGTCGAAGGCCGCCCTGGCCTCGCCGGTCCTGCCCTCGGCCAGCTCGACCTGACCCAGCACGCACATCAGGAACGGCTCGCGCGGGGTCAGCCGCAGGCCGCACTCGACGTCCGCGCGGGCCGCGCCGTACTGGCCGGCGGCGGCGTGCAGGCCCGCCCGGTTGACGTACGCGGGCGCGAACTCGGGGTCGAGCTCCAGCGCGTAGTCGAGGTCGGCGCGGGCCCCCGTGTGGTCGCCGAGGGCGAAGCGGATCTCGGCCCGGTTGTAGTACGGCTCGGGGAAGGGCGGGCTGACCCGCATCGCGCTCTCGTAGTCGGCCAGCGCCTCCGCGAGACGGCCCAGCTTGTGCAGGAGGTTGCCCCGGTCGAGATAGTAGTCGGGGTAGCCGGGGTCGGCCGCGATGACGGCGGCGTACTCGGCCAGCGCCTCGTCGTGCCTGCCGAGCATCGCGTAGAGCTGGCCCCGGTTGGCTCGCAGCACCAGCCGGTGGATGGGGTGCTCGTCCGGGTCGAGGTCGCGTTCGGCCAGGTCGATGGCCTCCTCCACGAGCCCGAGGGCGGTTTCCGTACGGCCCTGCCGTACCTCGACCAGCGCCCGGCCGTTGAGGTCGAACCCAAGGTGGAAGGCACGCTCGCGGCGGTCGGGCAGCAGCGAGGTGATGGTGATCGCCTCGTTGATCCAGGCCAGTGCCTGGCCGGTGTCACGCCTGGCCGGGTCGTGATGTCGGACGTTCAGCATGGCCAGCGAGCAGGCGACCGTGGCGCGGTGCCTCGGCTCCGTGGCCACCCGCCTGGCCTGCTCGTACAGGTCTCTGGCCTCCTCCTCGCGCTCGATGGCCTCCAGCGCGGCCGTGGTGCGGTGCAGCAGCATCCACCACCGCTCGGGGTCGGCCGCGTGGTCGAGCCCGTCGATCGCGGCCAGCCCCGCCTCGGCCATCGCGTGGTGGAAGCCCTCGTCCCTGAAACGGTCGTAGTCGACCGAGAACGGGGCCGTGACCGGCCGGGAGCACCCCTCCACCAGGTCGAGGCCCGCCACGCGGCGCCGCAGGACCCCCACCAGCTCCGCGTCCGTGGGGTCGGCCTGCGCGAGGTTGTCGACCACCACGGTCATCGGCCCGGTCCGCTCCAGGTGCCCGGCGACGAGTTCGGCCAGCCCGTTGGCGATCCGCAGGGTCCGGCGCGCACCCGGGATGAGGATCCGTTGTTCCCTGGGCAGCCGGTCGGCCAGGGAGCGTCTGCGCCTCGGCACGCTCGCGGTCAGCCCGGGAGCGACGACCCTGATCTCGATGTCGTGGGCGGCCACCAGGTCGGGGGCCGTACGGGGCAGAATGTGGCCGAGCAGCGCGGCACCGAACGTGTACGGCCCGCCCGGCCGCCGGTCGGCGTCGATGGTGATGCGGTCCACCTGGTCCCTTCAGCCGGAGGAGCGGCCAGGCGCCCTCCAGGGGAAACGCCTGGCCATCGGAACGTCAGTTCTTGTGCCGCGGCGCGGCGGCGCCAGCAGGCTTGACGGTTCCGGGCTTGTGGACCACGACCTTCTTCATGCTTGCCCTTCCACATGGCGAAGCCGCGGGCGCGACACACCCGCGACCGCGATCTTTAGGTGACCGCCTCATGTGACCACAGCGCCAAGTCAGAGATCAAGGCTTGCCGGGTAAGGGACATTAACCGCCAAATACGGAGACCCCCCACGGAATGGGGTGGGAGGTCCGAAAACTACCGAAATCACTCGTCGCCGAGGAGTGCGTCCACGAAGACCTCGGGGTCGAACGGCGCCAGGTCGTCGGGGCCCTCACCGAGCCCGACCAGCTTCACCGGCACCCCCAGCTCACGCTGCACCGAGATCACGATGCCGCCCTTGGCCGTGCCGTCGAGCTTGGTGAGCGCGATGCCCGTGATGTTGACGACCTCGGCGAACACCTGCGCCTGGCGCATGCCGTTCTGGCCGGTGGTGGCGTCGAGGACCAGCAGCACCTCATCGACCGTGGCCTTCTTCTCGATGACCCGCTTCACCTTGCCGAGCTCGTCCATCAGACCGGTCTTGGTGTGCAGGCGGCCCGCCGTGTCGACGATGACCACGTCGACCTTGTCGTCCATGCCCTTGGCCGTGGCCTCGAAGGCCACCGACGCCGGGTCGCCGCCCTCGGGCCCGCGCACCACCTCGGCGCCGACCCGGTCGCCCCAGGTCTGCAGCTGCTCCGCGGCCGCCGCGCGGAAGGTGTCGGCCGCGCCGAGCACGACCTTCTTGCCGTCGCCCACGAGCGAGCGGGCCAGCTTGCCCGTCGTGGTGGTCTTGCCGGTGCCGTTGACGCCCACGACGAGCACCACGGCCGGGCGCTCGCCGTGCTTGGCCACGTGGAGCGTCCGGTCGAGGTCGGGGTTGATCTGCGCCAGCAACTGCTCGCGCAGCAGCTTGCGCGCCTCGACGGGAGTGCGACTGCCCAGCACCTTGACCTTGGTCCGCAGCTCCTCGACCATCGCCTGCGTCGGCGCGACGCCGACGTCGGCCGTGATCAGGCTCTCCTCGATCTCTTCCCACACCTCGTCGTCGAGCCGGTCGCGCGACAGCAGCTCCAGCAGCCCCCGGCCGAACGAGCTCTGCGAGCGGGCCAGGCGCGAACGCAGCCGGACCATGCGGCCCGCCGACGGCGGCGGCACCTCCACCACGGGCTCCGGCTTGACCTCGACGGCCGGAGCGGGCGGCGGGACGGTCGTCGTGGCGCCCTGTTCGTCCTCCGGCGCGGCGGCCGGGCGCTTCTCCTTCTCCTCCGGGAGCGGAAGCGTCTCAGGCGGTTCGACCGGCGGCGCGGTCTTGCCACCCGGCTTGAACAGCAGGAACAGGCCGCCGGCCGCCACCAGGGCGACGACGACCACGATCACGACTATGCCGAGGTAACCATCCACAACATGCCAGTTTTCCAGATCGCCCCGGGTGCTCGCGCCTTAGACGCGTTCGCGAAGCCGCTGGCTGATGACCTGTGTGACGCCGTCGCCGCGCATCGACACGCCGTACAGGGCGTCGGCGATCTCCATCGTGCGCTTGTTGTGCGTGATCACGATCAGCTGGGAACTCTCCCTCAGCTCCTCGAACAAGGTCAGCAGGCGCTGCGTGTTGGTGTCGTCGAGAGCCGCCTCGACCTCGTCCATCACGTAGAACGGCGACGGCCGCGCCTTGAAGATGGACACCAGGAAGGCCACCGCGGTCAGCGACCGCTCGCCGCCGGACAGCAGCGACAGCCGCTTGACCTTCTTGCCCGGCGGCCGGGCCTCGACCTCGATGCCGGTGGTGAGCATGTCGGCCGGATCGGTCAGCACCAGCTTGCCGTCGCCCCCGGGGAAGACCCGGGTGAAGATCTGCTCGAACTCCCGGGCGACGTCCTCGTAGGCGGCGGCGAACATGGCCTGGACCCGGTTGTCGACCTCCTGCACCACGGTCATCAGCTCACGCCGGGTGTTCTTCAGGTCCTCCAGCTGCGAGTTGAGGAAGGCGTGGCGCTCCTCCAGCGCCGCGAACTCCTCCAGCGCGAGCGGGTTGACCTTGCCGAGCTCGGTCATCTGCCGCTCGGCCGCGCGGGCGCGCTTCTCCTGCTCCCGCCGCTCGTACGGCACCGGCGGCTCCCCCGGCACCGGCACGTCGGGACCGTACTCGGCCACCAGCGCCTCGGCCTCGACGCCGAAGTCGGCCAGCGCCCGCTGCTCCATCTGCTCCAGCCGCAGCCGCTGCTCGGTGCGCGCGACCTCGCTGCCGTGGACCCGGTTGACCAGCTTGTCGAGCTCCTGCCCCAGCTCGCGCACCCGCAGGCGGACCTGCTTGAGCTCGGCGTCGACCGCCACCCGCGCCAGATCGGCCGCGTCGCGCTCGCCGGCGGCCAGCTCGATGGATCCGGCCAGCACCCGCAGCACCCGGGCCGCGCCCTTGGCCACGGCGTCGGCGACGACGGCCAGCTGCTTGCGCCTGGCCCGCTGGGTGGCGGCCTGGGCGCGCTCGTGGCGTTCGCGCTGGGCGGCGCGAAGCAGGCCGTCGGCCTTGCCTTCGAGGCCCTTGACCCGCTCCTCCGCGGTGCGCACCTGAAGGCGGGCCTCCATCTCGCGCTGCCGGGCGGCGGTGGTGGCCTCGGCCAGGTCGTCGCGGGCGTCGGTGGTCGGCTCGCTCTCCAGTTCGCCCGCGTACTCGGCCTCGGCCAGCCGGATCTCCAGTTCGGCGGCCTCCTCGCGGGCCTGCGCCCGCGCCTCCTCGGCGGCGGCGACGCTCTTGGCCAGGCGGGCGGCCTCGTCGGCGGCGGCCTGGGCGGCGGCCTCAAGCTGGGCCAGGCGCTTGGCGGCGGCGGCGTCGCGCTGGTCGGCCTCGCGCTGCCTGGCCCTGACCTGGTCGAGGCCGCCCTGCGCCGCGCTGACCCCTGCCTGGGCGACTCTGATGGCGGTCGGCGCCTCGGTGACGCGGGCCTGTGCGGCGTCGAGTTCCGCCTGCGCCCGGTGCTCGGCCTCGGCGGCGGACTCCAGCCCGATGGCGGTCCGCCCGGCGGTGACGCGGGCGGCGTCGAGGTCGGCGGCGGCCTGGTCGAGCGCGGCGCGCATCTGCAGGACGGAGGACCCGCCCGCGCCGCCGCCCACCGCGAGGTGCGCGGCGAGCACGTCGCCGTCCCTGGTGACCGCCCGCAGGCCGGGGTGCGCGCCGACGAGGGCGCGGGCGGCGGCGAGGTCGTCGACCACGACG
>NZ_BAAAHQ010000008.1:304372-305103 GCF_039525605.1 Nonomuraea longicatena | reverse complement strand
CGACGTCGCCGAGCACCCGCGCGAGCGCGCCGCGCAGCCGTTCCGGTGCGGTCACGGCCTCCGTCGCCCAGGTTCCCGACGGGATCGCGGGCCGGGCCACGTCGTGGCCGACCCCGGTCACGATCAGCGCCGCCTGGCCGCCGTCCTTCTTCCTGAGCAGGTCGAGGGCCTCTGCCGCCGTGTCGAGCGAGCCGACCGCGAGAGCCGCTGCCACCGGGCCGAGCACGGCGGCGACGGCGAGTTCGGCGCCGGGGGCGATCGTCAGCTCGGCGGCCAGCGGGCCGAGCACCCCGTCGAAGCCCGCCTCCAGCAGGGTGGCGCCGCCGTCCGCGCCCTTGGCCAGGCCGAGTTCGAGGGCCTCGCGGCGGGCCTGGAGCCCGGCGACCGCGCGCTGGGAATCCTGGTCGGCGGTGCGGGCCGTGCCGACGGCGGACCTGGCGGACTGCAGGGCCGTCCGCGGCGTGTCGAGGCCCGCCTTGGCGTCCTCGACGGCGGCACGGGCGGTGTCCGCGACCTCCTTGGCCTCTTCCACCAGCGCCTGCGCGGTGGCCAGCGCCTCGGCGAGAGCAGGGTCGGCGGACGGCTCGGCCTGGCGCCGCTCGTCGTGGTCGCGCCGGGCCAGGCGCTCACGGTCGGCGGCGTCGAGCACGGACTGGGCCAGCCGGCCGATCTCCTCGTCGGCCGCGCGGGCGCGGCTGCGGGCCGAGTCGACCTGGCCGCGCAGCTTGGCC
>NZ_BAAAHQ010000008.1:86344-304350 GCF_039525605.1 Nonomuraea longicatena | reverse complement strand
ACGGCGGCGCGGGCGGCCATGGCCAGGCGCTGCTCCTCCGCGCGCAGGGCGGACTCGGCGTCGCCGCGCCGCTGGACGGAGTCCTCCAGCAGGTCCTGGGCGTGTTCGAGCTCGGCGGCCAGGATGAGTTCGCGTTCGCGGACCTCGGCGGCCTCGCGTTCGAGGTCCTCCGGGTCGCGGCCGCGCCGTTCGATGGCGGCGGCGTCGAGGGCGTGGCGGTGGCGCTCGGCGGCGAGTTGTTCGAGGCCGGTGATGCGCTCGCGCAGCGACGAGAGCCGGAAATAGGTCTCCTGGGCGGCCGAGAGCCGGGGCTGGGCCTCGGTCTCGGCGGCCTCCAGCGCGGCCTCGCGCTGCTGGCCCTCGGCGAGTTCGGTCTCGACCTGGGTGCGCCTGGCCTGGATCGCGGCCTCGTCCTCGGCCTCGCGCCGCAGCGTCGCCCGCAGGATGCAGACGTCGTCGGCGAGCAGGCGCAGTCGGGCGTCGCGCAGGTCGGCCTGGATGACGGCGGCCTTGCGGGCGATCTCCGCCTGGCGGCCGAGCGGCTTGAGCTGGCGCCGCAGCTCGGTGGTGAGGTCTTGTACGCGGGTGAGATTGGCCTGCATCGCGTCGAGCTTGCGCAGGGCCTTCTCCTTGCGCTTGCGGTGCTTGAGGACCCCGGCGGCCTCCTCGATGAAGGCCCTGCGGTCCTCAGGGCCCGCGTGAAGCACCGCGTCGAGCTGGCCCTGGCCGACGATGACGTGCATCTCACGGCCGATGCCGGAGTCCGACAGCAGTTCCTGGATGTCGAGCAGGCGGCAGGTGTCGCCGTTGATCGCGTACTCGCTCTGGCCCGATCGGAACATCAGGCGGCTGATCGTCACCTCGGTGTAGTCGATCGGCAGCGCACCGTCGGTGTTGTCGATCGTGAGGGTCACCTCGGCCCGGCCGAGCGGCGGCCGGGAGGAGGTGCCCGCGAAGATGACGTCCTCCATCTTGCCGCCGCGCAGCGACTTGGCGCTGTGCTCGCCCATGACCCAGGCCAGGGCGTCGACGACGTTGGACTTACCCGAGCCGTTGGGCCCGACCACGCAGGTGATGCCCGGCTCGAAGCGCAGGGCGGTGGCCGAGGCGAACGACTTGAATCCGCGCAGGGTCAGCGTTTTCAGATACAAGCCCGCCCCCTTCGACCATGTAGGGGGAAAGCCTACTGGTCTCCGGCTTCAGGCAGGCGGCAACGACGCACGCTTGGGAAAATGACAGGGGACGCCTCTACGAGACGTCCCTGGACGTTGCGCTCCGATCACTCAGGTGAGTGCCGGCTCGCGCTCCTGCAAACGGCCCCGAGCCTCGTCACGGGTCTGCGCCGCAAGAGCGTCGTTCTGGGCCTGGAGTCGGATGAGTTCTGCCTCCAGGTCCCGAATACGCTGCTGCAGACGGCGCATCTCCGAGACCATACGAGGGTCAGGACCGCCGACGTGGCCGAGTAGAGCCTTCGCCATGGTTAAGGGTCCTCCACGCTGAGTGACCAGACTGGTTCGCGCACTTCTGTTCCGCGGGAGGGGTGCGCGTGGTACTTAACAAGAGTCGCACCGGCAGTGATGGCGGTCAAGTCGAACGCACCGCTGCTGCCTACCCGTGGACACTCTCGACACACAAATATACACTATTTTCGGGGTTTAACGAAAGGGGCTACCGCTCCGTGAACCCCGTCAAACTACCTCGGGCTTCGCTCCAGCGCTCCACCACTCCATCCACCTGCCCCGGCGTGTCGCAACCCCGGAGCAGGTCGAGCAGCCTGGCGCAGCCGTCGCGCGCGCCCTCCGCCACCACCTCCACCCGGCCGTCGGCCGTGTTCCTCGCCCAGCCCGCCAGGCCGAGTTCCAGGGCCCTCGCGCGGGTCCACCAGCGGAATCCGACGCCCTGCACCCGGCCTCTCACCCAGGCGGTGAGCCGTACGGTGTCGTCCATGAGGTGTTCACACTCCGTTCCACGATTTCCGCATTCTGCACAGTGATCTCGCGGAAAGCGCGAATGGCTCCGGTTTCCCCGCCGCGCAACCACACCAGTCCGAGCCTGGACAGCGGCAGACCGTCCACTGGGACGAAAATCACATCCTCTTTGCTGTGATAAGCGGCCGTCGACGTGCAGAAAAGCATGCCACCCCGGTTCAGCGCGACCTGGGTGATCCCCTCCTGGCTGGTGGCGACGTCCGAGGCGGCCGGGATCGGCCGCCCGGCCGGTGTGGCGAGCGGCCTGATCAGCTCGCGCCAGCGGCGCGGAGCCGGGCCGGTCAGGCCCACCAGCGGGATCTCGGCGAGTTCCTCCACGTCGATCGACTCCCGGGCCGCGAGCGGGTGGTTCTTCCACAGCGCCAGCTTCATCCGCAGGTTGTTGAGCGCGTGCCCGGTCGCCAGGTCGGGCTCCTCGACCGGCAGCAGCGTGAAGGCCACGTCCACGACTCCCGCCCGCACCTTGGTGAACGGGTCGGCCAGTGGCACCTCGACCAGCTCGATCGCGCACTCCGGGTTGGCGCCCTCGAACGCGCAGACCGCCCGGGTCACCAGCGCCGACGGGGTGCCGAGGAAGCCGACGCGCAGCACGCCGTACACGTTCCTCGCGGCGGCCTTGGCCCGCTCGACCGCCCCGTGCACGCCCTCGTAGGACGGGCGCAGGTCGGCCAGGAACCGCTCGCCCAGCGGCGTCAGCCGCACCCTGCGGCTGGTGCGCTCGAACAGCCGCCCGCCGATCGCGCTCTCCAGCGCCCGCACGAGCTGGCTGACCCGGCCGGGCGACAAGTACAGGCGCTCCGCCGCCCGCGCGAAGTGCAGTTCCTCACTCAGTACGACGAAGGTCTCCAATTGCCGGTATTCCATCTCACCCCTTAGCTCACCTAAACCAAGGCTTCGCGACTCGTCATTGTTCCTGCTCGGATCCGCCGACAAGGTGGGTTCATATGACGATCGATACCTCCCGGGGGCATTGGGGCGCCGTGGCCGCCATCGCGGCCGGCACCTTCACCGTGGTGACCAGCGAGATGCTGGCCGTCGGCCTGCTCACCCCCATCGGCCGCGACCTCGGCGTGTCCGACGGGACCGCAGGGCTGACGATGACCGCACCGGCCATCACCGCCGCCCTGGCCGCGCCCACCCTGGTGGTCGCCACCCGCCGTGTGGACCGCCGCCCGCTGATGGCCGCGTTGATGCTCCTGCTCGTGGCGGCCAACCTGCTGGCCGCGCTGGCGCCGAACTTCACGGTCATGGTGATCGCGCGGGTGCTGGCCGGTGTGTCCATCGGCGGCTTCTGGGCCTTCGCCGCCGCGCTGGGCATGCGACTGGTCCCTGCGGCGGGAGCGGGCCGGGCCGCCTCGCTCATCACCGGCGGCGTCAGCGTGGCCTCCGTCGTGGGCGTCCCCACCGGCACCCTGATCTCCTCGCTGGCGAGCTGGCGGTGGGCCTTCGGCATCATGGCGGTACTGGCGCTGGCCGTACTCGTCGCGCTGGCCGCCCTGCTGCCCGCCGTGGCCCCCACGACGGTCATGCGGCTGCGCGGGGTGTGGGCCAACCCGGCCGCCCGCCCCGTGCTCTTCACGACCGCGCTGCTCGTGATCGGCCACTTCGCCGCCTACACCTACATCCGGCCGTTCCTGGAGCGCGCCGACGCCCCGGTCACGCTCACCCTCCTCGTGTTCGGCCTCGCCGGCGTCGTCGGCAACTTCGGCGCAGGGGCGCTCGGCTCCCCCCGCCGGGTCTTCGCCGGGATCGCCCTGACCATCGCGGTCGCCACCGCCCTGCTGCCGCTGATCGACGCCCCGATCCTGCTGGTCGCCCTCTGGGGCCTCGTCTACGGCGGCGTCGCCGTCTCGTGCAGCATGTGGATCCTCGGCGCCGGCGGCGGGGAGGCGGGCACGGCGCTGCTGTCGTCGATCTTCAACGCCGCCATCTCGGCCGGCGCGTTCATCGGCGGGATGGTCGTGGACGGCGTCTCGGTGACCGCCGTGATGTGGCTGGCCGCCGCGCTCGCCCTGCTCAGCGCGGCTTACGCTGGCATGTCGGGCAGGAGTACGACGAACGGTTCATGAACGCGTCGCGCCTGATCGGGGTGCCGCAGCGGGAGCAGGGCAGATCCCGCCGCCCGTACGCCTCAAGGGAGCGCTCGAAGTAGCCGCTCTCCCCGTTGACGTTCACGTACAGGCTGTCGAACGAGGTGCCGCCCTGCTCCAGCGCCGAGCTCATGACCTCGCGCACCCCGGCGAGCAGTTCACCGATCTTGGGCCGGGTGAGCGTGTCGGTCGCCCGCGCCCAGTGCAGCCGGGCCCGCCACAACGCCTCGTCGGCGTAGATGTTGCCGACGCCGCTGATCAGCGACTGGTCGAGCAGCGCCCGCTTGACCTCGGTGCGCTTGGTGCGCAGCCTGCGGGCGAAGACCTCGTCGTCGAAGGCGGACTCGAACGGGTCGGGGGCGATGTGCGCGATCGGCTCCGGCACCTGGCCGGACAGCGGGGCCACCATGACGTGGCCGAACGTGCGCTGGTCGACGAAGCGCAGGTCGGGGCCGCCGTCGGTGAAGGTCAGCCGTACCCGTAGATGCCGCTCAACCGGCGAGTCGGCCGGGACGACGAGCATCTGCCCGCTCATGCCCAGATGGGCCAGCAGCGCCTCGCCGCCGCCCAGCGGCAGCCACAGGTACTTGCCCCGGCGCGCGGCGAGTTCGACCGTGCGGCCCTTGAGCCGCGCGGCGAACTCCTCCGCGCCGAGCGTGTGGCGCCTGACCGCCCTCGGGTGCAGCACCTCGGCCCCGGCGATCTCGCGGCCGGTGATCCATTCGGCCAGCCCCCGGCGGACGACCTCGACCTCGGGTAGTTCCGGCATCCTCAGCCTGCCGGCTGGCTCTCACGCTGCTCGCGGCGCGTCTTGATGCGGGTCCACGCCGCCTCGGCCGCCTGCTGCTCGGCTTCCTTCTTGCTGCGGCCGGTGCCGGAGCCGTAGGACTCGCCGCCCAGGCGGACCACTGCGGTGAAGGACTTGGCGTGGTCGGGGCCGCTCTCCTCGACGTGGTACTCGGGGACGCCGAGCGCCTCGGAGGCGGTCAGTTCCTGCAGCGAGGTCTTCCAGTCGAGCCCGGCGCCCAGCGAGGCGGAGCGCACGATCAGCGGGTCGAACAGCAGGTGCACGACCCGGAACGCCTCGTCGAGGCCCTTGTCGACGTAGACGGCGCCGATCAGCGCCTCCAGCGTGTCGGCCAGGATCGAGGACTTGTCGCGGCCTCCCGTGCCCTCCTCGCCCCTGCCGAGCCGCAGGAAGCGGCCCAGGCCGAGCGAACGGGCCACGTCGGCCAGCGCGCGCATGTTGACCACCGCGGCCCGCAGCTTGGCGAGCTGCCCTTCGGGCAGGTCGGGGTGGTTGCGGTAGAGGGTGTCGGTGACCACCAGGCCCAGCACCGAGTCGCCCAGGAACTCCAGGCGCTCGTTGGTGGGCAGGCCACCGTTCTCGTAGGCGTACGAGCGGTGCGTCAGGCCCCGCTCAAGGATGCCGGAATCCAGCCGGACGGCAAGCACCCGCTCCAGCTCGTCGCGGGCGACCTCGACGGCCACCGGCTTAGGACCTGCGCCCATGTGTTCCTCCTCGGACATCGTTCACATGGCGCGATGGCTCCCGGAGGATGCCCGAAAACGTGGTGGGCGTCGGGGTGTGCCCCGGCGTCCACCACGGCCGCGGGCGAACCGCCACCGCACGCATCTCAAACGTTAACGCCGACCGGGGCACAATGGCACCCGGTCGGCATCACGTCAACTCTGCGAAATCAGGCGGACGGCTCGATGACCTGACGACGGTTGTAGGTGCCGCAGCTGGGGCAGGCGATGTGCGGCTGCTTGGGCGAACGGCACTGCGGGCAGCTCACCAGCGCGACAGCAGTCGTCTTCCACTGGGAGCGACGGGCGCGGGTGTTGCTCCGCGACATCTTTCGCTTCGGGACGGCCACGTCACTTCTCCTGATCGTTATCGTTCTCGGTTTTCAGACCTTGCAACGACGCCCAACGGGCGTCGATCTTCTCGTGCCGGTGATCGGAGCCGGCCTCGGCCAGCCTGATCCCGCATTCCGTGCAGAGTCCCTGGCAGTCGTCACCGCAGACGGGACTCAACGGCAGTGCGAGCACCGCCGCGTCGCGGAACGTCGGTTCGAGGTCGAGCAGTTCCCCGTCGAGCAGGGAGTCTTCTTCGGAGGCGTCCTCGTCGGAGTAGAAGAACAGCTCCTGGAGATCGACCTCCAGTCCGGAGGCGAGCGGTTCGAGGCATCGCACGCACTCCCCGGCGAGCGGGGCGCGGGCGGTGCCGCTGACGAGCACGCCTTCCATCACTGCTTCGAACCTGAGATCGAGCTCGACATCGGCGTCCTTGGGGACACCGATCATTTCGACGCCGAGATCCGCCGGTGCCGGGAGAGAGAAGGAACGCCGGAGCATCGTACCCGGACGCTTACCCAGGTCATGGGTGGAGATCACCCACGGGGAGCGGGGGTCGAGGTGCTTAGTCATCCTTGCTCTCGCTAGGCATGGCGGAGGTGTCGCCGTCGTACAAGGCCGAACAGAAAGAATACCAGGCCCGGGTCAGCCCCTGAGCCGCGCTATGAGCAGGGTGTGCACCAGGTCCGGCACCAGGCCCGAGACGTCGCCGCCGTAACGCGCGATCTCCTTGACCCGGCTGGAGGACAGGAAGGAGTATTCGGGGTTCGTCGGCATGAACAGCGTCTCCACCCCGGACAGCCGGTAGTTGAGCTGGGCCATCTGCAACTCGTAGTCGAAGTCGCTGACGACCCGGATGCCCTTGACGATGGCGGGGATGTCGTTGTCGCGGCAGAAGTCGACCAGCAGGCCGTGGAACTTCCGCACCCGGACGTTGGGGTACTCCTTGGTCACGGCCTGCAGGATCTCGATCCGCTCGTCGACCGTGAACAGACTGCTCTTCTCGATGTTGACGAGCACCGCGACGGTGACCTCGTCGTAGAGTCGGGCGGCCCGGCCGATGATGTCGAGGTGGCCGTTGGTGATGGGATCAAACGATCCCGGGCAGACAACGCGCCGCAAGACGCCCTCCCGTGCTCATGGGTTACTGGCGGCGCGACCGTACCAAACGGACGCTTCGCCATAGCGACGGACCCTCTCCTCCGCATACCCTTCCGGCCACACCAGGGCCTTTCCCCTGCTTTCCCGTTCAATCGCCACAACAGCCTCCTCCACCAGCCAACCGTTGTCGCGCAGCCGCTCCAGGACCAGCGTCACGTCCTCGTCCGTGACCGCGTACGGCGGGTCCGCGAAGACCACGTCGTACGGTCCCCCGTCCGGCTCCTTGCCCAGCAGCCGCTCCACCCGGTCGGGCACCACCTGTGCGCCGGGCAACCCGAGGGAGGCGGCGTTGGCCCTGATCGTGCGCACGGCCTTCGGGTCCGACTCGACGAGCAGCGCGTGCGCCGCCCCCCGCGACAGCGCCTCCAGGCCCACGGCCCCGGAACCCGCGTACAGGTCCGCCACCCGGGCCCCGTCCAGGTCGCCGAGTGAACCGAGGGTAGAGAAGATCCCTTCCCTTGCCCTGTCACTGGTAGGTCGCGTCCCGCGGCCCGACGGGACGGCCAGGCGGCGCCCACCCGCGCGCCCCGCGATGATCCGAGTCATGACGGCTATTGTCCCCCATGTCACCGCAGGTCAAGAGTGGACAAGTGTCGGCCTCGACTGCGCAAGGGTCGTTCACATCGGGGGGCGAGGTCAGCATGATGATGTCTGCGGCCTTCGAGATGACCCAAATGGAGGCCGACCGGCGTGATCGTGAGCCCTTCCGCACGCCGGGTCCCTCGGCACCTGACCCGAGGGTGGGCCCAGCCGGGGACGGCATTCGGGGGGAGGCCGTCCCCGCCGCTGGGATCTCAGACTCTCAGAGCGACGCTCTGGGAGTCTTCTGTTTCCCCGAGACCTTTACCCTCGGACCTCAGGTCTTCTCCAGGAGGTCGGCCTCCTGGTTACCGGCCGTCTGCCTGCGGGAACGTCATGCCTCAGGTCTTCTCCAGGAAGTCGGCCTTCTCGTCGGCCAGGAGGCGGGTGATCTCGGCCCTCAGGCCCGGGTGCGTGTCGAGGCCGGGGTCTGACTCCAGGAGCGCGGCGGCGTCGGCGCGGGCCGCCTCGATGACCTCCTCGTCGCGCAGCAACTGCAGCAGCTTCAGCGACGAGCGCTTCCCGGACTGGGCCGCTCCCAGGACGTCGCCCTCGCGGCGCTGCTCCAGGTCGACTCGCGACAGCTCGAACCCGTCGAGCGTGGCCGCCACCGCGTCGAGCCGCGCCCGGGCGGGTGTCCCCTCGGCGAACTCCGACACCAGCAGGCACAGTCCGGGCAGCCCGCCGCGCCCGACCCGGCCGCGCAACTGGTGGAGCTGGGAGACGCCGAAGCGGTCGGCGTCCATGATGACCATGACGGAGGAGTTGGGCACGTCGACCCCGACCTCGATCACGGTGGTGGCCACCAGGACGTCGACCTCGCCCCGGCTGAAGGCCCGCATGACCGCGTCCTTCTCCTCGGGCGCCAGCTTCCCGTGGAGTACCGCCACCCGCAGCCCGTGCAACGGTCCGGCGGTGAGGAGTTCGGCCACGTCGAGGACCGCCAGCGGCTGCCTGCGCTCCTCGGCGCCGTCCTTCGGCCGCTTGGCCTCGGGCTCGGCGTCGAAGGACGGCGCCAGGTCGCCCTCGTCGCCTTCGAGGTCGCCGATGCGCGGGCAGACGATGTACGCCTGCCTGCCGAGGCCGACCTCCTCGCGCACCCGCTCCCAGGTGCGGTCGAGATAGTGGGGCTTCTCGGCGGCGGGCACCACGTGGGTCGTGATGGGCGCCCGTCCGGACGGCAGTTGCGACAGCGTCGAGATCTCCAGATCGCCGAAGACGGTCATCGCGACCGTGCGCGGGATCGGCGTGGCGGTCATGACGAGCACGTGGGGCCGTCCGCCCGCGACCTTCTCCCTGAGCGCGTCGCGCTGCTCGACGCCGAAGCGGTGCTGCTCGTCGACCACGACCAGGCCCAGGTCGGCGAACTGCACGTGCTCCTGCAGCAGCGCGTGGGTGCCGACGACGATGCCCGCGGTGCCGGAGGCCGCGTCGAGCAGCGCGCCGCGCCGCGCGGCCGCGCCCATCGACCCGGTCAGCAGCGTGACGGCGGTGCCGCCGAACATGCCGCCCGCCGCGAGGTCGCCCAGCATGGCGGTGATCGAGCGGTGGTGCTGCTGGGCGAGCACCTCGGTGGGGGCGAGGAGGACGGCCTGCCCGCCCGCGTCGACGACCTGGAGCATCGCCCGCAGCGCCACGACGGTCTTGCCCGCGCCGACCTCGCCCTGCAACAGCCGGTGCATCGGGTGGGTGAGCGCGAGGTCGGCGGCGATCTCGGCGCCGACCGTGCTCTGCCCCTCGGTGAGCGCGAACGGGAGGCGGGCGTCGAAGTCGTCGAGCAGCCCCCCGGACCGGACCGGCCTGGCCTGGGCGGGCCAGGCCGTCGCCGCCTGCCTGCGCTGGAGCAGGACCGCCTGCAGCACGAACGCCTCGTCGAACTTCAGCCGGTGCCTGGCCCGGCCGATCTCGGCGAAGTCCTTGGGCCGGTGGATCGATTCCAGCGCCTCGGCCAGCCCCTGCAGCTTGTGACGGCGGCGCAGCTCGCCGGGCAGCGGGTCGTCGAGCGGCCCGAGCGTGTCGAGGACGACGCCGACGGCCCGCCTGATGGCCCACGGCGTGACGTCCTTGCCCGCCGGGTAGATCGGCACCGGCGCGGTCGAGAACTCCTCGGCGCTGGTCTCGGTCTCGTCGAACAGCTCGAACTCGGGATGGGCGAGCTGCCAGCGCGGAGTGCCGCGCGAGCCGAACAGGCTCACCTTGCCCGCGAACATGCCGCGCGAGCCGGGCTTGAGGCGCGACTCGGCGACGTGGGAGCCCTTGCCGAAGAACGACAGGTAGATCTTCTTGCCGGTGCCGTCGACGACCTCGACCTCCAGCCAGGTGCCGCCCCGGTTGCGCATGGGCTTGCGCATCGCGCGGGTGACCTCGCCCACGATCGTGGCGTGCTCGTCCACCTCCAGCATGTCGAGGGAGGTGAGCTCGCCGCGTTCGGCGTATCTGCGCGGATAGTGGCGCAGCAGGTCGCCGACCGTCTGCAGGTCGAGCACGTCGTGCAGCAGTTTGGCGGTCTTGGGATCGAGCGCCTTGGTCAGAGGCTCGTCGAAACGACTCACGGACAACAGTTCTACCGCGTGTGACCGACAGGAATCGTTCGACACCGATTTCGACACCGCCGAGGAACGGGTGGACGCCTGCTCGCCCTCGGCTCCGGGACCTCGCGGCGTTCCTCACGCGGGCACGCCGACCTCCCCGCGTGCGCTACTGTTGACGGTGGAGAATGTCCCGGTTGGTCGGAGCGTCCAGAGCTGGATTCGCACCCGGTGGTGAGGATCGGATATTCTCGTCTGGCTGGCCGGTCGTCCCGGCATGCCCTCCGCCCGGTCGTTGACAGCGGACAGGGCTACATCGACTGTTTTAAGGAGCGATACCGTGGCTTCCGTCTGCGATGTCTGCCGCAAGGGGCCGACCTTCGGCAACAACGTGTCCCACTCTCACCGCCGCACCCGTCGTCGTTGGAACCCCAACATCCAGACGGTCCGCGCGGTCATCGGCGGCACCCCGAAGAAGCTGAACGTGTGCACCTCGTGCATCAAGGCGGGCAAGGTCACCCGCTAGTCACAGTCTTGGTCCGAGCCCGGCGCATCCCCTGGAGCGCCGGGCTTTCGGCGTTCGCGGCCGGTCAGGACCTCCAGCGCCAGGCGTGGTCGACGGGGCCGATGCCCCCGCCGAGCGGGAAGCCGTGCGCGATGGCGCCCGTGACGTACTCCTTCGCCTTCTCCACGGCCGTCGGCACGTCGGCGCCCAGCGCCAGGTGGGAGGCTACGGCGGAGGCCAGCGTGCAGCCCGTCCCGTGGGTGTGACGGTTGTCGTGGCGCTCGGCCCTGAACAGGTACTCAGAGGTGCCGTCGGTCAGCAGGTCGACCGGCTCGCCCGGCAGGTGCCCGCCCTTGATCAGCGCCCACCTGGGGCCCAGCCCGAGTACGGCCTCCGCCGCGCGCCGCAGGTCCTTCTCGTCCTCCACGACGACGGACGTGAGCTGCTCGACCTCCCACAGGTTCGGCGTCACCACGGTGGCGACCGGCATCAGCCGGGTCCTGATCGTCTCGACCGCCTCGGGGGCCAGCAGGGAGTCGCCGTGCTTGGAGACGCCGACCGGGTCGACGACGAGCGGGGCCGGGTAGGCGCCCAGGACCTCGGAGACGGTCTCCACGAGCGTGGGCGAGGCCAGCATGCCGGTCTTGACCGCCTGGGCGCCGATGTCGCCGAGCACCGCGTCCAGCTGCGCGCGCACCGCTTCCTCCGGCAGCTCCCAGTAGCCCTTGACGCCGAGGGAGTTCTGCGCGGTCACGGCGGCGATGACACTCATGCCGTGGACGCCGAGGGCGAGCATGGTCTTCAGGTCGGCCTGGATGCCCGCGCCGCCTCCGGAGTCCGATCCGGCGACGGTGAGCACACGAGGAGGCGTCAAAGGGGTCATATCCCCCATCCAACCACTCAGGGGCACGCCATCTCACACGGGACGACGCGCCCCCTGCCACTAGGTCAGCGAGCAGTCACCGCCGACCAGACCGCAGTTCTGCGGCTGCGCGCCCGTGCCCGTCGCGGAGATCGTGAGGTTCTTCGACGCCCCGGCCGACAGCAGGCCGGCCACGTCGATGATCAGTAGCTGACCGTCCTGGGTCCAGTCGGCGCCGGTCACGTCGAGCACGCGGCCGGTGACGGGCAGCGAGAGCGTGATCCCGTTCAACTGCTGCGCCGAGGAGTTGAGCACCGAGACGCCGGCCGTGTACGTCCTGCCGTTCCGCTCGGTCACCTCGTAGTCCACGTCCACGGACGGGCCCGCGCTGCCGCCGCCGGTGATGCCGCCGTTGTGTCCGAAGCCCGACGTGGAACCGGTCGTCGGGATCGGGCCGCCGCTCTCGATCGTGCCCGTGCTCGGGTCGCCGGTGTTCTGCAGCCCGCCGGTCGGCTCCTCGGAGGGGGCGGGAGTCCTCGGCGGGCGGGTGGTCCTCTCCGGTGGTTTGGGGGTGTTGGTCCGCGTCTTGGTGGGGGTGGGGCGTGGAGGGGCGACCGTACGGCGTGGCGGCTGCGCCACCGGGCTGCTGGTCGTGGGCCTGGGCGTCTTGGTCTTCGTCCGCGACGGCTCCGGCTCCTCCGTGGGCTCCTCCTCCTCAGCGGGGGCGGGCTCGCTGGTCGCCACGGTCGGCGGCGGCGAACTGGTGCCGCCCTGGACCGCGGTGCACTTGCCACCGGGGCATTCGGCCTCGCCGGAGGCGCCCATCAGCTTGACCCCGGCGACCGTACCGCCGAGGACGACGGCCACCGCCGCCACCGACAGCAGCGCCACCCGGATCCGGCCGCCGCCGCCGGAGTTCTCGTCGTCGAAGCCGTCGCCGCCTCCGCCTCGGCGGCGGCCCTTGCGGCGGCGCGAGTCGTCCTCGAACTCCTCCGGCGCCCAGCCGGTGTCCGTGAACGTCTCGTTGCTGTCGGCCCAGGCGGGCGTCGGTGAGACGGCCGTCGGCGTCCCGGCCACCTTGATGTCGCCCGGCGCGGGCGGATGCCCGCCGTTCGGGGCACCGACCGGCTCGTCAGGCCGCCCGACGCCCTCGCGCGGCTCGCCGGTGACCTGGCCGAACGGATCGGTCCCGCTCTGCCCGAACGGCTCCGCGCCGCCCGGGTTCTGGTGGTGTGCTCCGCCCTGCTGGAACAGGTCCCCCGCCGGTCCCAGCGCGTCGCCCGCGCCCTGGACGGCGTGCGCGGCGCCGATGCCGAGCACCTGGGTCGCGTCGGGAGAGGTCAGGCCATCCCGCTCGTACGGCCCGGCCTGCGGGTCCCGTTGGTCGCGGGAACCGGCCTCGGGCCGCCTGAAGGCGTCGGAGCCGGACCCGACGCCGCCGGAGCGCGCGAAGGGACCGGAGTCACGGGAGGCGCCTGCTTCGGGGCGCTCGAACCCGCCGGGTTCAGGACGTTCGAAACGACCGGTCTCCGAGTGCTCGGAAGGATCGGCCTCAGAGCGCTCGAAGGAGCCGGCCTCCGGGCGTTCGAACATGCCGGTCACCGGCATGTCGAAGGCGCCCGTCACCGGGCCGTCGAAGTCCGGGCCCTCAGGTCCGAGCGCGTCTTCTCCCGGTCTGGGGCCCGTGCGCGCGGCTCCACCGGGTACGGCCCCACCGGGCCGGTCGTCGGCGAACGCGTCCGGCGGCGGCGTGACCCCTGCCCGTCCACGGCCGGATCCGGAATCGTCGCCGAACGGGGCCGGACCGTCCTGGTCGGACCCGCTTCTGCTCGCGTGCTCGTAAGCGCTCAGCGCCTGGCTGTCGAAGAAGCCCGTCTCCGGGCCGTCGAAGGATCCGGCCCCTGCCCGGTCGGCGCCCAACGGGTGCGCGGCCAGGGGATCGGAGTGCGGCGTCCGGGAATCGGGCGTCCGCGAATCGGGGTGCGGCGTCTGGGGATCGGGGACGGCCAGGTGCCGGTCGGACCCCGCCACCCGGTACTCGCCGCCGACCTGATGGTCAGAGCCGTATCCGAGCGAGTCGGCCCGGAGCGGATCGGACCCTAGCGGATCGGACTCCGGCGGCGGCTGCGCGACGAAGGCACCGGTCTCGTACGGCACCGCCCCGGCCGACGGCGGCGCGCCCTGGGACGATGCACCCGCGCCCTGGGACGGCATACCCGCCCCCCGAGTCGGCAGGCTGCCGCTCTCCGGACCCTGGGGCGCGCCCGGCGTCGGCGGGCCCGCGTTCTGCGGTGGCAGGCCGCCACCCTGGGACGGCAGGCCGCCGCTCCGAGAGGGGAAGCTCGCGTCCTGCGCGGGAAGACCCCCGCGCTGCGGTGGCCTGTCGCCGCCCTGCGGTCGCGGGCCCCCACTCTGGGGTGTCATACCGCCGCCCTGAGGCGGCAGGCCGCCGCTCCGGGGCGGCATGGCCTCACCCTGGGGCGGAATGGCGCCGCCCTGAGACGGCAGGTTCGCGATCTGGGTGGGGTCCGAGGCGTCGGAAGGTGACTCGGCGCGCTTGGACTTGGGAGCCCGCTTGCTCGTCGCGTCCGGGCCGTCAGGAAGCTCCGGCCAGCCGGGTTCGTCACTGTCCGTAGCGAAGAATGAGCTCGTGGCGGTCGGGTCGGGGGCTATGGACCAGGCTGCGGCTGGATCGGTGCTGTATCGGAGGTCCTCGTCCCGAGAGTCGTCGGACCCACCCATCCCCCGTTCATGCGCATCGGATCCACCTGTGCCGTGGCGGCCCATGGCTGCCCTTTCTGCCGGTTACAGTGGCCGCCAATCTTCATAACACCTTCGATACGCCCTTGTCACAGCTTTCACGTTAGTACCAGATTAATCACTGTGATTTTTACTCATATCGGGACAAATCACCCACGGAAGTGGTCCCATCCGCCCACCCTTATGTCACGCTCTGTGACGGTTACACCCTCGCCTGTCTCGACCCGGCCCACGACTGTCCAGTGCGGCGGCAGCCGTACACCCTCGGGGAACACCGCGACGAGCGCGTGGTCCTCTCCTCCCGCGAGCACCCAGTCCATCGGATCGGCCCCCACCTCCTTGGCCGCGAGGGCGACCGGTTCATCGACGGCGAAGGCCCGGGGGTCGAGGACGATCCGCACCCCACTGGCCCCGGCGATGTGGCCGAGGTCCTGGAGGAGCCCGTCGCTGACGTCCATCATGGCGCTCGCCCCCAGCCTCGCGGCCTCGGGCCCGCACGCGTACGGCGGCCTCGGCCTCCGATGCGCGCTCACCACTTCCTCCAGCGCCGTGGAAACCCGCGCGGAGGAGGACGCCCAGGGCGACCCCTCCGCCAGAGGCCGCCCGGAACGCTCGGACCCCCTGGCCGCAGCCTGCTCGGAGCCGCTGTCGGTGGCCAGGAGGAGGGCCAGGCCGGCGGCGGAGTAGCCGAGGTGGCCCGCGACGGCGACCACCTGACCCGGACGGGCGCCCGCGCGCGTGACCGGGGCCGCGCCGTCCAGGGAGCCGAGTGCCGTCACCCCCAGCACCACGAAATCGGCCGACGCGAGGTCGCCACCGGCCACGGAGGCGCCCACCAGCGCGCATTCGTCCCTCAGCCCCTCGGTCAGGCCGTCCACCCAGGACAGCGCCGTGTCGGCGGGCATGCCGAGCCCCACGACCAGCGCCGTGGGACGGGCGCCCATCGCGGCGATGTCCGCGAGGTTCTGCGCGGCGGCCTTGCGCCCGATGTCGTAGGCCGTGGACCAGTCGAGGCGGAAATGGCGCCCCTCGACGAGCAGGTCGGTCGAGACGACCACCCGGCCGTCCTGGGCGGCGACCACGGCGGCGTCGTCCCCGGGCCCGAGGAGCACGTCCGCCCCTTGCGACAACCGCCCAGAGATTCGAGAAATAACCCCAAATTCTCCAAAATTTCCGACTCTGATGGTGCACCTCCCGTCCAAACACCGTATGCCGAAGACTGCCACCCCGGCAGACCGGGGTATCCCGATCCAGAGACGACACCCGAACGACCCAGGGGGCGCCCTCCCGTACCAGGATGGTGAGGGGGTACGGTGGCCCTTCGGCGCTGATCCAATTCGCCCGGGAGGACGTCATGGTGCAGGCCTACATTCTCATCCAGACCGAGGTCGGCAAGGCCGCGACCGTCGCCGGCCAGATCGCCGGGATCACCGGTGTCACACAGGCGGAGGACGTGACCGGTCCCTACGATGTGATCGTGCGTGCCGAGGCCAACAACGTCGATGAACTCGGCAAGCTGGTGGTCGCCCAGATTCAGGCGGTGGAGGGCATCACACGTACTCTTACGTGTCCCATCGTCCACATCTGAGAGTTGTCAATGCGCGCCGCGGCCGTCCTCGTCACACTGCTCCTGCTCTCCGGCTGCGGCGGTGCCGTACAGATGGAGCCGCCCGTGCCCGAGGGCACGGCGGTCGAGGCGTGTACGCGGCTCGCCCCGCTCCTGCCTCAGGAGCTGGACGGCGCGGGGCGGACCGCGTCCACGCCCGAATCCCCCTATGTCACGGTGTGGGGCGAGGGTGAGATCGCGCTGCGGTGCGGCGTCCCGCGCCCGGCCCGGATGGCGCCCACCGACCGGCTCGACGAGATCGGCGGCGTCGGCTGGTTCACCGACCCCGACCGCCCCACCCTGTTCACAGCGGTGACGGACCTCGCCTACGTGGAGGTGACGGTCGCCGCCACCCGCGTCGCCCCCGAGGTGCTCGCCGACCTGTCCCGCCCGATCGCCCAGGCGACCGCACAGGCCGGGTAACCAGCACAGGCCAGGCAAACAGGCACAGGCCGGGTGAGCGGCGTCAGCGCAGGCCGGGTGAGCGGCTCAGGGCGAGTTGCACCAGCCGGTCCACGAGCTGCGGGTAGCTCAGCCCGGAGGCGGCCCACAACTGCGGCGCCACCGACAGCGACGTGAACCCCGGCATGGTGTTGATCTCGTTGAAGACGATCCCGCCGTCCGGCGTGTAGAAGAAGTCGACCCTGGACAGCCCCTCGCACTCCAGCGTCTGGAAGGCCAGCACCGCCATCGCCCGCACCCTCTCGGCCACGTCGGCGGGCAGGTCGGCGGGTACGTCGAGCGACATCTGGTCCGGGTAGTACTTCGCCTCGAAGTCGAAGAAGTCCTGCCCGCCCTCGACCCGCACCTCCCCCGGCTGCGAGGCGGCGGGCGGCTCGTCGCCGAGCGACTCCAGCACCGCGCACTCGATCTCCCGCCCGGCGACGGCGGCCTCGACGAGCACCTTGGGATCGTGCTCGCGGGCCAGCTCGACGGCCGCCTCCAGGGAGGCCCGGTCGGTGGCCCTGCTGATGCCCTGGGAGGACCCCGCACGGGCGGGCTTGACGAAGACGGGGTAGCCGAGCGACTCGGCCTCCTTGATCACACGTTCGCGGTCGAGCCGCCAGTCGCGCTCGCGCACCACCACGTACGGGCCGATGGGCAACCCGGCGGCGGCCATGACGGTCTTCATGTGCGCCTTGTCCATGCCGACGGCGCTGGCGAGCACCCCGGAGCCGACGTAGCGGACGCCCGCCATCTCCAGCAGCCCCTGGATGGTGCCGTCCTCGGCGAAGGGTCCGTGCATGACCGGGAAGACCACGTCCACCGCGCCGAGCTCGACCGGGATGGTCCCGGCGTCGTAGGCCATCAGCGAGCCGCCGTCGGCGGGCAGCGCGAGCGCGGTGCCCGAGGCGTCGACCTCGGGCAGCCGTCCCGCCTCGATGGCGTAGCTCTGGGCCGCGGAGGCGATCACCCAGCGGCCGTCCCGCGCGATCCCGATCGGGATCACTTCGTACTTGTCCCTGTCGATCGCGTCCAGCACACTGCCGGCCCCCATGAGGGATACGGCGTGTTCTGAGTTGCGACCTCCGAAAACGACGGCGACGCGTGGCTTGCTCATGGTGTCCGAATCTACCGGAGACAACCGGTCAGACACCGTAACGCTCGGGTTTGGGGGTGCGGGACATGAGCAGCATCCCCGCCTCCTTCGGCGACATGCCGTCGTGGACGACACCGACGACCACCTCGGTGATGGGCATCTCGACGTCGTGCTTGCGGGCGAGTTCGAGCACCGATTCGCACGACTTGACGCCTTCGACGGTCTGCCGGGTGGCGGCCGTCACCTCGGCCAGCGTCATGCCGCGCCCGAGGTTCTCGCCGAAGGTGCGGTTGCGCGCCAGCGGCGAGGTGCAGGAGGCGACCAGGTCGCCCATCCCGGCGAGGCCGGAGAAGGTGTGCGGGTCGGCGCCGAGCGCGGTGCCGAGCCGGGAGATCTCGGCCAGTCCCCGGGTGATGAGCATGGCGGAGACGTTGTCGCCCATGCCCATGCCGACGGCCACGCCGACGGCGAGCGCGATCACGTTCTTGACGGCGCCGCCGAGTTCGACGCCGACTACGTCGAGGTTCGTGTACGGCCGGAACCACGGCGGCAGGTGGCACGCCTGCTGGAGCCGGTTGGCGACACCCTCGTCCGTGCAGGCGACGACGGTGGCGGCGGGCTGCCGCTGGGCGATCTCCGGGGCGAGATTGGGCCCGGAGACGACCGCGACCCGCGCCTCCGGCACGCCGGCGACCTCGCGGATGACCTCGCTCATCCGCTTGGTGGTGCCGACCTCGATGCCCTTCATGAGGCTGACGAGCACCGCCCGCTCCGGGATGTGCTCGCGCCAGGCGGCCAGGTTGCCGCGCAGGGTCTGCGACGGGACGGCGAGCACCACGAACTCGGCCCCGTCGAGCGCCTCGGCGGGGGAGGTCGTGGCCCGCAGCCCCCGGGGCAGCTCGATCCCGGGAAGGTAGTCGGGGTTGCCCTTGCCGTCATTGATCGCCTGCACGAGTTCCGGCCGCCGCCCCCACAGGGTGACCTGGTTGCCGACCTCGGCGAGGATCATGGCGAACGTGGTGCCCCACGAGCCGGTGCCGAATACCGCGATCCTGGTCATGCGCTCACCGTCCGGCCGGGTCGTAGGGGGTCTCCGGGGCCTTCCCGCCTCTGAGTTCGGCGAGTTGCGCCGTGATGGCCGCCATGATGTCGGCGGTGGCCTCGCGCAGCACGTCGGCGTGCGGCGACCGCCCAGCGTACCCGGACAGGTCCACTGGCCGTCCCACGCTGACCCGGAACGTCTTGCGCGGGAACAGCCTGGGCTTCTTCTCACCGTACGGCAGCACGTCCTGAGCCCCCCAGTGGGCCACCGGGATGACCGGGGCGCCGCTCTCCAGCGCGAGCCTGGCGGCGCCGGTCTTGCCGACCATGGGCCACAGGGCGGGGTCGCGGGTGCAGGTGCCCTCGGGGTAGAAGAACACGGCCGCGCCGTCGGCGAGCCGCCCCTCGGCCGCCTTCAGCGACCTGATGGCCTCGTCGCTGCCGCGTTCGACGGGGATGGCCAGCAGCCCGCGCACGGCCGCGCCGAGGAACGGCACCCGGAAGAGGCCCGCCTTGGCGAGAATCACCGGCCAGCGCCCGTTGTTGTAGAGGAAGTGCGAGACCAGCAGCGGATCCACCCACGACAGGTGGTTGGCCACGATGATCACGCCGCCCGCGCGCGGCAGGCGCTCACCGTGCCGCCAGTCCTTCTTCACCAGGAGCCACGACAGCGGTTTCACGATGACCACCGCCAGGGTCTCCCAGAATCGGGATGGTCGCACGGGGCGGCTCATGGTCTCCTCCAACGGGTACGGCTTGCACCCCAAGTCTCCCGGTTGCCCGCGCGGGATGTCGAGGCAGGAGACTTAACCCTATGAGCATCCGCTGGTCACTGGTCGTTCCGGTCAAGACACTGGTCGCCGCCAAGACCCGCCTGGCCGAGGCGACGGGTCCGCACCGCACCCGGCTCGCGGTGGCCGTGGCGTGCGACACCGTCTCCGCCGTACTCGCCTGCCCGCTGGTCGCGCGGGCGATCGTGGTGACGGCCGATCCCGCCGCCGCCGGTCCGCTCGGCGCCCTCGGCGCCGAGGTGGTGCCCGATCCCGACCTCGGCCTGAACACCGCGCTGCGCACCGGGGCCGCCCACGCCGTACGGCTGGAGCCCGGCCACGCCGTGGGCGCGCTCCAGGCGGACCTGCCCGCGCTGCGCCCGGCCGAACTGGCCGAGGTGCTGGCGGCGGCGGCCGAGTTCGACCAGTCGTTCGTGCCCGACGCGCTCGACGTCGGCACGACCTTCTACGGGGTACGGCCCGGCGTCCCGTTCACCCCGCGCTTCGGCGGCGAGTCGCGGGCCAGGCACCTGGCGGGCGGCGCCAAGGAACTGCTCCTGCCCGGCGTCGACTCGGTGCGCCGCGACGTGGACACCCCCGACGACCTGCGCGCGGCCCTCGCGCTCGGCCTCGGCCGGCACACGGCGGCGGTCGTCAGCGATCTGTGGCCGGATCCAGCTTCCTGACCGCCCGCGACCAGGCGGCGGGCAGGTAGGCGAGCCCGCACACCAGCGTGGCCGCCACGAAGACGGCCTGCGCGCCCGCCCATTCGCCGAGCGCGCCCCCGGCCAGCCCGCCGAGCGGCAGCGCGCTCCACATCAGGAAGCGCATGCTCGCGTTGACCCGCCCGAGCAGGTGCTCCGGCGTGGTGCGCTGGCGGTAGCTGAGCTGCGTGATGCCGAAGACGACGGAGCTGAGCGCGACCGCCGTCAGGAACACCGGGAACAGCCCCAGCCGCCAGTCCCCGCCGGTCAGCGCGATCGGCGGGTAGAGCACGCAAGTCGCTCCCGCGCTCGCCGCCATGGTCCGGCCGGTGCCGTACCGCGCGACGGCGCGTGGGGCGAGCGCCGCGCCCGCGAGCCCGCCCAGCGCGCTGATCGACAACATCAGCCCGTACGCTCCCGCGCCCAGCTCCAGCTCCCCGACCAGGAACAACGGGGCGCCGACCGCCCACATGCCGTTGCCGAGCTGCACGAGCGCGCCGAGCACGGCGACCGTGCGCAGCACCGGCTCGCGCCGTACGTAGGCGATGCCCTCGGCGATCTCGCGGCGCAGGTGCCCGCGTCCGCCCTCTGCCGGGCTCTCCTCCGCGCGGACCCGGGACAGCAGCAGCCCGGACAGCAGATAGCTGACGGCGTCGAGGAACAGCGCGACGGGCGCGGTGAGCCACTGCACGAGCGCGCCGCCGATGCCGGGACCGGCCAGGGTCGCGGTCCTGCCGGTGACCTCCAGGACGCTGTTGCCGCCTTCGAGGCGGTCGCGGCCGACGACGGCGGGCAGGAAGCTCATGTGGGCGATGTCGAAGAAGACCGTGCCGAAGCCGATGACGAGCGCGACGGCGTAGAGCTGCCACAGCGACAGGACCCCGTACCAGGCGGCGACGGGCACCGTCAGCAGCGCGAGGCCGCGCACCACGTCGGCCCAGATGAGCACAGGGCGCCTGCGCAGCCGGTCCACCCAGACTCCGGCGGGCAGCCCGACGAGGAGGAAGGCGGCCGTCTCGGCGGCGGTGAGCAGGCCGAGCTCGAACGGGTCCGCCCCGAGGGTGAGGACCGCGGCCAGCGGCAACGCGATCAGGGTGACCTGGGTGCCGAGCTGGGTGATCGCGTTCGCCGTGGCGAAACGGGCGAAATCAGACCGCATGCCGGTGATCGTGACCCGGGTGGCTCGCGGCGGGCAAACGATTTACGCTGGGCGGGTGCAGGCGACAGTGCGCACCTACGACCCGGCGACCCGCTCCGGCACGGTCTTCCTCGACGACGGCACCGTGCTCGCTTTCCCCGCGCGGGCCTTCGACGCGGGCCCGTTGCTGCTGCTGCGGTCCGGTCAGCGGGTCAACATCGCGGTGTCCGGCGAGGAGATCACCTTCATCACGCTGTCCACGTTCCCGCTGCCGTCCTGAAAACAGGACCGCCCGGACCCCTCGCAAAGGGCCCGGGCGCTCATGCCGCGCTGGTTACTTCTTCTTCGCCCTCTTGCCGCCGTCGTTCACCAGCTCCTTGAAGTCGGAGCCCGGACGGAACTTCGGCGCCCAGCTCTCGGCGACCTTGATCTCCGCGCCGGTCGACGGGTTCCTTGCCGTGCGCGCAGGCTTGTGGACCATCTCGAACGCGCCGAAGCCCGTGATCGAGACCTTGTCTCCGTTCGCGACCGCCTTCTGGACGGCATCGATTATCGCGTTGACGGCCTCGGTGGCCGTCTTCTTGTCGCCCACCCGATCTGCGATGGCGTCGACGAGTTCCCGCTTGTTCATCTATCCCCCTGTTATGGCTCGGGGTTCCAGCAACACTCGCCTCACGTAGAAACCCCTTACGCGACTCGAAATTAAGGGGCTTTCCGAGGGAACTCAATCACCACCCGTGTTTTCGTGACCGCGTGGCGTGTCGCCGAGTGCTTCCAGGAAGGCGTCGAGACGTGCCGCCGCCCGCTCCGGATCGCGTTTGGCGAGGTCGCAGATCGCCAGATATTTGCGGGCCAGTCGCTCTTTCTCGGCGCGCGGCGACGCGCGGACGCGGCGGTGCGCCTCGCGCAGCCGCCGCGCCAATGCGTCGCCTTCCAGCGCTTCGTCTTCTAGACGGTCGTCGGCAGCCATGGCTGCCGACCATTCTCGTACGCGCTGATGTCGTCGGCGTGACGCAGGGTCAGCCCGATGTCGTCGAGGCCCTCCAGCAGCCGCCAGCGCGTGTAGTCGTCGATCTCGAAGGTCCAGCTCCGGCCCGCGGCGCGGACCTCGCGCGCGGCGAGGTCGACGGTGATCTCCAGCGTCGGGTCGGCCTCGACCTGGTCGTGCAGGCTCTCGACCACGTCGGCGTCGAGGACGACGGGCAGCAGGCCCATCTTCGTGGAGTTGTTGCGGAAGATGTCGCCGAAGCGGGGGGCGATCACGACGCGGAAGCCGTACTGCTGGATGGCCCAGACGGCGTGCTCGCGCGAGGAGCCGGTGCCGAAGTCGGGGCCCGCCAGCAGGATCGTGGCGCCGCCGTAGGCGGGGTCGTTGAGGACGAAGGACGGGTCCTCGCGCCAGGCGGAGAACAGGCCCTTCTCGAAGCCCGTGCGGCTGACCTGCTTGAGCCAGACGGCCGGGATGATCTGGTCGGTGTCGACGTTGCTGCGGCGCAGCGGCACCGCCGTACCGGTGTGCGTGGTGAAGGCGTCCATGGTGCTGCTCCTAGAGGTCGGCGGGGGCGGTCAGGCGGCCGGTGACGGCGGTCGCGGCGGCGACCTGCGGCGAGACCAGGTGGGTGCGTCCGCCCTTGCCCTGGCGGCCCTCGAAGTTGCGGTTGGAGGTGGAGGCGCTGCGCTCGCCGGGCTGGAGGGTGTCGGGGTTCATGCCGAGGCACATCGAGCAGCCCGCCTGGCGCCACTCGGCTCCGGCGGCCTCGAAGACCTTGTCCAGGCCCTCCTTCTCGGCCTCCAGCTTGACCAGCATGGAGCCGGGGACGATCAGCGTGCGGGTCCTGACCTTGCGCCCGCGCAGGATCTCGGCGGCGGCGCGCAGGTCCTCGATGCGGCCGTTGGTGCACGAGCCGACGAAGACGGTGTCGACCTCGATCTCGCGCAGCGGGGTGCCCGCCGTGAGGCCCATGTACTCGAGCGCGCGCTCGGCGGCGGCCCGCTCGGTGGCGTCGGCGATGCGGCCGGGGTCGGGCACGGCCTCGCCCAGCGGCAGCCCCTGCCCGGGGTTGGTGCCCCAGGTGACGAACGGCGTCAGCGTGGACGCGTCGATCTCCACGACCTTGTCGAAGACCGCGTCGTCGTCGGTCTTCAGCGTCTTCCAGTACTCGACGGCCTGCTCCCACGCCGCCCCCTGCGGCGCGTGCGTGCGGCCCTTGAGGTAGGCGAAGGTGGTCTCGTCGGGGGCGATCATGCCCGCGCGGGCCCCGGCCTCGATGGACATGTTGCAGACGGTCATCCGGCCCTCCATGGAGAGCTTGCGGACGGCCTCGCCCCGGTACTCCACGATGTAGCCCTGGCCGCCGCCGGTGCCGATCTTGGCGATGATGGCCAGGATCAGGTCCTTGGCGGTGACTCCGGCGGGCAGTTCGCCGGCGACCTCGATGGCCATCGTCTTCGGCCGGTAGGCGGGCAGGGTCTGGGTGGCGAGCACGTGCTCGACCTCGGAGGTGCCGATGCCGAAGGCGATGCCGCCGAAGGCGCCGTGGGTGGAGGTGTGAGAATCACCACACACAATGGTCATGCCGGGCTGGGTGAGGCCGAACTGCGGGCCGATGATGTGCACCACGCCCTGGCCGGCGTCGCCCATCGGGTGCAGGCGGACGCCGAACTCGGCGGCGTTCTTGCGCAGCGTCTCGACCTGCGTCTTCGAGACCGGGTCCGAGATGGGGCCGAGCACCGTCGGCACGTTGTGGTCCTCGGTGGCGATGGTGAGATCGGGTCTGCGCAGCTTGCGTCCGGCCATGCGCAGGCCGTCGAAGGCCTGGGGGCTGGTCACCTCGTGGATCAGGTGCAGGTCGATGAAGAGCAGGTCGGGTTCGCCCTCCGCACGCCGTACGACGTGTCGCTCCCAGACCTTCTCGGCCAGTGTGCGGCCCATTCCGATCTCCTTATGACGTTCTGCGGCGCTGCGCACCGCGGCTCGGTCGCCGTTGTCCCGGGCTTTCCCCTCGCGTGCCCGCGCGGGTTGTACCGACTTGCCTTCTCATATGCCGAGACGGCAGTATCGGCTTATGGACAACTCTAGCGGAGTCGGCGTACTGGACAAGGCCGTTCTCGTGCTCAATGCCCTCGAAGCGGGCCCGGCCTCCCTCGCCCAGCTCGTCCAGGCCACCGGCCTGGCCCGCCCCACGGCCCACCGCCTGGCCGTCGCCCTTGAGCACCACCGCATCGTCACCCGTGACACACAGGGCCGTTTCGTCCTCGGCCCGAGGCTTTCCGAGTTGTCCACGGCGGCGGGTGAGGACCGGTTGCTCGCCGTCGCGGCCCCCGTGCTGACCCAGTTGCGCGACCTGACGGGTGAGAGCGCCCAGCTCTATCGCCGCCAGGGCGACGAACGGGTCTGCGTTGCGGCGGCCGAGCGGGCCAGCGGCCTGCGCGACACCGTTCCCGTGGGCTCGGCGCTGCCGATGGGCGCGGGCTCCGCCGCGCAGATCCTGCTGGCCTGGGAGGAGCCCGACCGCCTGCACAGGGGGTTGCGCGGCGCCAAGTTCACCGCGGCGACGCTGGCCAGCGTGCGGCGCAGGGGCTGGGCGCACAGTGTGGGCGAGCGCGAGCAGGGCGTGGCCAGCGTCTCGGCCCCGATCAGGGGCAACGGCGGCAAGGTCGTCGCGGCGGTCTCGGTCTCCGGCCCCATCGAACGGCTCACCCGGGCGCCGGGGCGGTTGCACGCCGTACCGGTGATGGCGGCGGCCGAACGGATCACCGAGTCCATGCGCAGGTCGTCATGATCAGCTAAACCGTCTATTTGGGGAGCCGAGCGCGTCCCGGGAGCACTAGCCTGAGTGGGTGACAGATCGCATCGAGGTAGCTGCCACTGAGCTGCGACCCTTGCTCGAAGAGTTCATCGTCTGGGCTCGCACCAACGCGCCCGGCAGCTCCGCCGAACTGGTGGGGCCCGCCGCACTGTGGCACCGCATCTCCTTCTCTTCCCACGTCGGCACCTGGAAGCGCGCCGGCCTGCGGGAAGTCCTGCTCGACCAGATGCCCAAGGTGGTCGACGACCCCGATGCTGCAGCCGACGGCATGGTCCCGGCGCTCGACGCGTATCTCACGTTCCTGTCGAAGACCGGCCGGCTGACCCAGCAGTCCGACTCCCTGTCCGACCTGCTCGACGAACTCGGCGACATCGAGGACGAGTTCGTCGAGCGCATGGAGGACCTCATCGGCGACGAGGAGGACGACGAGGAAGCGGGCGGCGACGAGGGCGGCGACCTCGGCGACTTCGAGCCGTTCGCCGACGAGCTCGCCGAACTCGACACGATCAGGCTGCAGCCCGACGCGGTGCTGGCCGAGCACGCGCGGGCCGTCCCGCTGATCGCCAAGGCCCGCGACCTGTCGGTCTGGGTCGGCACCGCCCGCCGCGTCGGCGAGGAGACCCTGCTGTCTCCCGAGGAGGTCGCCGAGGCCCTCGACGTGGTCGGCCTGCCGAGGCCCGCGCACGGCGAGGACGTCCCACAGCTGTGGAACATCTGGAACCTCGCCGTCGACCTCGAGTTCATCGAACCGTCCGGCGACGACACCGTCAGCGCCCAGGAGGACACCTCCGAGTGGCCCTTCGACGACGACGAGGACGTCCTCGACGCCTGGATGCTCGGCGTGCGCTCGGTCGACTACGGCGATCCCGAGCTTGAGGACGAGGACCTCACCCTGGCCCTGGCCGGGCTCACCCGGGGCCTGCTGATCCGGCTGCTGCTGGCGGGCGGCGGGCGCGAGCTCAACGGGCTGCGCGAGGAACTCGGCGAAGCCGCGGCCGACGTCGACGAACTCGGCGGTGAGGCGTGGGCGGCGGCCCGCGACCACTACGGCGACCCGCTGGCGCCGGTGCTCGACTGGCTGATCGGCTACGGCCTGGTCGCGGTCTCCGGCGACGGCGTCGAGCTGACCTCGCTCGGCGTCGAGGGCGTCGTCCACCTGGCCGACGACGCCGACATCGAGGTCGACGCACGTCCGGCCATCGAGTCGATGAGCGCCCTCGACCTGCTCATGCTCAGCGCCGAACTGCCGGAGGAGGAGGCCAACACCGAGTTCGCCGCCTGGATGCGACTGCGCGAGCCCGCCCAGGCCGCCAAGGAGCTGCTGGAGGCGGCGGCCGAGGACGCCGGCGACGCGCTCATCCGCGTCCAGGCGACCAGCGTGGTCGACACGCTCGGCGACGACGCCGTCCCGGCCTGGCAGGAGGCGCTGGAGGTGCCGTCGCTGCGTCCGTACGCGGCCACGCACCTGAGCCGCCGCAACGTGCCCGACGCCCCGAAGCCCACCCAGGACGACACCAACTGGCTGATCCTCGACATGTGGACGATCTCAGCCGGACTGGGCCGCTCGGAGTTCCTCGGCAGCCTGCGCGACATCGGCGACGACATGCTCGGCGACCTGCTGGAGGTCGTCTGGAAGATCCCGCACGCGCACGTCGAGGAACTGCTGGAACTGATCTCTCAGGTCCACCCGGACAAGCAGGTGGCCAAGGCCGCCAAGCGGGCGCTGTTCAAAGCCCGCTCAGCGGCCTCGTAGCGGGCGTTGTTCACAGCCCGCTCAGCGGGCTCGCCCACGGCTGGAAGCCGGCCGCACCGACGGCTTCCAGCCCGTCAGGCGTTCATCGTGGAGGCCGCCGCCTCCAGCAGGTCGGCGGCCGGGTCGAGGTCTTCCCTGCCGATCAGGATGTGGCCGCGCAGGTGTCCGGCGTAGCCGCTGATCACCCCGGATCCACTGCCCCCAGCGGCGGTCAGCGCCCCTTCTGCCGCTTCCGGTTCACCATCGGACAGGAGCAACTGGCCGAGCAGAACACTCCCGACGTCTGTGAAGTCGGCCGGACTCGGCCAGGCCGGTGAGTCTCTCACCGGCCTGCGCGACCGCACCCGCCCGGTAGTGGCTCAAGGCGTCGCCGACCTGCTCGGGAACCGGCTCCACAGGATCCGGCGGCAGGAGGTCGGGCATGCGGTACTCGTTCAGCAGCGGAGGAGCGCTCACGTCGATGCCTTCGCGTCGGGGGTCTCGTCGCGGGGCAGTCTGACAGCGCACGCCGACAGTTCTCAGACGCACGGGCCTCGCTACAGCTCACTCGCGTGCCACGGCTACACGCGCTCGGACGACATCACGATTTCACCGGCAAGGGCGGATGCCCCGCTTTCGCCGGCACGGACGACGTCACGGTGAGAAAGTGACGCGGGTCAGAAGCGTGGAGAACGGCCGTGCGCCGACGGCGGCGAGTGGTGGTGGGCGGCTCTGCCGTAAAAGGAAGAAAAGCGGAGAGTTCCGCACAAAGAGATGTAGTCCCGACCGGATTCGAACCGGCGCTACCGCCTTGAGAGGGCGGCGTCCTGGGCCACTAGACGACGGGACCTGAGCGGCACCTGTGGCAGTGGTAGTCCCGACCGGATTCGAACCGGCGCTACCGCCTTGAGAGGGCGGCGTCCTGGGCCACTAGACGACGGGACCCTGACCACAAGTGAGGCGCCGGGTTCCCCCGGCGACGCAGGTAACTCTACCGCACCCTGACGAGCACAACCAAACCGCTTACCCCGGCCGCGTGGATCTCACACCCGGTGAACGCGAAAAAGGATGCCCGATCATTCGGACATCCTTGAAAGCTGGGGTACCAGGACTCGAACCTAGACTAACTGAACCAGAATCAGTCGTGCTGCCAATTACACCATACCCCACCGAAGTGGACCCCTCAGGGCTCACCTGGCGACGTCCGAAAGAATAGCCCAGCTTCGGGGTGAGCACCAAAACGATTACCCGAACCGCCGCCAACCTGCGCGGAAACCATCGCGCCATGCCAAGCTAAGGGGACAAACCATCGCATGAGGAGTCACCCGTTGGCTGGGAACCCGTTCTATTCGCCGAGCACTCTGCCGTACCAGCTTCCCGACTTCGCGGCGATCAAGGAGGAGCACTACCTGCCCGCCTTCGAACGCGGCATGACCGAGCACCTGGCCGAGGCCGAGGCCATCGCGGCGAGCACCGAGGCGCCCACCTTCGGCAACACCGTCGCGGCGCTGGAGCGCTCGGGACGGATCCTCTCCCGCGTCAGCTCCGTCTTCTTCAGCATCGCCGCCTCCGACTCCACCGACGGCATCATGGCCATCGAGAAGGAGATCTCCCCCAGGCTCACCAAGCACAGCGACGAGATCCGTCTCAACCGCGCGCTGTGGGCCCGCATCAAGCAGGTCGACACCTCGGACGCCGAGGAGTCGTGGCTGCTGGAGAAGTACCGCGAGGACTTCGTCCGCGCCGGCGCGGACCTGTCGGAGAGCGACCAGGCGCGCCTTCGGGAGCTCAACGAGAGGCTGTCCACCCTCTCCACCGACTTCGCCCAGAACCTCCTCAAGGCGAGCACCGAGTCCGCCCTGGTGGTGCACGACCCCGCCGAGCTCGCCGGGCTCGACGCGGCCCGCGTGAAGGCGCTCAAGCAGGAGGACGGCACCTACGTGCTGCCGCTGCTCAACTTCACCAACCAGCCCGCCCTGGCCCAGCTCACCGACCGCGAGACGCGGCGCAGGCTCTACGCGCTGTCCGTCGAACGCGCGTCGGCCAACTTCGAGCTCGCCGCCACGATGGCGACGCTGCGCGCCGAGCGGGCCGCGCTGCTCGGTTTCCCCGACCACGCCGCCTACAGCGTCGCCGACCAGACGGCCAAGACCGTGGCCGCCGTCGAGGAGATGCTCGGGCAACTCGTCGGCCCCGCCGTACGCAACGCGGACAAGGAGGCGCGGGCGCTGGCCGAGCAGGCCGGGTTCGAGATCGAGCCGTGGGACTGGTCCTTCTACACCGAGAAGGTGCGCCAGGCGGCCTACGACTTCGACGCCGACGCCATGCGCCCCTACTTCGAGCTCGACCGGGTCTTCCGCGACGGCATCTTCCACGCCGCCGAGCGGCTGTACGGCCTCAGTTTCACCCGCCGCTCCGACCTGCGGGGCTACCTCGACGACGTCTCGGTCTGGGAGGTGCGCAACGAGGACGGCTCCGAGCTGGGGCTGTTCGTCCTCGACCCGTACGCGCGGCCGACCAAGCGCGGCGGCGCGTGGATGAACAACCTGGTCGACCAGTCGTACCTGTTCGGCGAGCGGCCCGTCGTGATGAACAACCTGAACGTCACCAAGCCCGCCGACGGCCCGACGCTGCTGACCTTCGACGAGGTCAACACCGCCTTCCACGAGTTCGGCCACGCCCTGCACGGCCTGTTCTCCGAGGTACGGTTCCCCCGCGTGTCCGGCACCAACGTGCCGCGCGACTTCGTCGAGTACCCCTCACAGGTCAACGAGATGTGGGCGACCTGGCCGGAGATCCTGGCCAACTACGCCAAGCACCACGAGAGCGGCGAGCCGATGCCCGCCGAACTGGTCGAGAAGATGAAGGCGACGGAGAAGTTCAACCAGGGCTTCATCACCGTCGAGTACCTCGCCGCGACCCTGCTCGACTGGGCCTGGCACCGGCTCGCCCCGGGCGAGAGCGTGGAGGACGCCGAGGCGTTCGAGACCAAGGCCCTCGAAGCCGCCCAGATCGCCGTCAGGCTCGTCCGGCCGCGTTACCGTACCAACTACTTCGCCCACATCTTCGCGGGCGGCTACAGCGCCGGCTACTACTCCTACATCTGGAGCGAGGTCCTCGACGCCGAGAGCGTCGAGTGGTTCAAGGAGAACGGCGGCCTCAAGCGCGAGAACGGCGACCACTTCCGCAGGGAGCTGCTGTCGAAGGGCGGCAGCCTCGACGCGCTGACGCTGTTCCGCAACTTCCGGGGCCGGGAGCCGAGCATCCGGCCGCTCCTGGAGCGCCGGGGCCTGGTGTGAGCAGCCCGGTCAGGGCCCGCGACGGGCGGGCCCTGACCCGGTGATCAGCCCCGCAGGCGGGCCAGGGCCGCGCGGATGCGGTCCTGGGTGCGCTCGCGGCCGAGGACCTCGATCGACTCGAACAGCGGCAGCCCGACCGTGCGGCCGGTGAGCGCCACGCGTACGGGCGCCTGCGCCTTGCCGAGCTTGAGTCCGTACTGGGCGCCGACCTCCTCCAGGGCGGTCTTGAGCGAGTCGGTGTCCCAGTTGAGGAGCTCCAGCCGGCCGAGATAGCCGTCGAGGATCTCCTCCGGCGAGTTCTTCATCGCCTTGTCCCACGAGCCCTGGTCGAAGTCAGGCTCGTCGAGGAAGAGGAAGTCGACGTTCTGCCGGATCTCCGACAGCACCCCGATGCGGGTCTGGGCCAGCGCCGCGACCTTGCTGAAGGTCTCGCGGTCCCAGGCCGGGTCGAGGTAGGGGGCGCAGCGCTCCTCGAAGGTGTCGAGCGGCAGCGCGCGGATGTACTCGCCGTTGAAGGCGCGCAGCTTCTTCTCGTCGAAGAAGGCGTTGGCGGAGTTGACGTCCTCCAACCGGAACAGCGGCACCATCTCCGACCACGGCATGATCTCGCGGTCGTCGCCCGGACCCCAGCCCAGCAGCATCAGGTAGTTGACCATGGCCTCGGGCAGGTAGCCCTCGGCGCGGTAGCCCTCCAGGGCGACCTTGTCGCGGCGCTTGGACAGCTTCTTGCGCTGCTCGTTGACGATCACCGGCAGGTGTGCCCACACCGGCGGACGGGCCCCGAGGGCGGGCCACAGGTGCTGCTGCCTGACCGCGTTGGGCAGGTGCTCCTCGCCCCTGGCCACGTGGGTGACGGCCTGCGTGATGTCGTCGACGGCGTTGGCGAGCACGTAGAGCGGCGAACCGTCCGAGCGCGCGATGACGAAGTCCTCCTGCGCGTCGTTGGGGAACTCGACGCGGCCGCGTACCAGGTCGTCGATCACGGTGAGGCCCTCGTCCGGCATGCGGAAGCGGACCGCGCCCGCGCTCAGGCCCCGGCTGCGGCAGTGGCCGTCGTAGCCCTTGTGCTCGGAGCCGGTGCGGGCCTGGACGTCCTCGCGGGTGCAGTCGCAGAAGTAGGCCCGGCCGTCGGCGAGCAGCTTGCCGACCGCCTCGCGGTGCTGCGGCTCAAAGGCCGACTGGAAGTAGGGGCCCTCGAACGCCGGGTTGGTGCCGTTGACGCCGATCCAGTCGAGGGCGGCGATGATGCCCTCGGTCCACTCCGGCCGGTTGCGCGTGGTGTCGGTGTCCTCGATGCGCAGGATGAACCGGCCGCCGGACTGCTCGGCGAGCGCCCAGTTGAACAGCGCCGCGCGGGCGCTGCCCACGTGGAACATGCCGGTGGGCGAGGGCGCGAAACGCACCCTGACGGCGTCTGGCTCAGTCACGGGAAACCACCTTGTTGGTAAGAGTGCCGATCCCCTCGACCGTGACGCCGACCTCGTCACCGACCTGCAGCGGGCCCACGCCCGCCGGGGTGCCGGTGAGGATGACGTCGCCGGGGATCAGCGTCATGACCGCGCTGACGTAGGCCACCAGCGCGGGGATGTCGTTGATGAGCTGGCTGGTGCGCCCGCTCTGGCGGACCTCGCCGTTGACCGTCGTGGTCAGCGCGAGGTCGCTCGGGTCGAGGTCGGTCTGGATCCAGGGACCGAGCGGGCAGAAGGTGTCGAACCCCTTGGCCCGGGTGAACTGCACGTCCTTCTTCTGGAGGTCGCGGGCGGTGACGTCGTTGGCGCACGTGTAGCCGAAGACGACGTCCTTGACCCGCTCGACGGGCACCTCGCGGCACAGGCGGCCGATGACGACGGCCAGTTCGCCCTCGAAGTCGACGCGGTCGGACAGCGACGTCGGGTAGGCGATGGGCTCGCCGTGGCCGATGACCGAGGTGGACGGCTTGAGGAAGATGAGCGGTTCCTCCGGAACGTCGTTGCCGAGTTCCTCGGCGTGCGCCGCGTAGTTGCGGCCGATGGCGATGACCTTGCTGGGCAGCATCGGCGACAGCAGCCTGACCTCGGCCAGCGGGTAGCGCTCACCGGTGAACTGCACCTGGTTGAAGGGGTGGCCGGCGACCGTGGAGACGAACTCCTCGCCCGGACCGCCCTCGACCACGCCGAACGCGACACCTTCGCCTGTGGAGAACCTCGCTATACGCACCCGACAAGGCTATCGCCCCGTCAGATGTCGCTACGCGAGCCGTGCGAGGAAGGCGAGCGTGTGGCCGAGCAGCCGCTCGGCGGCCTCCTTGTCGTAGGAGGGCAGGCCGCTGTCGGCGAACAGGTGCCGGTCTCCGGGGTGGAGGAACAGTTCGGCGTCGGGGGCCGAACGGACGAGCGCGCGGGCCGCGTCGAGGTCGCCTTCGCCCGTGAAGACCGGGTCGTCCGCCATGCCGTGGATCTGGACGGGCAGGCCCTCGGGCCACGTGTCGCCGAACTCGGAAACGGGCAGGCACGCCTCGAACAGCAGCGCGCCCCCGGCTCCCGGCCGGGTCTGGGCGAGGAGTTGCGCGGGCAGCACGCCGAGCGAGAACCCGGCGGGGACCAGGCTCGCCGGAAGTCCGTCGGCGGCGGCCCTGCCGCGCTCGGCGAGCACACCGAACCCGACATTCTGGGCATACGCGACACCCTCCTCGAAGACGTCGAAGACCCGCCCCTCGTACAGATCGGGCGCGTGAACGACGTGCCCGGCCCGCCTGAGCTCCCCGGCGAACTCCAGGACCCCGGGGGTCAGCCCGTGGGCATGGTGGAACAGCAGTACCTCGGCCATGGTCGCTCCGCTTCGCCGGTCGATGTGATCATTGGACGGCCGGACTTGATCGGCCCCGGCCTGGTGAAGGGACCATATATGACCGACATCCGCATCGAAGAGCACCGCCTCTGCGGCCCGGAGAGCGGGCCGTACGGGCTCACCACCGGCCCCGACGGCCACCTGTGGTTCACCGAGTGGGGCGCCAACCGGGTGGGCTCGATCGGCTCCGACAGCGACATCGAGGTCCACCCGCTGCCCACGCCCGACTCCCAGCCGCACGGCATCGCCCTCGGCCTCGACGGCGCCCTGTGGACGGCGCTGGAGATCGGTGCGCTCGGCCGCGTGAGCAGGGTCAGGGACCCTGGCGGCGCATCATGAACGCCTGACCGAACCAGGTCCACAGCCCGAGGAGCGCGACCGCCCCAGCCGTGACCACCGCCGTCCAGCCGCCGAACAGGTACTTCACCACCAGTGCGGTGGCCGCGGTCATGGACACGAGCAGGGCCAGCGCCCCGGCGATGGCGTACAGGTTGGCGCGACGGACCAGCGTCTCCTTGAGCCCCCTCCTGAAGACGACCCGGTGCTGGGCGGCAGGGGCGATGTAGCAGACGGAGGCGACGGCGGCGGCGACCAGGGCGGTGAAGTACAGCCAGCGGTCCAGGGTGGCGAGCCGGGGGAAGGCGGCCGAGAACGGCACGGTGAGCAGGAAGGCGAACAACACCTGGACGCCGGTGACGGCGACGCGGGCGCCTTGGAGCAGTTCCATGAAGTTACGGTCGGCCCGCATCTCGCGGGTCTCCCCCTCGCGTCCGCCGTTCACATCCCCCGCCTCTCCATTACGTAAATTTCCGGCCTTTCACCTGGGAAAACCTGATTCCGGACGTTGGACCCCGGCACCCGGGACCTTCGGCTCTTGGCCCGCCCTCCACCGGGGCGCTTGCCTGGAAGGTGGAGGAAAGGAGCCGCCATGATCGTCGTGGGTGTCGACGGATCCGTCGCCGCACGCGCCGCCGCCGTGTGGGCGGCCGACGACGCGGTGCGGATGGCCCAGCCGCTGCTGGTCGTGCACGTCCTCGACCGCGAGCCGTACCTGATCTCCCGTTCTCTGGACCCGCTCGAACCCGACCTGCCCGTGCTCACCGCCCAGCGCATGGTCAAGGAGGCCGTGGAACTGGTCGTCGAGCGCCAGCCGGGCGTCGAGGTGACCACGGCCGTCGTCGAGGGGGCGCCCGCCAGGACGCTGCGCGACCAGGCCGCGGGCGCCGCCGAGATCGTGCTCGGCAGCCGGGGCGCCGGCGCGCTCGCCGGGGTGATGGTCGGCTCGGTGAGCACGCACGTCGCCGGGCACGCACGCTGCCCGGTCGTCGTCGTACGGCCGGAGCAGGACTCGCAGAGCGGCGAGGTGGTGGTCGGTCTCGACGACACGCCCGCCTCGGACCCCGCGCTGGAGTACGCCTTCCGCCAGGCCGAACTGCGCGACACCACCCTGCGCGCGCTGCACGCCTGGGAGGCGCCCATGCACCTGTACGCGCCCCAGGTCGCCTACGACCCCGACGACATCACCTCGGCGCGCACGGAGGCGGCGACCGCGCGGCTCGACCGGTTCCGCCTGGCCCATCCCCGCGTCAAGGTGGTCGAGGACGTCCGGAACGCGAACCCGGCGGAGGCGCTCACGGACGCCTCCGAGTCGGCGGTCATGGTCGTGGTCGGCTCCCACGGGCGCGGCGGCCTGCGCTCGGCGCTGCTCGGCTCCGTCGGCCACGGGGTGTTGCACCGCGCCCACTGCGCGGTCGCCGTCGTACGGGCCTGAACGAGGAGTGACACATCATGACAGCCGGTAGCGATCTGGGACGCCGCATCATCCACCACCGCGAGAGACTCGGGCTCACCCACGAGGAGGTCGCCGAGCTGGCCGGTATGTCGCCCGGATACCTGCGCTATCTGGAGGAGCAGACGGGCACGCCGAGCTGTGCGTCGCTGACGCGGCTCGCGGGCGCCCTGCGGACGACGGTCGAGGACCTGCTCGGCGGTGGCGGCGACCGTCCGCCGGGCGGCGCCCCCGCGATGGCGCACCCCGTGCTGGAGAAGCTTGAGAAGGAGGAGTGCCTGCGGCTGATCGAGCCGGGTGGCATCGGGCGCATCGCCTACGAGGGGCTGCGCGGCGTCACGGTGCTGCCGGTGAACTACCGGCTGGACGCGGGCACGATCGTGTTCAGGACGGCCGACGGCGGGCCGATGGACAGTGAGCTGCGGTCCGGCCTCGAAGGCGTGGACGTGATGATCGCCTTCGAGGTCGACCGGTTCGACGAGGCGCACAGGCAGGGCTGGAGCGTGCTCGTCCAGGGTCCGGCCCACCACCTGACCGAGGCGCCCGAGATCGAGATCACCCCGTGGGCGGGCGGCGAGCGCGACCTTTACGTCACGATCGTCCCCCACCGGGTCAGCGGCCGGCGGATCCACGCCGGGTGAGCGTCACACCCGCCCGGCCCACTGCCCCGCACCGCCCATGGCGACGTCGCTGGCGGCATCGGACAGCAGTTCCTGCGCCAGGGCCATGAGCGCCCGGCCGGCGGCCAGTTCGTCGCCGATCTCCGGGATGGACATGTCGTCCGGATGCCGTCTGGCGACGCCCTCGCTCTCGTGCCATCTGCTGCCCGGAGCCGACAGCACCGCGCGGGCCGAGGTCCTGCCCTCGTCGTCCTCGTTGATGATGACCTGAACGGTCCATTGCTTGGTGTGCATGACGTCCTCCTGTGGCTCGTCCTCCCATTGCAGGCCCGGCCGGATCGCAGCTGCCAGGGTCGAAGGTCCCTATTTCCCCGCCTTCCGGACGGGCAGGGACCTTCGTCCCACCGGTCACGGACCTTCCGGCCCTTCACCACCGGGTACCTGCGGGTTTACGGTCGGAGTAGGTGGCTCCTCGGAAGAGAGGAGGCGGTGACGGCTATGGACGACCTGACGTGGAGTGAACGGCGCGCCCTGGCCCGCATCGAGGAGGGGCTGAACCGGGACGATCCGGCGTTCGTCCGCCGGGTCAACGCCATCAGCGGCCTGGCCCTTCAGGAACCGACGCACCGGGCGCGGGCCACCGTCTGGGTGCGCAGGCACCGGGTGGCCGTATTGCTGTTCCTGTTCGTCGTCCTTTCCGCCATGCTGTCGCTCGCCGCCCTGCTGTAGCTTTTGCCGTACCGGCTCGGGGGGCAGAAACTGCTGGTATGAGGCTGGACGAGCTGCTGTCCGAGCTGCAGGTGCGGCTGGCCGCGGTGGTCGCCTCCCGCGACCGGGTGCACGCGCTGCTCGACGCCGTCGTGTCGATGGGCAGTGAGCTCGACCTGGAGACGGTGCTGCGGCGCATCGTCGAGACCGCCACCGACCTGGTGGACGCCAGTTACGGCGCGCTCGGCGTCATCGGCCGCGGCGGCGGGCTGATCGAGTTCGTCCCGGTCGGGTTGACCGAGGAGGAGATCGCCAAGATCGAGCACTGGCCGCACGGCCTCGGCCTCCTCGGGTCGCTGATCAAGGACGCCCGGCCGCTTCGCCTGGCCCGGATCGCCGACCACCCGGACTCCTACGGTTTCCCGCCCGGCCATCCCCCGATGGGCACCTTCCTCGGGGTGCCGATCCGGGTGCGCGAGGAGGTGTTCGGCAACCTGTACCTCACGGAGAAACGCGGCGGCGGTGAGTTCGACGAGGACGACGAGGCGATCGTGGTCACCCTGGCGACGGCGGCGGGTGTGGCGGTGGAGAACGCCCGCCTGTACGAGCAGACGCGGCGGCGGGAGATGTGGCTGCGGGCCTCCTCCGAGATCACCACGAGCCTGCTGTCCGGCGCCGACCCGCACGACGTGCTGGCCATGTTGACCGGCCGGGCGATGGAGATGACCGACGCCGACGTGGTCGAGCTGATGCTGCCGGACGACGCCGGCCGCCTGGTGGTGGAGATCGCGGAAGGGCAGCGGTCCGGCGCGCTGGTCGGCACCTCGTGCGAGGTGGGGACCTCGCCCGCCGGTGCGGTGTTCACGTCGGGGCGCTCGCTGACCGAGGGAGACATGCGGCTGCTGGTGCCGCTGGGGGCGCCGCCCGCCGTACGCGGGGTGCTGGCGATGACCAGGCGCTCCGGGCGGCTGCCGTTCAGCACCGCCGACGAGCGCATGCTGGAGGCGTTCGCCGGGCACGCGACGATCGCGCTGAAGCTGGCCGAGGCGCGTATGGACGCCGAACGGCTCAGCCTGCTGGAGGATCGCGACCGGATCGCCAAGGACCTGCACGACGTGGTCATCCAGCGGCTGTTCGCGGTGGCGATGACGCTGATGGGGGCGATGCGGCTGGTCGAGCGGCCCGAGGCGGGCGAGCGGATCCGGCACGCGGTGGACGAGCTGGACGAGACGATCAGGCAGATCCGCTCCAGCATCTTCGCCCTCCAGGGCATCGGCGGCGACAGCCTGCGCGGCCGGATCGCCGAGATCGTCGAGAGCGCGGGCGGGCATCTGGGCTTCCGTCCCGGCCTGCTGATGGAGGGCGGCCTGGACACCGTGGTCGAGCCGCCCGTGTCCGAGCAGTTGCTGGCGGTGCTGCGCGAGGCGCTGTCGAACGTCGTCAGGCACGCGAGGGCCAGCCGGGCGGACGTGGCCGTCGAGGCGTCCGGCGGACGGGTGACGGTGGTGGTCTCCGACAACGGCGTGGGCGTCTCGCCCGACGGCAGGCGCAGCGGCCTGGCCAATCTGGAGGATCGGGCACGCCAGCTCGGCGGCACCTTCGCGGTCGAGTCCCCTCCGGCGGGCGGCACCCGGCTCAGCTGGTCAGTGCCGCTGTGATGCGGCGGCCGGACAGCATCTCGATCGCCACCACGATGTAGTGGTCGCCGCCGGAGGTCCACGGCGACAGCGGCAGCCGGGCCAGCCGGGCGCGCTCCTCCGGCTCCAGCGAGGCGCGCGCGTGCCCGACCGCCATCACCGACCAGCCGGTCCGCTCGCCGGGGTCGAACTCGTCGGTCTCGAAGGCGACCACGCTGCGGCGCGTCGCCGCCGCCAGCCTGGAGTCGCCGGCCGTACGGATCACGATGTGCTCGCCGTACAGGCAGTAGTTCACCGGCTGGACGGCGGGCAGGGCACGGTCGGTGAAGACGATCCGGCCGATCTGCGCCGTCCTCAGCAGGTCCAGGCATTCCCCACGCGTGAGCACCTGCAGGCCGGACGCATCCCGTTGCATACAGCCAGCATCCGGCGCGGCACGCTCGGCGGTTAGAGGCTTTGGTCCTTACTTCGCAGCCGTGCGGCAAGGGCCGCGGCCTGGGTACGGCGCCGCAGGTCGAGCTTGGCCAGCAGGTTGGAGACGTAGTTCTTGACGGTCTTCTCCGCCAGGAACATCCGCTCGCCGATCTGCCGGTTGGTGAGCCCTTCTCCGATCAGGTCCAGAATGTGCCGCTCCTGCTCGGACAGGGCGGCGAGCGGGTCCGGTTTCGAAGCCTGTTCGCGCAGCCGGGCCAGCATCGCGGAGGTGGTCTGCGGGTCGAGCAGCGACTGCCCGGCGGCCAGCGTGCGGACGGCGCCGACCAGGTCGGAGCCGTGGATCTGCTTGAGCACGTAGCCCGCCGCGCCCGCCATCACGGCCTCGAACAGGGCGTCGTCGTCGGCGTACGAGGTGAGCATGAGGCAGGCGAGGTCCGGCAGCCGCGAACGCACCTCGCGGCACACCTCGACGCCGCTGCCGTCCGGCAGCCGCACGTCCAGGACGGCGACGTCGGGGCGCAGCGCCGGGATGCGGGCGACGGCGGACTCGGCCGTGCCCGCCTCGCCGATGACCTCGATGTCGTCCTCGGCCTCCAGGAGGGCGGCGACGCCGCGCCGTACGACTTCGTGGTCGTCCACCAGGAAGACCTTGATCATCAGTTCGGCACGAGGCGCAAGGTGGTCGCGCGGGCCTCCGGCCCGACCATGGGGTCGACGTAGGCGGCGTCGTAGCGGCCGTACTTGGCGCGGTAGGCGGCGTCGACGCGCTCGTTGACGCCCCGGTCGTTCTCCTCGCTGAAGGTGACGTCCTTGTCCACGCCACCGGCCTGTACGTGTCCGGCGTGGCTGGCGCTCGCGGCCCGGAACCAGCGGCCGCCGCTCCCCCTGAAGGAGCGAACGAACAGGTCGTCGCCGTCGCGGACGACCCAGATCGTCACGGGGTCCCGGAGCGCGCCGTCGTCTCCGCGCGCGGCGATCTGGAGTTCGTCGGCGCCCTGGATCCTGGTGAGTTCGTCGGTGGTCCATGTGGTGCTCATGTCGGGCTCCTCTCCGTGGACGGTGACCTACCCGGGGGCCGGCCAAGCGAGCGTCTGCGGATACCCCTCAGATCTTAAGTTAGGCTAGCCTTCCCTTACTTCTCGTCGCTTTTGCGTGCATTGGGGTGATTTTGGCGTGCCCAAACGCGGGCTGATCTCCGGACTCGTCGTTCTCGGCGTCTCCGTCGCGGCCGTCTCCGTCCTGTCGGTCGGAATCGGGAGCCGGTTCATCCCCCCTGCCGACGTGATCGGCGCGCTGATCACCCCCGGAACCGGATTCGCCGACAACGTCGTGTGGGAACTACGGATCCCCCGCACCGCCGCGGGACTGCTCGTCGGCGCGGCACTCGGCCTGGCCGGCGCCGTCATGCAGGGCCTGACCCGCAACCCCATCGCCGACCCCGGCATCCTCGGCGTCCACGCCGGAGCCGCCTTCGGCGTCGTCGCCGCCGTCTACGGGTTCGGGCTCACGCACTTTCACGCCTACGTCCTGTTCGCCTTCGCCGGGGCCGCGCTCGTCAGCGGCGCCGTCTGGCTGATCGGATCACGCGGCCGCGACGGCGCCGGACCGGTCAGACTCGCCCTCGCCGGAGCCGCCGTCAGCGCCTTCGTCGGCTCGGCCACCTCGCTCGTGCTGTTCGCCGACTCCACGGCCTTCGACGAGTTCCGCTTCTGGAGCGTCGGCTCGCTCGCCGCCGTCAAGGGCGGCCTGCTCCCCGCCGTCGCGCCGTTCCTCCTCGCGGGGGCGCTGCTCGCCTTCGGCCTCACCAGGGGTCTCAACATGCTGGCCATGGGCGGTGACCTGGCCCGCTCGCTCGGACAGCGGGTCGGCCTGGTCAGGGCCGGGGCCGCGCTCGCCGTCGTCCTGCTGTCCGGTACGGCGGTCGCCGCCGTCGGGCCGATCGGCTTCATCGGCCTGACCGTCCCGCACGTGGCCAGGGCGCTGGCCGGACCCGACTACCGGTGGGTACTGCCGTACTCGGCGCTGCTCGGGCCGCTGGTGCTGCTCGCCGCCGACCTCGCCGGGCGGGTCGTCGCGATCCCCTCCGAGGTGCAGGCGGGCGCGATCACCGCCGCGATCGGGGCGCCGATCTTCATCTGGTTCGTCCGCAGAAGGGCGGTGCACGCCCTGTGAACCGGGCGCTCGGCCGGGCCGTACGCGGCCCCGGGTTCTCCTTCCGGTACTTCCCGCGCGCGCTGCTGGTCTCGGCCGCCGCCCTGCTCGGGCTGCTCGCACTGCTCGTCGCGGCGGTCTGCTTCGGCGACTACCCGCTGGCGTTCGGCCAGGTCGTGGACGCGCTGACCGGCGGGTCCGGCGGCCAGGCGTACATCGTGCAGCGCTTCCGGCTGCCCCGGGCGGTCGCCGCCGTGCTCGTCGGGGCACTGCTCGGGCTGTCCGGCGCGATCTTCCAGACGCTCGCCAGGAACGTCCTGGCCAGCCCGGACGTCCTCGGCGTCGAGTCCGGAGCGGCCCTGACAGCGGTGATCATGATGCTGTCCGGGGTGGCCGCCACCGCACCGCTCATCGGCGGGGCCTTCGCCGGGGCCGCACTCGCGACCACGGCCGTCTACCTGCTGGCCTACCGAAGCGGGCTGAACGGCGTGCGGCTCATCCTCGTCGGCATCGGGATCAACGCCTGCGCGGTGTCCGCCACGACGTACGCGTTGATGCTCTCCGACGTCCACGCCGCGGAGCGCGCCCACAACTGGATGCTCGGCAGCTTCAACGGGCTCGGCTGGGAGCAGGTCGGCGTGCTCGCCACCGCACTGGCGGTGGTGCTGCCGCTCGCCGCCTGCCTCGCGCCCCGCCTGCGCACACTCGCCCTCGGCGACGACGTGGCCCGCTCCACCGGTCTCACCCTGGAACGTTCCCGCCTCGCGTTGATCGCCGTCGGCGTCCTCTCGGCCGCCTCCGCCGTCGCGGTGGCCGGGCCGGTCGGCTTCGTCGCGCTCGTCGCCCCGCAACTCGCCCGGCGGCTGGTACGGCGGCCCGACGGCGGCCTGGTCACCGCCGCGATCCTCGGCGCGCTGCTCACCGCCGCCGCCGACCTCGCCGGACGGCACGTGCTGGCGGGCGCGGACGTCCCCGTCGGCATCGTCACCGCCCTCGCCGGCGGCCCCTGGCTCATCTACCTGCTGGCCACCCGGACATCGAACGGAAAGAGAGAACCATGAGAACCTGGCTGACCGCCGCCGCCGCGCTGGCGGCGCTGACCCTGAGCGCGTGCGGCACCGGATCCGCCGCCTCCCCCGCCGCAACCGCCGGGTCCACCCGGCAGGTCGCCCACGCCTACGGCAGCACCCCGGTCCCCGCCGCGCCGCAGCGCATCGCCGTACTCGGTGACGAGACACTCGACTTCGCGCTCGCCGCGGGCATCAAGCCCGTCGGCGTCACCACCACCCGCGGCCTCAACACCCCGAACCGGTACGTCGCCGACAAGGTCGCGGGCATCCCCGTCGTCGGCGCCATCCGCGAGATCGACTACGAGACGCTGGCCAAGACCGCGCCCGACCTGATCGTCGGCTCCGCCGGTGGCGTGGACCAGGCCGCCTACCAGGAGCTCACCCGCATCGCCCCCACCGTCGTCGTCGGCGACCCGGCGGCCGAGTTCTGGGCCTGGCGCGAGGTGATCACCAAGTCCGGCGACGCGTTCGGCAAGCCGGAGGTCGCTACCCGGCTCATCGGCGAGGTGGAGGCGCGGCTCGGCGAGGTCAAGAAGGCGGCCGGAGACGTCAAGGGCGCCAAGGTCGTGCTGGTCCGCTGGGGCGCGGACGGGCCGACGCCGATGTACCGGGGGATGCAGGCCGGGCAGCTCATGAAGGAGATGGGGTACGGGTTCCCGCAGCTCGTCGACGTCGAGAAGGGCGGCCACGGCCAGACGCTGAGCATGGAGCGCCTCGACGAGATCGACGTCGACCACATCTTCATCAGCTCGCTCAACCCCGAGGCGGAGACGGCGCTGGAGGAGGCCAAGGCGTCGCCCACGTGGCGGGCGCTGAAGGCGGTGAAGGAGGACCGGGTGCGGATCGTGCGCAACGACCTGTGGAACAACGGCTACGGCGCGCTGTCGGCGCTGGAGTTCCTCAAGGACTTCTCCGCCGCGATGAAACTCCCGTCCTAGCCGGAGGTCGTGGAACGCGTGGTCCGGGGCCGCATCGCCACGGACCTGGAGGCGAGGCCCGCCGCCGGGGGTTGCTGCCGGCCCCTCCCCTTCTTCGGTCACCGGGAAGGGAATCCGGCTTTCCCGATGTTGGCGCCCATGTCATGACATGTCAGGCGCGTGGACGGAAGGCTCGGCGATGAGGTTCGGTATCAGCTACAACACGCCCTACTACGGGACCTCCCCCGACAGGATGGCGGCCTTCGCCCGGCTCGCCGAGGAGTGCGGTTTCGATTCGTTCCACCTGCCCGAGCACATCGCGCTCTACCCGGGTGCGACGATCGGGCCGTACGAGATGCCGCCGTCGCTGCCGTACCTGGACCCCCTCGACTGCCTGGCCTTCGTCGCCTCGGCGACCGAGCGGATCCTGCTCGGCACCGGGGTACTGCTGGTGCCCTACCACCACCCGGTGATCCTCGCCAAGCGCCTGGCCACCGTGGACATCCTGTCCAAGGGCAGGATGCGCGTGCTCACGGTCGGCGTCGGCAGCCTGCCCGGCGAGGCCGCCGCGGTCGGTGTCGACTTCGCCACCCGAGGCCGCCGCGCCGACGAGGCGATCGATGTGCTGCGCCTGCTGTGGGCGGGCGGCGAGGAAGGCGTCGGCTTCTCCGGGGAGTTCTTCTCCTTCGAGAACCTGGTGAGCTTCCCGAAACCGTACGAGGCCACCAGCCTGCCCATCCACGTGGGCGGATCGAGCCGCGCGGCCGCCCGCCGCGCCGGGCGGCGCGGAGACGGTTTCTTCCCCGGCGGCGCCCTCCTCCCGGACGAGCGGGCCCTGCAGTGGGAACTGGTCCGCGAGAGCGCGGCCGAGGCGGGACGCGACCCCGATCTGCTGGAGTACACGCGCTTCGGGTCGATCGACATGTCCGTCGACCGGGTGGAGGCGATGGCCGCGCAGGGGGTGACCCGCGTCGTGGTCAACGCCGGAGCCACCGAGCCGGACGAGCAGCGCAGGGAGCTGACCGCCTTCGCCGATCGTTTCGGGCTGCGCTGACGCCCACCGAAAGTCAGGATTTGTCCATTTATAGTGATCGGTACGCATTTTCTGGTGTTTGACGGTTATTGAGTCTATGGAGTGTGACACCGACTACCGGGGGTGACGGTCGTGGCGGACACGATGGTCAAGGACACGGGGACCGTACCCAGGACACGGGCCCAGGACGGGGCGCTCAGCAGCGACATGGGGACCACCACCATCGACGACGGGGTGGTCGCGAAGATCGCGGGCCTGGCCGCGCGGGAGGTGTCCGGCGTCTACGACATGGGGGCGGGCGCCGCGCGGGCGCTCGGCACCGTGAGAGGCATCGTCGGCGCCGACAAGAACATCGACCAGGGGGTGTCGGTGGAGGTCGGCGAACGGCAGGCCGCCGTCGACCTGGAGCTGGTCGTCGAGTACGGCACCGCCATCCCCGACCTCGCCGGCGCCGTGCGCAAGAACGTGATCAGCGCCGTCGAGCGCATGTGCGGCCTGGAGGTCACCGAGGTCAACATCAAGGTGGACGACGTCCACCTGCCCGGCCAGAAGCGGGACGACGGCGGCGCCGCCACCGAGAAGGAACCCCGGGTCCAATGACGGACGCCCAGGCCATCGCGCGCAAGGTGCGCGAGTGCCCGGGGGTGGCCGCGCTGTCCGGCGGGCCGTTCGGCACCGTCTCCACCTACCTGCCCGGCGACCGGCTCGTGGGCGTGGCCGTCCGCGAGCACGAGGTCGAGATCGCGATCGTGGCGCGCGGCGGCCGCCCGCTGCCCGCGCTGGCCGAGGAGATCCGGCACGCCGTGGCCGAGCTGACCGGCGAGCGCCTGGTCGACATCAGGATCGACGACGTGGATCTGGAGGAGAGCTGATGACCACCAACCCACCGCTGACGCTGGTCGGCATGACGGTCGGCATCGTGCTCGGGCTGGCCTGGGCGTTCGGCGGCTTCGGGGCGTTCCTGCTCGTGCTGGTGCTCGGCGCGATCGGCTTCGTGGTGGGCCGCGTCGCGGAGGGCGGCGAGGTGAACCTCGCGCACGTGACGCTGAGGAAGAGATGACGGCGCTGGCCGAGTTGCGGGGCCGTACCGCCGTCACGGACCGGGCCGCGACCCGCATCGTGTGCCGGGTGGCGCGCGAACTGCCCGAGGTCGTGGAACTGCGCGAGGGCGACGGCCTGCCGTGGACGCACACCTCGGGCGCGCGCGTGGAGCACGACCTGGTAGGCATCAGGCTGTTCGTGACCACCGCCTACCCGGTGCCGCTGCGCGCGACCGCCGCCCGCATCCGCGAGCAGGTCGCCGAGCGGGTGAGCGCGCTGACCGGGCTCCAGGTGGCGTACGTGGACGTGGTGATCACGGCGTTGCGCGGGGCGGAGACGTGAGGAGCGCGGCCGACCGGGCTGCGGTACGGGAGTTCCGCCCGCGCCGGACGGTCCCCGCGACGATCGTGGCGCTGCTGCTCCTGCTGCTGGGAGTGCTGGTGGCGGGACAGGTGATCTCCTCGCTGGCCGGCCGCCCGCTCGGCTGGCTGCCGGTCGGCCGCATGCTCGACTGGGCGTCGGCGACGTCGTGGCAGAGCCCGCCCGTGCTGCTGGGCGCGGCCGTGATCGCGCTGGCGGGGCTGTTCCTGCTGGTGCTGGCGGTCAAACCGGGGCGTCCCCGGCTGGTCCCGGTGACGACGGGCGATCCGGGGCTGATCATCGGGATGCGCCCCAAGAGCGTCGCGGACGCTCTCGCGCACGCCGCCTCCGAGGTGCCCGGCGTACGCGCGGCGGAGGCGAGACTACGCGCCCGTACGGTCACCGTCACCGCGACCACCTCCGGCTGGGACGACGAGAACACCGGCGCGGCCGTCGAGGAGGCCGTCAACCGGCGGCTGGCCGACATCGGCCCGGTCGAGCCGTACCAGGTGCTGGTCAGACTGAGGGAGCTGCGGTGAACCGGTTCTGGCTCGCGGTGGTCGGCCTGGCGCTGCTGGCGCTCGGCGGATTCACGCTGGTGAGGGGGCTGGGCGCGCTGCCTCAGGAGTTCGCGCCCGCACACGAGCCGCTGGTGAACGGTCCGGTGCGCGAGGTGTTCCACCGCTTCGCGCCGTGGATCTGGTGGGTGGTCGCGGCGGCGGCGATCGTCCTGGCGCTGCTGGCGCTGTGCTGGCTGTACGCCCAGGGACGCAGCACCAGGCTGAGCACGCTGCGGCTGGGGCACGGGCCGGGCGGCGGCACGGAGGTCGCGGCGGGCGGCGTCGCGCAGGCCGTCGCGGCGGAGGTGGCCGCGAGCCCCGCCGTACTCGGGGCCAGCGCCGACCTGGGTGGTTCGCCCCGTCATCCGACGGTACGGCTGCGCCTGGTGGCCGACGAGCGGACGCCGATGAGCGAGATCAGGCGGCAACTGAGCGGGGTCGCGATCCCGCATGTGCGCGACGCGCTGGAGACCGACCGGGTGCCGGCGGTCGCGAGGGTCACACTGCGCCCCGGGCAGGTCGCGCCGTAGGCTGGCGGCATGTCCATTGTGAAGATCAACGTGCTGACCGTTCCCGCCGAGATGCGGGCGGCGCTGGAGACGCGCTTCGCCAACCGGGCCGGGATGGTGGAGTCTTCAGATGGTTTCGAGTGGTTCGAGTTGCTGCGTCCGGTGGAGGGCACCGACCAGTACCTCGTCTACACCCGCTGGCGCAGCGAGGAGGACTTCCAGAACTGGCAGCAGAGCCAGGCGTTCCAGCGCGGCCACGCCCAGGCGGCGGCCCAGCAGGGCGCCCCCGGTCATGGCCACGGCCAGGGGCCCGCGGCGACCGACTCCTCGCTGTGGTCCTTCGAGGTCGTCCAGAGCGCGGGCCCCCAGATCTAGGCGCGGTCTAGGCGTTCAGCGGGTTCGCGGCGATCCGGTCGGCGATGCCCGACCGGACGAACCCGGCCGCGAAGCTGTCCGGCTTGCGCGCGCCCTGGTCGAGCACGCACGCGGTGAACTCGGCCGCGAGGTCCAGGCGCGGGTAACGGGCGAGGGTCTCCTCACGGACGGCGGGCGGGATCAGGTCGGTGGACCGGCCGGAGATGTCCATGGCGGTGGACAGCTCCAGCAGGTGACCCTCCGGGTCCTCGGCGAGGTCCACCTCGGCCCACATGTGGCGGACGATCACCTCGGCCACCCGCTCCCTGCGCGCCACGGGCCAACCGGCGCCGGCGGCGAAGGCCCAGGCCACGTGCCCGGCCGCCGTCTCGTAACCGAGGCTGTGGTTGTCGAACTCCCTGGTCAGGCCGAGGTCGTGCAGCATCGCGGCGACGTACAGGAGTTCGGCGTCGAAGGCGATGCCGCGCTCGTCCGCGTACGCCGCCGCGAACAGGTAGGCGCGCACGGAGTGGTTGAGCAGCGAGGGCGAGTGGTACTCCGCCGCGATCTCGTAGGAGCGGCGGCAGGCGGGGGTGTCGGGGACGTCAACGCGCATGGCGGCAAGCCTCCCATAACAATCCCGCACCCGACTTGACCGGCCGACAGGGGTCCGAAAGCATGATCCGCCCCCGTTCGTCCCTCTGGAAGGAAACCGGCGTGCGCCGCCTCGCGATCCCTCTCGCCCTCATGCTCGCCACCACCGGGATCGGGCTCCCCGCGCAGGCGGCCGACAAGGTCAAACGCACCGCGCAGTGCCAGGGCGACTGGATCCCGGGCACGCCGACGGCCGACGACGTCATGAGGGGCGAGATCTCGCTCGTCGGGCAGCCCGCCCACAAGCTGGGCAAGAAGATCGACTGGGCGGCGAGCCCGTACCGCAACCGGTCGTGGGAGTTCGTCTTCCACTCGCTGCGCTGGGTCGGCACCCTGGTCGTCGCCTACGAGAACACCGGCGAGGACCGCTATCTCAAGCGCGCCGAGGAGATCACGCGGGACTGGGTGGCCAGCAACCCGCAGGGCGGGCGCGGCACCCGGCCGTACGTCTGGAAGGACCACCCCACCTCCCTGCGCACGCAGGCGCTGGTGTGTCTCAGCATGCACGTCAAGGACGGCTGGCTGAGGGGCAGCCTGAACGACCACGCCAAGCTGCTGTCCGACCCGGCCCTGTACAAGAAGGGCCACAACCACGGCATCGACCAGGACATCGCGCTGATGGCGATCGGCTGCCGCCTCGACCGCCGCGACTGGACGTCCCTGGCGACGCGGCGGCTGACCGGCACGGTCAAGCTGGACGTCGACTCGCAGGGCGCGCTCATGGAGCAGGCGCCGCGCTACGCCGTCTACGTGTACGGCAGGCTCCAGGTGGCCATGACCAACATGCGCGAGTGCGGGCGCAAGGTGCCGGGCGAGATCTCCCGGCGGGCCGAGGCGATGAAGTCCTTCGTCGCCCATTCCACCGAGCCCAGCGGGTACATGGTGCCGATCGGCGACGGCAGCGCCGAGACCGAGCCGAGGATGGAGACGGGCACCCCGAAGGAGACGGTCAAGGTCTACAACGCGGGCTACGTCTACGGCCGGACCGACTGGACCAAGGAGGCCGCGTACTACTCCATGCGGTTCGGGCCGGGCACCAAGTTCCACGGGCACGAGGACCACCTGGGCCTCACCTATTACGCGAGCGGGCGCGACATCCTGGTCGACACGGGGTTCCACTCCTACGAGAAGAGCGCCTACCGCTACTGGACGATGTCGCCCGAGGCGCACAACATCCCGATCGTGGTGGGCGAGCGCTTCCGGCCGCGTACCGCGACCAAGCTGTCGAAGAAGAAGTACGCCAAGGGGCGGCAGACCTTCCATGCGACGGACCGGGCCTACGGCGTCAGCCGTACCAGGGCGCTGTTCGTCAACCACGGCGAGGATGTGATGGCGGTGCGCGACACCGCCGGTGGCGGGCGCGAGGTGCGCAGTCTGTGGCGGTTCGACCCGTCGTTGCGGGTGATCTCCAACCAGGGTGGGCGCGTGGTGCTGGGCGACGGGAAGTTCCGGGTGACGCTGGTGCAGTTGTCCGGGTGCAAGCCGATCGGCGGGCAGAAGGTCGAGCGGGGCGGCAGGCGGGGGTGGGTGTCGCCGACGTACCTGTCGAAGCAGCCGACCAACCTGGTGGTCTCGCCGACCGCGAAGGAGCTGGTCACGGTGATCGTGCCGGAGACCGACTCGCCCGAGGTGTCCTGCTCGGGCGGGAAGATCAAGGTGAACGGCGTGTCGGTGGCGTTCTGACCTGAGGTGCTCGGGCCACCCGGCGACCTGAGGCGACGTGCCATCCGGCGCCCGCAAGACGGAAATCTTCAACCAAAGCCTGATTAATGTCAATTATCGACATCAGTCACGTTAAGTCGTACGTTGCGGTCATGAGGGCATCACGAATCCCCCGATTACCGCTTCTCATCGCGAGCGCGTTCACCGCGCTCGCCCTCGTCACACCCGCCGCGCACGCCACCCGGACCGCCGAGACCCCCCTTACCGACGCCTTCGCCCAGGCGGCCGAGACGTACCAGGTGCCCCGCGACCTGCTCGTCGCCGTCTCCTACTCGGAGACCCGGTTCGACGGGCACGCCGGCGAGCCCAGCGCCAGCGGCGGCTACGGCGTGATGCACCTGGTCAGCAACCCGACCGCCAAGGTGCTGGAGAAGGCCGCCGACCTCACCGGCCTGTCCAAGCGGACCCTGCGGCACGACACCGCCGCCAACATCAGGGGCGGCGCCGCCGTCCTGCGCGCCTACGCCGACGAACTCGGCCTCGACAAGGGCGCGGCGATCGGCAAGTGGTACCCCGTCGTCGCCAAGTACAGCAACGCCGCCGACCCCTCCGTCGCCCGGCTGTACGCCGACACCGTCTACGACATGCTCAACAAGGGCCTGGCCGGCGACGCGGGCGGCGAGCGGGTGACCGTACCGGCTCAGCCCGCCGAAGCCGAGCGCGGCTCCTACGCCGAAGCACAGGATCTCACCGCCATGGCCGCCCTCAGCCCCGACTACCCGCCCGCCGCCTGGGTCGCCGCGAACTCCGGCAACTACACGGCCTCCAGCCGCGAGACCAGCTACAACATCGACAAGGTGATCGTCCACGTCACCCAGGGGTCGTACGCGGGCACCATCTCCTGGTTCCAGAACCCCTCCGCCAACGTCTCCGCCCACTACGTCATCCGCTCCTCGGACGGGGCCGTGACACAGATGGTCCGCGACAAGGACGTCGCCTGGCACGCGGGCAACTGGAACTACAACACCCGCTCCATCGGCATCGAGCACGAGGGCTGGGTCGACCAGGCGTCGTGGTTCACCGACGCGATGTACCGCTCGTCGGCCGCGCTCACGGCGTACCTGTGCAACAAGTACGGCATCGCCAAGACGCGCGCCAACATCATCGGGCACAACGAGGTGCCCGGTGCCACCCACACCGACCCCGGCCGGCACTGGGACTGGAACAAGTACATGCAGTACGTCACCGGCGGAGGCGGCACCACCTGGTCCACCATCGTGGACAACGGCACCGGCGGGCGCTTCACGGCCAGCGCGAACTGGGGCACCTCCACCTACTCCGCCCAGCGCTACGGCGCCGACTACCGCTTCGCCGAGCCCGTCGCCTCCAGCGACGTGGCGTGGTACAAGGCGAACATCCCCAGCGCGGGGACGTACAAGGTGGAAGTCTGGTATCCGGCGCTGGCCGGCTACAACAGCTCGGCGCCGTACATCGTGGCCGCCTCCGGCGGCAACCAGACCGTCTACGTGGACCAGCGCTCCGGCGGAGGCGGCTGGCACAGCCTCGGCACGTTCTCACTCAACGCGGGCGACCAGGACGTGGTCGGCGTGAGCCGCTGGACCGGCGGCACCGGGCTCGTCGTGGCCGACGCCGTCCGGATCAGCAGGTAGTCCACTCGTCACCCGGCCGGTACGGCACCCCGCCGTACCTCGCCTTCATCCGGCCGGTACGGCGCCGTACCGGCCGGATCCACGCTCAGAGGTCGCGGCCCGCGCGTAGGAGGCCGTAGGTGACGGCCTGCTCCAGGGCCTGCCAGGAGGCTTCGATGATGTTCTCGTCGACGCCGACCGTGGCCCACTCGCCCGTGGCGTCGCTGGTGGTGATCAGCACGCGGGTGACGGCGTCGGTGCCGTGGGTGCCCTCCAGGATACGGACCTTGAAGTCGATCAGCTCGACCGCCGCCAGTTCGGGGTAGAGCTTCTCCAGCCCGTGGCGTACAGCCCTGTCCAGGGCGTTGACCGGGCCGTTGCCCTCGCCGGTGGCGACGATGCGCTCGCCCTTGGCGTGGAGCTTGACCGTGGCCTCGCTGACCAGTTCGCCGCCCTTGGTCCGCTCGACGATCACCCGCCAGGACTCCACCTCGAAGTGCCGCCTGCGCTCGCCCTGGACGGTGTCGCGCAGCAGCAGTTCGAAGGAGGCGTCCGCGGCCTCGAAGGTGTAGCCCTTGGACTCCAGGTCCTTGACCCGCTCGACGAGCAGCTTGGAGTTCTCCGGGGTGAGCTGGTAGCCGAGCTCGCGGCCCTTCAGCTCGACGCTGGCCCGGCCCGCCATGTCGGAGACCAGCATCCGCATGTCGTTGCCCACCTGGGCGGGGTCGATGTGCTGGTAGAGGTTGGGGTCCACCTTGATCGCGCTGGCGTGCAGGCCCGCCTTGTGCGCGAAGGCGCTCATACCGACGTACGGCGCGTGCGAGTTGGGCGTGACGTTCGTGACCTCGGTGATCGCGTGCGCGATGCGGGTCATGTCGGCCAGCGCCTCCGGGGGCACGAGGTCGAAGCCCCGCTTGAGCTGCAGGTTGGCGACCACCGTGAACAGGTTGGCGTTGCCGGAGCGCTCGCCGTACCCGTTGGCGCAGCCCTGGACGTGCGTGGCGCCCGCCTTGACGGCGGCCAGCGTGTTGGCGACCGCGCAGCCGGTGTCGTCGTGGCAGTGGATGCCGACCCTGGCGCTGGTCTGCACGGCCGCGTGGACGACGTCGGCCAGTTCGTCGGGGAGCATGCCGCCGTTGGTGTCGCACAGGGCGACGACGTCGGCGCCCGCTTCGGCCGCCGTCCTCAGCACTTCGAGCGCGTAGGCTGGATTGGACAGGTAGCCGTCGAAGAAGTGCTCGGCGTCCAGGAAGACCCGCTGGCCCTCCGCTTTGAGATGGGAGACCGTGTCGCGGATCATCGCGAGGTTCTCATCAAGGGTCGTGCGGAGGGCCAGCTCCACGTGCCGGTCGTGACTCTTGGCGACAAGGGTCACGACCGGCGCGCCGGATTCGCGCAGTGCGGCCACCAATGGGTCGTCGGCTGCCTTCATACCGGCCCGGCGGGTCGCGCCGAACGCGGCAAGCTGCGCGTGCTTCAGGTCGAGCTCTGTTCGAGCCCGCCTGAAGAACTCGGTGTCCTTGGGGTTGGCGCCCGGCCAGCCCCCTTCGATGAAACCGACGCCCAGGCCGTCCAGATGACGGGCGACGGCGAGCTTGTCGGCCACCGTGAGGTTCAGGCCTTCTTGCTGGGCGCCGTCACGCAGCGTCGTGTCGTAGACGTGGAAGCGGTCGTCGGCCATCTGAGGTCTCCTGTGGAAAAGAAAAAGACCCCTCACGGACGTGAGAGGTCTGCGCGCTGGCGGTGTCCTTTGTCAGCCAGCGCGCCTGCCGATAATGAGCAGACCGTAGAACATGGTGCTCACGAGTCTGCCATACGGACTCACCATCTGGCACATTGATCTCACGTTCTGGGATATTCCCCTCAGACCGCGATGCCCGTACCGCCGGTGACGAGCTTCTCCAGCGCCTCGGCGTCGAACACCTCGTCGCCCAGCATCTGGCCGTTGAACAGCACCGTCGGGGTGCCCTGGAGGCGACTGCCCACGTTCTCGGCGAGGTGCTGCTTGACGTACGTCTGGTCGGTGACGCACGCGTCCACCGACGCGCCCGCCTTGCGCGCGGCGGCGATCAGTTCGGCGTCGGTGAAGCCGGTGGCCGTGCCGTGCGGCTCGGGCTGGATGGCGTACAGCGCGTCGCGGAAGGCCAGCCAGTTCGCCGGGGGCACACAGCGGGCGGCGGCGGCCGCGCGGACGCTGTTGGAGCGCATCGGCTCGTCCTGGAAGATCGTCACCGGGTGGTAGACGACTCTGACCCTGCCCTCCTTCGCCAGGCGCAGGAGAGTGGCGTCCACGGTGTCGTGGAGGCGTTTGCACACCGGGCAGTCGTAGTCCTCGTACACCTGGAGGACGGGCGCGGAGGTGCCGGGGGCGGCGAGCATCATCGAGCCGTCCGGCTGGCGGGTGACCTGGTAGGAGCCCTGCGTGGTGCCGCCGGTGCCGGCGACGGCGATGGCCCCGAACACGCCTATGACCATACAGGCCACCACGATTGCCGCCACATGCCTCTTATTCATCACAACGGACTTTACCCAACATTTGACGCGCATGATTTTTACGAAACTCTGAGCGAATCTTGAGCGAAGGCACTACTTTGAGTCGCGCCTCAAACACTTTGCGTTTCTCTCGCTGGAAGAGATGATGAAGGCATGGCCAAAGTCCTGGGCCGCCAGACCAAACCGAAGCGTGCGCCCGCACCCGACCCCAAGTTCGCCCCCACTCCCGCGCCGGAGCCAGAGCGCGTGCCCGAGCTCAAGCCCTCACTGCTTGACCGCTATCGAGCGGCATGTGCGCTGTTCCCCGACCTCCGGGTCGAGGTCGTCAACGGCCGGATCGTGGTGAACGAGGTGCCAACCTGGGATCACAACAAGATCGTTTCACGGCTGCTGAAGCAGATCATCACGATCACCGTCGAAGAGGGCTGGGAACTGGCTACCAACACCCTGCTGTTTCTCGGCCCGCAGGCTGATCGCTACATCCCCGATCTGACCGTTGCCCCGCCACATCCCCGCATGTGGGGCGAGGACGCGGTCTACGCCGAAGACACGATCCTCGTCGTCGAGGTCGTCTCGCCGAGTAGCGTCAACGATGACCACCTCATCAAGCCGCTGGCATACGGGAGGGCGGGGGTTCCGGCATTCCTCTGCATCGACCCCCTTGAGAGACGTGCCCATCTCTACACGATTCCCGGCGAAGACGGTTACGAAGGACACAACATCGTCAGCCTCGGCACGGAATTGAAGCTTCCCGACCCCTGGGGCATCGTCCTCGACACCGGCGCACTGCTCGACGCCCCGGCGGCGCCCTCGCCGGAGCCCGCGACCACAGCGGCCGTGGCGGAGGAACCGGAGCCCACCGACTCTGCCCCCTCGGCCGGGGATCAGGCCCCGGCCGGAGAGGAACCCGTACCGGTCTCCTGAGGCCGTCCCCGATGACATGCTGTTCCCGTCCTGCGCGGCATCCGACGTCGCGCGGGGGTAAGTGACGACAATGCCTGCATGAAAGACTTCGCACTCGACCCGCGGCTGGCGCGTTACATCGCCGACCACACCACCGGGCCCGACCCGCTCCTTGAGGATCTCGCGCTGGAGACCTCAAGCAGCACGGGCGACTCGGCCCGGATGCAGATCTCGCCCGGCCAGGGCCGGTTCCTCACGATGCTCACCCAGTTGGTCGATCCGCAGGTCGCGGTGGAGGTGGGCACGTTCACCGGGTACTCGTCGCTGTCGATCGCACGCGGCCTGTCCGGCGGGCACCTGCACTGCTTCGACGTCAGCGAGGAGTGGACGTCCATCGCCCGCCGCTACTGGGACAAGGCGGGCATAGCCCACCGGATCACCCTCACGCTCGGCCCCGCGACCGAGACCCTGCGCGCTCTCGACGGCCCCGTCGATCTGGCCTTCATCGACGCCGACAAGCAGAACTACCCCGCCTACTACGAGATCCTCATGGACAGGCTCCGGCCGGGCGGACTGATCCTGGTGGACAACACGTTGTGGAGCGGCCGGGTCGCCGACCCGGCCCACGACGACGAGACGACGCGGACGATCAGGGAGTTCAACGACCTCGTGGCCGAGGACCCTCGTGTCACCACCACCATTCTCCCGGTCGCCGACGGCCTCACCCTCATCCGCAAGTCCTGACCCGAGACGGCCGCAGCAGCCCGCCGAGGGCCGCCGCCGGCGTCCCGGCTCCCAGCGGCCCCGGACCCCGTACCGCCCGGCGCACGGCTGCGGTCATCCCCTCGCTGATCGGGGCGACGCACACCGAACGGCCTCATTGTCACGGAGGCCGCTGAACGGCTCATCATGGCGGAGACCGACGGACGCAGCCTGTCTCCCGGGCCGATCGAGCCCGGGAGACGACGGGTGGGCATCAGCCGATCTTGTGGATCCAGCTGTGGGGGTCGGGGCGGGTGCCGTACTGGATGCCGACGAGTTCCTCACGCAGGCGGGTCGTGACGGCGCCGGGGGTGCCGTCGCCGATCGTCCAGGCGCGGTCGCGGCCCTTGACCGAGCCCACCGGCGTGATGACCGCCGCCGTGCCGCAGGCGAAGACCTCGGTCAGCTCGCCGGACTCGCAGCCCGCCTGCCACTCCTCGATCGACAACCGGCCCTCCTCCGCCTTGAGTCCGAGGTCGGCGGCGAGGGTGAGGAGGGAGTCGCGGGTGATGCCGGGCAGCAGGGTCCCGGTGAGGGCGGGGGTGAGGAGGCGGTCGCCGAAGACGAAGAACAGGTTCATCCCGCCCATCTCCTCGACGTACCTGTGTTCGGCGGAGTCGAGCCAGACGACCTGGTCGCAGCCCTGCTCGACGGCCTCGCGCTGGGCGACGAAGGCGGCGGCGTAGTTGCCGCCGCACTTGGCGGCGCCGGTGCCGCCGGGGGCGGCGCGCGTGTAGTCGGTGGACAGCCACACGCTGACCGGCTTGACGCCACCGGTGAAGTAGGGGCCGGCGGGCGAGGCGATGACCATGTAGCGGTAGGTCTTCGACGGGTAGTTGACGCCGAGGCCGACCTGGGTGGCGATGATGAAGGGGCGCAGGTAGAGACTGTGGCCCTCGGTGGTCGGCACCCAGTCCCGGTCGGTCTGGACGAGCCGTTCGATCGACTCGACGAACGTCTCCTCGGGCAGCTCCGGCATGGCCATACGCACACAGGAGTGGTTGAAGCGGGCGGCGTTCGCGTACGGGCGGAAGGTGACGATGGTGCCGCCCGCGTGCCGATACGCCTTCAGGCCCTCGAAGAGTTCCTGCGCGTAGTGGAAGACCGACGTGGCCGGGTCGAGGCTGAGCGGACCGTACGGTTCGAGACGGGCGTCGTGCCAGCCGGCGCCCTCGGTGTAGTCGATCGAGATCATGTGATCGGTGAAGCTCTGCCCGAATCGCGGGTTCGCCAGTACCTGCTCGCGCTCTGCCGCGGTGCGAGCGTGGTCGGTGAGCTGCACGTCGAAGCTGAGCTTCTGAGCGGTGGTCATGACAGAGATCCTTCTCTTTCGTGAGGACTACCCTGCATCCATTCTGCGCCGGACCGGGTAACGGGAACTTACTGCATCCAATTGGACAACTGTTAGGTCAGCCCAAATAAGGAAACGCCTGGTGGCTCTCGCGAGCCACCAGGCGTTCGGTGGTGTCCGGGCGGCCGCGAGGCGCTGAGGGCGCCCGGGGCCGTGAGGGTGGTGCCTCCGGCGTCAGGCGCCGCCGGCTACTCGTGCGGCGATGTCGTCGCCGATCTGCCGAGTGGTACGGTCACCGGCCCCGCCCAGGCGCTCGACGAGGTCGGCGGCGACGGCCTGCTCGACGTGGGCCGCCTGCTCGCCCAGGCCGACGTGGTCGAGGAGCATGGCGACCGACAGGATGGTGGCTGTCGGGTCGGCCTTGCTCTGCCCGGCGATGTCGGGCGCGCTGCCGTGCACCGGCTCGAACATGCTGGGCGTGGTGCGCTCGGGGTTGATGTTGCCGCTGGCGGCCAGGCCGATGCCCCCGGCCACGGCCGCGCCGAGGTCGGTGATGATGTCGCCGAAGAGGTTGTCGGTGACGATCACGTCGAAGCGCTCGGGCTGGTTGACGAAGAAGATGGTGGCGGCGTCGATGTGCACGTAGTCGGTGGTGACCTCGGGGTACTCCTCGGCCACGCGGTCGAACGTGCGCTGCCACAGGTCGCCGGCGAAGGTGAGCACGTTGGTCTTGTGGACGAGCGTGAGCTTCTTGCGCGGGCGCGCCTGCGCCTTGGCGAAGGCGTAGCGGACGACCCGCTCGACGCCGTAGGCGGTGTTGATCGACTCCTGGGTGGCGACCTCGTACGGGGTGCCCTTGCGCATGGTGCCGCCGGTGCCCGCGTAGAGGGACTCGGTGCCCTCGCGGACCACGACGATGTCGACGTTCTCGGCGGGCGTGTCGGCGAGCGGGGTCTTGACGCCGGGCAGGAGCTTGACCGGGCGCAGGTTGACGTAGTGGTCGAACTCGAAGCGGACGCGCAACAGCAGGTCGCGCTCCAGGAGGCCGGGCGGCACCTTGCGGGGGTCGCCGACGGCGCCGAGGAGGATGGCGTCGAAGCCGCGCAATTCCGCGAGGACCGAGTCGGGCAGCACTTCGCCGGTGCGGGCGTAACGGTCGGCGCCGAGGTCGTAGTGGGTGATGTCGAACTTGGGGCCCACGGCCTCAAGAACCTTCAGACCCTCGGTGACGACCTCTGTGCCGATGCCGTCGCCGGGAATGACGGCGAGGCGGATGCTGCGCGACTCCATGCGGCCACCTTACCGGGTGTCTCGCCTACCGAGCACGTTATCTCATCTATCGGGCGGCGATCCTACTTGCGGGCGGCGAAGATGAGTTCCCAGGCGCGGGCGCGGGCGTGGGCGACCGCGCCCAGCAGGACACCGCTGTCGCCCAGGGCGCTGGCCACGATGCGGGGCCGCAGCGGGCCCAGTTCGGCGATGCGGCGCTGGATGGCGCCGCCCAGCAGGTCGAGGTTGCGCCCCACTCCCCCGCTCAGCACGATGAGCTCCGGGTCGAGCACGGCCGCGACCGCCACGAGCAGCCCGCCGATGCGGCGCCCCTCCCCCTCGACCACCGACAGCGCCGCCGGGTTGCCGCCCGCCGCCGAGGTGAAGACCTCCTTGGCGGTGCTCAGGTCGAGCCCGGCCGCGCGGGCCGCGCGGACCACGCCCTCGGCGGCCGTGACCGCCTCGGTGGCCCCGTGGACGCGGGCGTCGGCAAGGAGCACGGCGTCGTCGGCGACGGGCAGGTACGACACTTCGCCGGCGGCCCCGCGCGCGCCGACGTACAACTCGCCGTTGACCACGATGCCCATGCCGACACCGGTGCCGACGGAGACGAGCGCGAAGCTGTCGTGGTCGCGGCCCTCGCCGTAGGCGTGCTCGCCGACGGCCGCGAGGTTGATGTCGTTCTCGATCACGAGGTCGACGCCGAGCGCGGCCCGCAGGGGTACGGCGAGGTCGGGCCCGGGCAGGTTGGGCGCGAAGTCGAGCCGCCCCTCGCCGGGCACGTAGACGCCGGGCGAGCCGACGACGGCGCAGAGCACCGACGCCCAGGAGATCTCGGCCTGGGCGGCGACGGTCCTGGCCAGGTCGCCGACCAGGGTGCCGAGTTCGGCGGAGGTGCGGGCGGTGTTCCTGCTGTCGGTACGGCCGGCGAAGGCTCCCCTGAGGTCGGCGACGGCGACGCGGATCCAGTCGCGGCCGATGTCGATGCCCGCCAGGTGGGCGGAGCCGGCGTTGACGTCGTAGAGGGAGGTGACGGGGCCGGGCCGGCCCGACACTTCGCCGACGAGGTGGACCAGGCCGTCCTCCTCCAGCCCGGCCAGCGCGGCCGAGACGGTCGGTTTGGACAGGCCGGTGAGCTTGGCGAGGTCGGCGCGGGAGGTGGGCCCGTCGCGGTGGAGCTGGTCGAGCAGACGCCGTTCGTTCATGATCCGCAGTAGCCGCGGGTTCCCCAGCTCGTTCCGCACGATGACCTCCCCGTTCCAGGAAGACTCTAGCCAACCGACTGATAGTAAATTACCTTTCTTACCAACTGATCGGGGGGATGGCACTTCGAGAGGACGATGTGCGGTGCACCGAAGAGTGATGGTCCCCGTCGCCGCCCTGCTGATGCTCGCGGCGGGATGCGGCAGCGGCGGGACCGGGCAGGGGACGGCCGCCTCAACCACGCAGGAGACCGGCAAGAAGATCGCGCTGTTCCTGCCCGAGTCCAAGACGACGAGATACGAGGCGTTCGACCGGCCGCTGTTCGAGGCCAAGGTGAAGGCGCTGTGCGCGGTCTGCGAGGTCCTGTACAGCAACGCCGACCAGGACGCCGCCAAACAACAACAGCAGGTCGAGGCCGCCATCACCCAGGGCGCGGACGTCTTGGTGCTGGACGCGGTCGACGCGAGTGCGGTGGCCCCGCTGGTCAACCAGGCCAAGCAGAAGAAGATCCCGGTCATCGCCTACGACCGGCTGATCTCCGGCATCGACTACGCCTACTACGTCTCCTTCAACAACGTGCGCGTCGGCGAGATGCAGGGCCAGGCCCTGCTGGAGGCGCTGAACGCCAGGGGCACCACGGCCAAGGGCGAGGTCGTGATGATCCACGGCTCCCCCACCGACCCGAGCTCGGCCGACTACAAGAAGGGCGCCAAGAGCGTCCTCGACGGCAAGGTCACTGTCACCAAGGAGTTCGACACCCCCGACTGGAGCCCGGACAAGGCCCAGCAGCAGATGGAGCAGGCCATCACCGCGCTCGGCCGCGACAAGGTGGTGGGCGTGCTGAGCGCGAACGACGGGATGGCGGGCGGCGCCATCGCGGCCATGAAACGCGCGGGGTACGCCACGCTGCCGCCCATCACCGGCCAGGACGCCGAGCTCGCGGCCGTGCAGCGCATCCTGACCGGCGAACAGTACATGACCATTTATCTGGACATCAGGGCGGAGGCGGAGCAGGCCGCCGAGCTCGCCGTCGCCATCGTCAACGGCCAAGCCCCCACCGCCCCCGCCAAGGTCGGCAACGGCACCGCCGACATCCCCGCCTTCCTGCTCGATCCCATCGCCGTCACCGCGGACAAGGTCAAGGACACGATCGTGAAGGACGGCTTCTACAAGCCCGAGCAGATCTGCGTGCCCGAGGTCAAGGCCGCCTGTGAGAAGAACGGCATCCAGTAAATGATCTCCGTCACCGGCGTCACCAAGAGGTACGGCGCCGTCCAGGCGCTCGACGGCGTCAGCCTGGAACTGCGCCCAGGCGAGGTCGTCGCGCTCATGGGCGACAACGGGGCGGGCAAGTCCACGCTGGTCAAGACCATCGCCGGGGTCGTGATCCCGGACGCCGGCACGATCAGCGTGGACGGCGCCCCCGTCCGCGTCACCGGTCCGCGCGACGCCCAGGCGCTCGGCGTCGCGACCGTCTACCAGGACCTCGCACTGTGCGAGAACCTCGACGTGGTGGCCAACCTCCACCTCGGCGCCGAACGCCGGATCCTGCGGCACGTGCGGATGGAACGCGCCGCCCGTGAGCTGCTGAGCCAGCTCGACGTACGCATCAGGGACATCAGGGTCCCGGTCGCGATGCTGTCGGGCGGGCAGCGGCAGTCGGTCGCCATCGCGCGGGCGCTGCTGGGCTCGCCCCGGCTGGTGATCCTCGACGAGCCGACGGCGGCGCTCGGCGTCGAGCAGACCGCCCAGGTGCTGGCGCTGATCCGGCGCCTGCGCGAACGCGGGCTGGCCGTCCTGGTGATCTCGCACAACCTGGCCGACGTGCGCGCGGTCGGCGACCGGGTCGTGGTGCTGCGGCTGGGCCGCAACGCCGGGGAGTTCGACATGGCGACGACGACGCAGGAGCAGATCGTCGCCGCGATCACGGGTGCGGCGGCATGACGATCGGAGGGCGCCGATGAGCGCGGACACGCTGGTGCCGTACACGCCGAGGGTGGCGCTCGACCGGCTGCGGCAGGGAGACGTCGGTGCGTGGCCCGTCGTCGGCGGGCTGGTCGTGATCGCGATCGTGTTCAGCACACTCAACGACCGTTTCCTGTCGCCGGAGAACCTGACGAACCTGGCCCTGCAGATGGCCGCGACCGGGACCATCTCGCTCGGCATCATCATGGTCCTGCTGCTGGGCGAGATCGACCTGTCGGCCGGGTCGGTGAGCGGCCTGTGCGCGGCGGTGATGACCATCCTGCACGTGAAGCAGGCGTGGCCGCCGGTGCTCGCCATCGGCGCCGGGCTGCTGGCGGGCGCGGCTGTCGGGCTGCTGCACGGGCTGATGCTGACCCGGCTGCGGATGCCGTCGTTCGTGGTCACCCTGGCGGGGTTCATCGGCTGGCTGGGACTGCTGCTGTTCCTGCTGCGCGACGGCGGCACGATCAACCTGCCGTTCTCGGGGTTCGTCTCCGGCCTCAGCGACACCTGGCTGCCCGGCTGGCTGGCCTGGGCGATCGTGCTCGCGCTGGTCGCGGGCACGGCCGGGGCGGGCCTCGCCGTACGGCGGGCGCGGGCCTCGGCCGGGTTGCCGGTGTCGCCGGTGTGGTGGGCCCCCGCCAGGGCGGCGGGCCTCGCGGTGGTGCTCGGCGCGGCCGTGGTGGTGATGTCGGCCGACCGGGGCGTACCGCTGCTGCTGGTGATCTTCGGTGTGCTGGTGGTGGGGTTCGACCTCGTACTGCGGCACACCGCCTTCGGCAGGCACCTGTACGCCGTGGGCGGCAACGCCGAGGCCGCGCGGCGGGCGGGCATCGGCGTGAACCGCATCCGGATCCTCGCGTTCACGCTCGGCGGGACACTCGTCGCGGCGGGCGGGATCCTCGCGGCCAGCCGCCTGTCGGCGGTGAACCAGCAGTCGGGCGGCAGCGACATCCTGCTCATGGCCATCGCGGCGGCCGTCATCGGCGGCACCTCGCTGTTCGGCGGGCGTGGGCGGGCCTACGCGGCGCTGCTGGGGGTGTTGGTGATCCAGTCGATCACCAACGGTATGTTCCTGCTCAGCGTGGACTCCTCCGTCCGCCTCATGGTGACCGCGGCGGTGCTCGCCCTCGCGGTCGCGATCGACTCCCTCGCCAGAAAGGGCGCCACCAGGTGAGCCAGGTCCTCGGTATCGACGTCGGCGGCACGAAGGTAGCGATCGGTGTCTCCGACTCCGACGGGCCGACGGTGACCGTACGGGAGCGGCTCAGCACCGGGCCGGACACGCTGGCGCGGGCGCTCGCGGTGGCGCGGCGGCTCGATCCGGCCCCGGCCGCCGTGGGGTTCTCCACCACGGGCGTGATCTGGGAGGGCGCGGTACGGCTGTCGCCGAACGTACCGGGGTGGGACGGGCTCGAACTGCCGAGGCTGCTGGCGGAGGAGTTCGGCGACATCCCGGTGGCCATCGACAACGACGTGAACGCCGCGGCCATGGCCGAGTTGCGGTGGGGCGCGTTGCGCGGCGTCTCCACGGGCCTGTACCTGAATCTCGGGACGGGGCTCGCGGCGGCGCTGGTCGTCGGCGGCCGGGTGGTGCCCGGCGCGCACGGCGCAGCGGGCGAGATCGGCTACCTGCAGATCGAGCCGGGCGAGCCGGCCTTCGCCGACGGGCACGTGCCGCTGGAGGAGCGGATCTCCGGCTCGGGCCTGGCGCGGCGGGCGAGCGCGCTGCTCGGCAGGGAGGTCACCACGGCCGAGGTGCTGTCGGGCTACGACGGCGCGCTGCCGCAGGTGCGCCCGCTCGTGGACGCGGCGCTGCGGACGCTGGCGATGAGCATGGCGAACCTGTGCGTGATGCTCGACCCTGAGCGCCTGGTCGTCGGCGGCGGCATGATGGGCGCCGCCGACCTGATCATGCCGAGGCTGGTGGCCGAGTTGGAGCGGGCGGTGCCGTTCGCTCCCGAGGTGCGTCCGGCGCGCTTCACCGACGACGCACCCCTGCTGGGCGCGCTGGCGCTGGCGCACGCGGCGCTGTAGTGGCCGGTGGTGATGGACGCGGCGCGCTTTGGTGAGTGGTCAGCGGTCGGGCGTGCCGCCGTTGTCGCGACGGTCGAGGGCGAACTGGACGGCCTCGGCGGCCTCGTCCTCGTGCTCGTCGGCGCGGTTCCAGGGATACATCTCGTACATGGTGATCTCTCGTCTCGGATGAGCGGGCGATGGAAGGTGTCGGATCCCGGTCGCGAACCCGACCGGGCCTGATCTCGTGATCCGGGTTGCGGACCAGGCGAGAAGGGACTTACCGGCCGACGCCACACCGCTCTCCGCGGCGGGAGCTCGACCTGCCCTAACAGGCCCCGCCGCGGCAGGTAATGAGTACGAGAACCTGGCGCATCACTCGTCAGGGTACCCCGAGGTTTTCCTCGGATGTCCTAGCATCTCAAATGATGAGACGCCAGGACATCCGCAGGCGAGACGTCAGTCGTCGAGGTCCACCGAGCGGCCGCTGTCGGCGCCGATCTCCTGGACGATCTGCTCGACGACGTCGGCGGGGATCGCGGAGTCGACGGTCAGTGCGATCAGCGCCTTGCCGCCCTTGACGTCACGGGCCACCTGCATGGAGGCGATGTTGATGCCCTGCTCGCCGAGCAGCCTGCCGACGACGCCCACGATGCCGGGGCGGTCGGTGTAGGTGAAGAACGACAGGTGGGCGGTCGGCTCGATCTCCATCTCGTAGCCGTTGACCTCGACGATCTTCGTGACCTGGCGGGGGCCCGAGAGCGTACCGGAGACCGAGACCTGGCGGCCGTCGGCGAGGACGCCGCGCACGGTCACCACGTTGCGCCAGTCGGGGCTGTCGGAGCTGGTGACCAGCTCGACCGTGATGCCCCGGTCCTTGGCCAGCAGCGGGGCGTTGACGTAGGTGACCTGCTCCTCGATGACGTCGGCGAAGACGCCCTTGAGCGCGGCCAGTTCGATGACCCGCACGTCCTGGGCGGCGATCTCGCCGCGCACCTCGACGTCGAGCTTGGTGGCGACCTCGCCGGCCAGCGCGGTGAAGACGCGGCCGAGCTTCTCGGCCAGCGGCAGGCCCGGCTTGACGTCCTCGGCGACGGCGCCGCCCTGGACGTTGACCGCGTCGGGCACGAACTCGCCCGCGAGCGCCAGCTTCACGCTGCGCGCGACCTGGGTGCCGGCCTTCTCCTGGGCCTCGTGCGTGGAGGCGCCGAGGTGCGGGGTGACGACGACCTGGTCGAGCTCGAAGAGCGGGCTGTCGGTGCAGGGCTCCTTGGCGAACACGTCGAGGCCGGCGCCCGCGACGCGGCCCTCCTTGATCGCGGAGTAGAGCGCGCTCTCGTCGACGATGCCGCCCCTGGCCACGTTGACGATGCGGACGCTCGGCTTGACCTCGTGCAGTTCCTTGTCGCCGATGAGGCCGAGCGTCTCCTTGGACTTGGGCAGGTGCACGGTGATGAAGTCGCCCTGCTTGAGGGCCTCCTCCAGGCTGACCAGGCGCACGCCCATCTGCGCGGCGCGGGCCGGGGGCAGGTAGGGGTCGTAGGCGATCAGCTCGACACCGAACGGCTGCAGGCGCTGGGCGACGAGCTGCCCGATCTTGCCGAGGCCGAGGATCGCGACGACCTTCTCGTCGAGTTCGACACCGGTGTACTTGGAGCGCTTCCACTCGCCGTTCTTGAGGGCGGCGTGGGCCTGCGCGGTGTTGCGGGCGCTGGCCAGGATGAGGGCGACGGTCTGCTCGGCGGCGCTGGTGATGTTGGAGGTGGGGGCGTTGACGACCATCACGCCGGCCTTGGTGGCGGCCTCGACGTCGACGTTGTCGAGACCGACGCCGGCGCGGGCCACGACGCGCAGCTTGGGTGCCGCGGCGATCGCCTCGGCGTCGACCTGCGTGGCGGAGCGGACGATCAGGGCGTCGACGCCGGCGAGGGCGGGCAGGAACTGGGAACGGTCGGCGCCGTCGGTGTGGCGGACCTCGAAGTCGGCTTCCAGCACGGCGAGGCCGGCTGCCGACAGCTCCTCTGCGACCAGGACGACGGGCTTGTTCACTGGCGATCCTTAGGGCGGGCTGCTGAGACCCGAGAAGTCTATCCGCGCTTGTGAACGCGTTCACGAGGGTGTCGGTATTTGAGATGTGGGTCTCATTCTTTCTCTCCCTTACGGCCCGGCCGCCGTCCCCCCATCCGCCGCCCTCCCCTCCGGCCTCCAGGGGCACGCTCCTCCCCGCCGCCGGCTCCCCACCGCTACGACTCCGCCCTTACCCCCGGCCCCGGCCCACGCCGGGCCGCCGTACGACGGCGCCGCATTCGCCGCACCACTCCCGACCGCCCGGCGCCGCCACAACCCTCGCGCCTCTGGCGCTCCACGCGCCTCACCCCTCGCGCCCCTCGCGCCCCTCGCGCCCCTCGCGCCCCTCGCGCCCCTCGCGCCCCTCGCGCCCCTCGCGCCCCTCGCGCCCCTCGCGCCCCTCGCGCCCCTCGCGCATGGGATGGTCCTATGTTCGGAGGTGGGTAAGGGCGCTTACCTCAAGGCGTGGAAAGTCGGTCTTGATCGGGACGTTTATTGGCTATTAGCCTGATAAGCCGTGGCCGACTACCTATGGTTCGTCATATGAGCATCGGGAACCCCGCCCTTGCCGACGTGCTCGTCCAGCACGGCGGCCCGCACCGTCTGCTGGCCGCCCTGGCCGACAGCGGAGTCCTGGTCGCGGTGCGCCCCGACCGTTCCGTCGTGCTCGGCACGACCCAAGCCGGTGACCGGGTGCTGCTCGGTTACACCAGCCCCATGACCTATGCCCGCCATCGCGGCACGCATTCGCTGTCCGCCTGCGACGCCGACACGATCCTGGACATCCAGCGCGTGACCGGCGTCCGCGAGATCGTGATCGACGCGGCCGGCCCCGCAGCGGCCGCCGTGCCCATCGACGACCTCAAACGCTTCCTCACCACCACCCGCACCGGCCCCACGCCCGCGTTGTCGGTGGCGATCCCGGCGGCGTACGCGACCGGCGCGATGGCGACCGTGTCGCACGGCGGCGACATGTTCCACCGCCCCGAGCCCCAGCCCGCGATGCCGCAGGCTCCGGCGCAGGCGTGGGTGCCCGCGCCGCGTCCGCATCTGTCGGGCCCGATGCAGCAGGTCGATCCCGGCTACCGGCGCTGCACGCACCCGATCCTGCCCGCGCTCAGAAGGGCGATCGCGTTGCTCCTGGACGACTATCCGCTGGTCCACCACGTGTGGATCTCCGAGGCCAGGACGGCGTCCGGCGCCCCGGGGATCATGCTGCACGTGAAGGTCCACATGTCGGCCGCCGAGGACGTGGTCCGCGACCTCCATCGCGACGCCCGCGCCCGCCTGCCGCAGTTCGCGGCGAGCGGGGCCCCGATCCTGATGGCCCGCGTGGCGGACTCCCGCAGCGAGCAGCGCATGGTCGAGATCGGCGCCCACGTGGTCTGCGCCAGCGTCGCCGACTGACCGCCGACGACACACCGCCGCCCGGCGCCATCGGTTGACGGCAGCGCTCCGTCGGCCGTGCTCGGCGGGAAAGAGGGCGTCGTCGCGGCGGGGAGCGTGAGCGGCGAGTGGCGCCCTGGAGGCCCTACGCCCGGTACGGCTGGAGGCGTGGGGGCGGCTTGCCGTAGCGAAGAGTTCGACGACCCACCACTGCGTGCCGAAGAGAGCCACCACCGGGGCCGTGGCGGAGAGTCTTGGGCCTACCCCAACCACTGCGGGCTGGGTTCAATGAGGACATGATCGCGCCGACGGCACGCGTGCGGCTGGGCTACGGAGTCGGATCCTTCTGCACGGCGACCTTCGCCGCCGTGCCCGGTCTGCTCCTGCTCTACTACCTCACCCACTTCCTCGCCGTCCCCCCCTGGCTGGCCGGCGCGATCGTCGCCGCCCCCAAGGTCTGGGACCTGCTGGTCAACCCGCTCATCGGCCGCTGGTCCGACCGGACCACCTCCCGCTGGGGACCCCGCCGCCCCTGGCTGCTGGCCGGCGCGTGCACGCTGCCGATCGCCTTCGCCCTCGTCTTCGCCGGCCCGCCCCTGCGCGGCGTACCGGCCGCGATCTACGTGGGGGTCTGCTTCCTGCTCGCCGCGACCGCGTACGCCCTGTTCGAGGTCCCGTACAAGGCCATGCCCGCCGAGATGACCGACGACTACCACGAGCGCACCTCCCTGCTCCAGTGGCGCATGGTCTTCATCGGCGCCGCCACCGGCATCAGCGGCATCCTCGCGCCCGCGATCGTCGCCTCCGAAGGCGCCAACGGCACCCTGGGCAGCTACCGCCTCATGGCCGTCACGATCGCGCTGATCATGCTCGCCTCGATGCTCGGCGCCTTCTTCGGTACGGCCCGCGCCCCCATGACCGGCGCCCCCGACCCCGACCCCGGCACGCTGTTCGACCAGATCAAGGAGGTGCGGCACAACAAGCCGTTCTGGTGGCTGCTGGTCCTGTCCTCGACGCAGATGCTGGCCGTCGGCATGATGCTGGCCGCCGCCCCCTACTTCGCCGCCTACACCCTGGACACCCCGGGCGCGACGTCCACGCTGTTCGCGGCCCTGGTCGGCCCGCTGCTGCTGACGATGCCGCTGTGGGTACGGCTGTCGCGCCGCTTCGACAAGCGCGGCGCGATGGTGATCGCCGCCTGTGTGTACGCCGGCGGCACCGCTCTGGGCGCCGCCACCCCCCTCCTGGGCAGCTTGTACGCTCACGCCACAATGTTCCTGGTAGGCGCGGGAATCGCCGGCGTCCAGCTCCTGCAGTTCTCGATGCTGGCCGACGTGATAGCTGTGGATGCGGGCATGACCGGAAAGCGGCGGGCCGGAGTCTTCACCGGGTTGTGGACGGCGATCGAGAGCGCCGTCTCCTCCTTCGGAGCCCTGGCCTTCGGCGCGGTGCTGACCATCGGTGGCTTCCTGGAGTCCGACCCGAGTAGTCCGGTGAGACAACCGGACAGCGCGGTGACGGCCGTCCTCGTCGGGCAGACCGTCGTGCCCGCCGTCATCATCGTGTTGTCGGTGCTGATGACGCTGCAGTACCGCCTACCCAGGGACACCCCATGGACGACCGATCAAGCCTCATCCACCAGGCCCGCTATGCCGTGAACCATCCGGGCAGGGTGCTGCCGCACCTGCGGCGGCTGGCCCGCGACAGCTGGCTGCGCATGCGCACCAGCGACCACGTCGGCTACTACCGGGCCGTCATGCGTTCGGACACCGCCAGAGGCGCGCGCGCCGCCGTCGGCAGCAAGTCGCACAAACGCTGGCTGGCCGTCGGCCGCATGCAGTTCGACTATCTGGTGGCCCACGGGCTGCAGCCCGAGCACCGGATGCTGGAGATCGGCTGCGGCAACCTGCGGGCGGGCCGGCTGTTCATCGAGTACCTGCACGGCGGCCACTACTACGGGGTGGACATCTCCCCCGACATCCTGCTGGCCGCCCAGGACACGCTCGTCCGCTACAACCTGGGCGGGCGGCTGCCGCACCTGACGCCGGTGCACGACCTGCGTTTCGCGTTCCTGCCCGACGCGCACTTCGACGTCGTGCACGCGCACAGCGTCTTCTCGCACTCCCCGATCGGGGTGATCGAGGAGTGCTTCGCGCACGTCGGGCGGGTGATGAAGCCGGGCGGGTGGTTCGACTTCACCTTCGACAGGACCGAGGGCAAGGAGCACCAGGTCCTGCGTGAGGACTTCTACTACCGGACGGACACCCTCCTCGCCCTCGCCGACCGCCATGGCCTGGACGCGGTCCTCATGGACGACTGGGAGCAGCTTCCGCACAAGCAGTCGAAGATCCGCCTCACGCTCAGGTGAGCCTGCGCGCCAGCCGCATCCTGGTCGGGGCGAACAGGCCCGCGACCAGGGCGGCCAGCAGCGGCAGACCGACGACGACGAGCGCCAGCGGCAACCAGGGAATCGCGATCGTGGGCTCCTGCAACATCACCTGGAACCCGCTCGGGCCTGGGATGGTGACGGCGCCCGCCGGCCAGGCGAGCGCGAGTCCCATCGGCAGGCCGACCAGCAGTCCCATGAGCGCGCCGAGCCCGGAGATGTAGCCGGCCTGGGCAGCGACGATCCGTCTCCTGGTGCGGGGTGCGGCGCCGACCGCCGCCATCGTGTTCAGGTCGCGGCGCAGGTCGGCGGCGGCCAGACCGGTGGCGACGAAGGTGCCGCCCAGCATCAGGAACGCGGCCGCGCCGACCATGATCCAGATCGCCATGGAACGGTTGTCGCCCCAGGGGAAGCGGACTTCGGCGTCCCAGACGACCGCCTTGATCTGCCCGGCGAACCGTTCGGGATCCGGCACGTCATGGAGGCCGTACAACACCCGGGGAACCGCGCTGAGCCCGATCTTCCGCACGGCGGACGGCGGGATCACGGAGATCCAATGGGAATCCTCGATCGGGATCTCCACCGCCTCGACTTCGACGACCTTGCCCTTCCCGGTGTGCTTGGCGGCGTAGCCGAGCCCGACCCGCCCGTCCTTGACGACTCCGGGCCTGAAGACCACCGCCTTCCCCGCGCTCAACGCCTGAACGGCTCGCTCGTCCTGCCCGCCCATGGCCAACTCCAGCGCCTCCCCATCGCCGACCACCGGATTGAGCTCGACCGCGTAACCGGTCCGGCCCTGCATGAGTGAGAGCGTGAACTCGTCCTTGCCGTTCACCACCGCGTACCCCCCGACCGTCCTGACTGTCGGGAGCCGTCGCTCCACCTCTGCGCGCGCCCGCGTCCACGACGACTCATCCAGCAGAGCGCCGGAGACAGTGAAGACGCCGTCGGGCAGGTCGTTGCCGTCGGCGGCCAGGTTCTGGCCCTTGCTGTGCAGAGTGATGGAGAGCGCGACCACCGCAGCAGCGGCGGCCATGACGGCGGCCACCGCCGAAGCCGTGCGCCCCCGATGGCGCACGGCGTCGCGCACCGCCAGTCTGACCGCCAGCGCCCGCCCGCTCGCGAGCCCGGCGGTGCGCCGGACCAGCCACGGTGTGAGGACGACGACCCCCAAGATGACGAGAACACACGCGGCGATGACGAACTGAACTCTGCCACCGAACAGCTTCACGATGAGGCCGACTCCGGCGACCACGAGAAGCAGCCCGAGAACGGGCCACCCCGCACGATCCCTGCCGGCGGGATCCCGCCCCGCGAGGACCTGGGCCGGCGCGGTCCTGCCCGCCTGGAAGGCGGGGATCAGCGCGGAGACGACACCGCTGACCAGACCCAGGGCGGCCACGGACACCACCTGCCCCCAGGGCACGTCAGCGGGCCCCTGCGCGAGGCCGGAAGGGCTCAGCAGCGAAAGCACGGCGAGGCCGGCAGGTACGCCGATCACCGTACCGGCCAGGGTGGCGGCCCCGCCGAGTACCAGGCCGTCTGCCGCCACGACCAGCCGCAGATGTGCCGGTGAGGCGCCCTGCGCGGCGAGCACGGCGAGTTCGTGTCTGCGGCGGCGCAACCCGACAGCGAAGGCGGACCCGGCCATCAGGACGATCTCCATCACGACCATGACCACCATGACGCCGAGGATGACCACGTAATCTGCCGTGATCGAAGTGTCCGAGCGGAGGGCCCCCGGCGCCGAGGCCGGCGGGTTCTCGATGAGGGCACGGGACTGAACGACCAGCCCCACGGCGTTCAGTCGCCGCACCTGCTCCCAGGTCACCGGTTCGGTGGCGTCGAGGAGCCAGCCGGTACCACCGCCGTTGCCGTTGTTGTCCATCATCGCGCCGCGCAGGGCGAAGACTTCGTCCTCGGTGGGGCGTACCGGATTCTCGGTGATGCCGACGACCTTGAGCGGGACGCCCTTGCGGGAGACCTTCAAGGTCTCACCGATCCGGCCGCCCGCCTCGGCCAAGGAGGAGGAGACGGCGATCTCGCCGGTGGACGCCGGGAACCTGCCCTCGACCAGGGTGCGCATGCCCTTGGTCATGGGCTCGCGCAGGTCCACCTCGAAACCGACGACCGCCTTGAGCACACCATCGACGAGCAGGTCGACCCAGACTGTGCTATTGGGGATCACCCGGCCCTTCACCAGCGCCGCGACCGCCTCCGTGGTCCACAGGGGGTCACTCATGTGCACGCGACCTGCGCCCGCTCCCTCAACGGTCTGTTTGACGGGGCGGCCGTTGTGCAGGGCGTCGATGTGGGCGTCAGCGGCGCCCAGGCGGTACGGCAGCTCTTCGCGCAAGTCCACCTGGGCGGTCGCGAAGAGCGTCAGCGCCCCGGTGACGACCAGGACCGGCAGCCCGATCATGAGCAGGATCAGGGCGGTGCGGCCCTTGGCGCGCAGCGCGTCCCTGCGGGACAGGCGCAGCGCGGCCCGGAAGGCGCTCATCGGGCGCTCTCCAGCGGTACGTCGGTCGAGTCGGCGATCTCGCCGTCGCGCAGGAACACCACCCGGTCGGCCCAGGCCGCGTACCTGGGCTCGTGGGTGACCAGCAACACCGCCGCACCGGCGTCGCAGCGACCGCGCAGTAACCCGAGGATGCCGTCGCCGGTCGCCGTGTCGAGCGCGCCCGTCGGCTCGTCGGCCAGCAGCAGGCGCCGCTCGCCGACCAGGGCGCGGGCGATGGCGACCCGCTGGCGCTGGCCGCCGGACAACTCCTCGGGGAAGTCGTCGGCGAGGTCGCCGAGCGACAGTTCGGCGAGGACGGCCAGAGCCTCCTTCCTGGCCTTGCCCGCCGAGACGCCGTCGAGTTCGCGGGGCAGCATCACGTTCTCGGCCGCCGTCAGCGACGGGATCAGGTTGAGGTCCTGGAAGACGTAGCCGACGCGGCCGCGCCGTACCACTGCGAGGTCCTTCACCCCGGCGAGGTCCTCGCCCTCGATGCGGACGGTGCCCGAGGTGGGCCGGTCGAGCCCGCCCGCGAGGTTGAGCAGCGTGGACTTCCCCGAGCCGGAAGGACCCATCACCGCGACGAGTTCTCCCGCCGACACCTCCAGGTTCACCCCCTTCAGGGCGTGGACTCCGTCGTGCACGCGTCCGGCGTCGTGCAGGCTCACCACCACAGTCATGCGTTGTTCTCCTTGAGTACGGCCTCGCAGTGGTCCAGCCAGCGCTGCTCCGCTTCGGCCTTGAAGATGGCGGAATCGAGGACGAGCCGCTGCGCCGCTCCGGCCGCTTCCGCGCGTTTGGCGCGGTTCAGCTCCTGCAGGGCGCGCATCGTGGCACGGCGCTGGGCCTGGATGACCGCGCGCACGTCCGCCTCGCCCGAGGCGACGGCCATGGCGACTTTGATGACGAGCTCGTCCCGAGGCCGGTCGGACTGGCCGACGGGGGTGCTGAACCATCGCGCCAGTTCGGTCCGACCGGCCTCGGTGATCGTGTAGACGACACGGCCCTGCTCGTCGGCGGCTCCCGGCTCGACGAGACCGTCGCGTTCCATGCGGGAGAGCGTCGTGTAGACCTGGCCGATGTTGAGAGGCCAGGTCGCCCCCGTCGACGCCTCGAACTCCTGGCGGAGCTGGTAGCCGTACCGTCGGCCTCGGCTCAGGAGGGCGAGCATTCCGTGTCTGATCGACATGCGTACTGAGTATGCATACCGAGTATGCCCTTCGCAAGAGATCACCGTATTCTGGACACGACCCGCTCCTGCGGCAGATACTCGGGGAATGAGCTCGACGAATCCCCCGTTTCGCGCGTCCGACGGGGAACGTGATCGCGCGATCGACGAGCTCCGTGAGCGTGCCGCCGAAGGACGCATCTCCCATGACACTTTCGTCGGCCGGGTGGATCAGGCGCTGCGCGCGCAGAACAGCCACGAGCTGAGCGAGCTGGTCGCCGATTTCCCGCGCAAACCCACGGTCAGGCAGCGGCTGACGGACGCCGTCTCGGCGGTGTCGGAGTTCACCACGCGCCTGCAGTCGGCGTGGCGGCGCCCTCGGCTGCCCCGGCTGGCGCTGCCGGACGACAGCCGGATCCGGTTCGTGGTCGGCCGGGGCTCGGCCTGCGACCTGGTGCTGTCGGACCTGACGGTGTCGCGGGTGCACGCCGAACTGCGGCGCGAGGACGACGGCGAGTGGCTGCTGGTCGATCTGGGCTCGCTCAACGGCACCCGGCTGAACGGCTGGCGGCTGGTCGGGCCCGCGCGCGTACGCTCGGGTGACGAGGTCTCGTTCGGGGACTGTGGATTTATGGTGAGTTCCCAGCCCCTGCACCAGTAGGTCCCAAAAATACGGATATTTGCGGATTACAGGGTGTGGTTGCTGGTCGATGATCCGAACGAGTCCCCCAGCTCTGTTTGGAGAACCCATGCGGCGCACCACCGCCACCCTCGCCACGGGCGCGCTCGTCGCGGCCCTCGCCTGGGCGTCCGGGCCGGCCACCCCCGCCAACGCGCTCGACCCCAGCCCAGGGGTCGCCGACCTGGCCGCCGACCTCGACCGGATCCTGTCAGACTCGCGGCTCACCATCGCCCAGGCGGGCGTCCAGGTGAGGAACGCCGAGAGCGGTGAGGAGTTGTACGCCACCTCGCCGGGCAAGCTCATGCTCCCGGCGTCCAACACCAAGCTGTTCACCGGGGCGGCCGCCGCCGAGACCCTCGGCCTCGACTACCGGTTCACCACCAGCGTCCTCGGCGCCGGGCGCAAGACCGGCCACGTGCTGGGCGGCGACCTCGTCCTGCGCGGCACCGGCGACCCGACCATGCTGGCCGAGGACTACGACCGGCTGGCCGCCGACGTCGCCGCCCAGGGCGTCAAGGTCGTCACGGGCAGGCTCGTCGCCGACGACACCTGGTTCGACGACGTACGCCTCGGGCTCGACTGGGCCTGGGACGACGAGAGCGCCTACTACGCGGCGCCCATCTCGGCGCTGACCGCCTCGCCCGACCGCGACTACGACGCCGGCTCTGTGATCGTGTCGGCCGCCGTCGCCGGGTCCGAGGTCAAGGTCACCACCAAGCCGGAGACCGACTACCTCACGATCGTCAACAAGGCCACCGTCGGGGCGAAGACCGACGTGCTCATCGAACGACAGCACGGCACCAGGACCGTGGTCGTCACCGGTACGGTGGCCACGCCGTACCAGGAGTGGGTGTCGGTGGACGACCCCACGGCGTACTCGGCCTCGCTCTTCCGGAAGTCGCTGGCCAAGCACGGCGTGCGCGTCGTCGGACGGACCACGACCGGCGCCGCGCCCGAGGGGGCGAGCCGGCTCGCCGAGCGGCAGTCGATGCCGCTCAAGGAGCTGCTGGTGCCGTTCATGAAGCTCAGCAACAACATCCACGCCGAGATCCTCACCAAGGCGATGGGCCGCAAGGTCGCGGGACAGGGCACCTGGGCGGCCGGGCTCAAGGTCAGCACCGACTTCGCGCGCGCCAACGGGGTGCAGGTCCTGAACATGCGCGACGGCTCCGGGCTGTCGCGGCGCGACGGGTTCACGGCGGCGTCGATCGCGCAGTTGCTCGTGGCGGTGCGGGACAAGCCGTGGTTCCCCGCGTGGTACGACTCGCTGCCGGTCGCGGGCGACCCCGACCGGCTCGTGGGCGGGACACTGCGGAGCCGGATGCGCGGCACGCCCGCTGCCGGGAACGTCCGGGCCAAGACCGGCTCCCTCACCGGAGTGACCGCGTTGTCGGGGTATGTGACCAGCGCCGACGGCGAGCCGCTGGTGTTCTCGATCATGCTCAACCAGTACCTGTCCGGGTCGCCCAAGGACCTGGAGGACAAGATCGCGGTTCGGCTGGCGCAGTTCTCGCGCACGAACCCGGTGTCGGCCGCCCTGCGCGCCGAGGCCCCTGCCATCGAGGGCTCCGACCTGGAGTGCTCGTGGCTGAAGCCCGCCACCTGCTGACGGCCTGACGCCCGCCGCCTCGTGGCGGCGGGCGTAACCCGCCCTGATGAGACAAGACGGTACGGCTCCCGGGCCTGCCCCTGTCGCCTATCGGGCCCGCACTCCCGGTGCCAACAGGCGCGATATTTAGTATTTTGTGAATATGCTGAATCTGACGTCCGTGCTCTCGCTCGACGGTTGTGACCTGCGCTACGGCGACAGCGGCGGCGATGGCGTGCCGGTGGTGTTCACCCATGGCGCCGGGGCCGATCACGTGATGTTCGACGCCCAGTTCCGGCACCTGGCCGGGCGTGGATACCGCGTCGTCGGCTGGGATCTGCGCGGCCACGGGCTGTCGCGCCCAGCGGGTGCGCCGTTCACCGCGCGGCGGGCGGTCGCCGACCTGCTCGCCCTCATCGGGCAGCTGGGCCTGGAACGCCCGGTGCTCGTCGGCCAGTCCCTCGGCGGCAACCTCGGGCAGGCCGTCGTGAAACGGCATCCGGATCTGGCCCGCGCCCTGATCGTCATCGACTCGACCTGGAACACCGCCGCGCTGTCCTGGACGGAGCGGCTCCTGCTGAAGGCGGCCGCGCCCATGCTGTCGGCGGTCCCCGCCGGACGGCTTCCCGCGCTGATGGCCGACGCCTCCGCCGTCACCCCGGAGGCACGGGCGGACGCGCGGCGCGCTTTCGCGCAGGTGCCGAAGCGGGAGTTCGTCCAGATCTGGCGGGCGACCCTGGACCTGCTCGCACCCGATCCCGGATACCGTACGCCGGTGCCCCTGTGCCTCATACGCGGTGAACGCGACAGAACCGGCAACATCGCCTCCGCCATGCCCCGGTGGGCGCGGGCGGAGGGCGTGGCGGAGGTGGTCGTCCCCGATGCGGGGCACCTGTCCACCCAGGACGCTCCGCACGCGGTGAACGCGGCGATCGAGAACTTCCTGGGAGGGCTGCGATGAGCGACGACAGGCGGCGGGCGTTCATCGGCTCGGTGGGCGACCTGCTGGCGTCGTGGCACCTGCCGCACGCCACCGGCCGCGTCTACGGGCTGCTGCTGGTGAGCGAGGAGCCGGTCACCCTGGACGCCATCGCCGCCGAACTCGCGTTGAGCAAGGGCGCGGTGAGCACCGCCGTACGGCAGCTCGGCTCATGGGGGCTGGCCAGGACGATCCCGCAGCCCGGCAGCCGCAGGCTGCTGGTCGAGGCGGCGGCCGGGATCGAGTCGCTCCTGGAGGCGGGCCACGCGCAGGCCCGGACCCTCATCGCCGCCCTCCGCGAGGGGGAGGCCCTGGTGGCCGACGGTCCGGCGCGGGAACGGCTGCACGACGTGATCGGACTGTTCAGCGGTTACGTCGAGGTCGGCGGCCAGTTGCTCGCCCGCCACAGACAGGAGCGCGCGCCCGGCAACTGACCGCGCAATCTGTCTCAAATGCTGGACAACAGGTCCGGTGACGACCGGCCGCCGTCGATCTCTCGAAACGGCCGCCCGCACGTCGGGCGCGGGGTGCGGATCGCCCGGCCCCACAGGGGCTGTGGATGATCCACGACGCACGAGAGGCGGTGCGGGTTTACCTAGATCAAAGAGAAGAGTGTTACGAATGGGACACCTGGTACTCCAGATATCGGGCGATTTTTCGTGACATTCCGGGAGTGGGCACACCAGAATTCGGGGTCGAAAGCAGCGTCTCACCACATCGGAGGACAACGTGCGCAGACAGCTCCTGGCACTCTCCTGCCTCGGCGGTCTGGCGGCTTTGGCCATCCCCGCCACCGCCCAAGCGACAACAGAGCGCGAGCAGTGCCGCGTCATCGCGGCCGCGCCGTACCTCGACTCCCAGGGCCTGGTTCGCGGCGCTGCCAAGCGGGCGGACTGCGACGAGACCGCCCTCCTGCGCGTACGCATCAAGGCGGCCGGCCCCGGCATCGACCGCACGCTCAAGAGCGGCTCCCAGCGCATCGCCAGCGGCGACATCGTGGCCTGGACCCGGTGCAGCCCGACCCCCCGCACCTACTACACGGTCGCGATCGACTCCACCGGCAACACCCACCGCTCGCAGCCGGTCCGCCTGTCGTGCGACTCGGTCCCGACGCCGGCGCCGACCTCGACCGCCACCCCGACGCCCACCTCCAGCGCCACCCCCACCGCCGGTCCCGGCTCCGACATCGAGGACGAGGTCGTCCGGCTGACCAACGCGGCCCGGGCCTCCGGCGGCTGCAAGCCGCTCGTCCACGACGCCAAGCTGCACAAGGCCGCCGAGGGCCACTCCGCCGACATGGCCGCGAAGGGCTACTTCGACCACACCGGGAGGGACGGCCGCTCCCCCGCCGACCGCATCAGGGCCGCGGGCTTCTCCCCCGTCAGCGCCTGGGGCGAGAACATCGCCATGGGCCAGCGCACCGCCGCCGCCGTCGTGGACGGCTGGATGAACAGCCCCGGGCACAAGGCCAACATCATGAACTGCGGCTTCACCCACATCGGCGTCGGCCACGACGCGAAGGGCCCGCACTGGACCCAGGTGTTCGCCCGCAGCTGACCTCGCGGAACGCCTGGCCTCCTCCGCGCGCCGAGTGCGCCGGATCCACCCCGCCACGGCGTTCCCTCCCGGCGAGCCGGGCCCGGCGACCTTCGTCCGCACCGAGGTCACCGGGCCGGCCCGCCGAGAAGCGGTCCGCGCCGACGTCCGTCCACACCCCCTCCGGACGGCCTCGGCGCGGACCGCTTGACTCTCACACCGCTTGACTCTCACACCGTGTCAGCGCGTTCACTGCCGGACATGGTCGACTACACCGGCTCAGGGCCGTACTGCTACAGCAACTCACTGGCGATGATGCTCGGCGCCGCCGCGCCGCCCACCGCCGTCATCGAGACACTCACCGGATCGCCGTTCGGCGTGCAGCTCGTGCGGGGTCGAACGCCCTGGTTCGACCCGTACGGCTGGGACCCCGAGATCGGCCTGGACGACGCCATCGCCGCCCTCGGCTGGACCTGCGAGCACACCACCGGCGGCACCCCCGAGCAGGCGCTGGCCCGGCTGCGCGCGGCCGACGGCCCGGTGCTGATCGGGCCGGTGGACATGGGCCTGCTCACCTACCTGGACCTGCCGGCCGGCGACCACTACATCGTGGTGCTCGGCGTCGAGGGCGACACCGTGCTGATGCACGACCCGGAGGGGCAGCCGTTCGCCACGCTCCCGGTGGCGGAGTTCATGGCGGCGTGGCGCGGCGAGACCGTCGAGTACTTCTCCGAGGGCTACGGGATGCGCCGGGCGTTCCGCCGGGTCCGCGTGGTGGACCCCCTGGAGGCGCTGCGGGCGTCGGTGCCGGGGGCCGTTCGGTGGCTGGCCGGTCGCGAAGACCGGCGGATGCCGCGCGGGACGCTGAACGGCGCGGAGGCGGTGACCGCGCTGGCCGCACTGGTGGAGGGTGGCCTGGATCCGAAGGTGCGGGAGCTGATGAAGTTCTTCTCCCTGCGCGTCGGCACCAGGCGGGCCGCCGACGCCGCCGTCTGCCTGGACCTGATCGGACTGACCGACGCCGCCGCGGTCGCCCGCGACCTGGCCAGGACCCTCGGCAGCATGCAGTACCCGCTGGTCAAGGGCGACGACCGGAGCCTGGTGGAGATCCTGCACCGCCTGGCCCCGACGTACGAGCTGCTGCGCAAGACCCTCGAAGCCTGACAGCAGCACGGCTCCCGCGCGTCGTCCAGCAGGGGCCTTCTGAGCAGCCGACGACGGCGAACAGCCCGTCGAGAGGGCGGGCCGCAGTTCGCAGAGGGGCAGCGGCTCGCGTTGGGGCGGACTCAGGAGTCGACGACGGCGAGCAGTTCGCGGAGGAGGCCGTTGAGGTGGTGGCGGGCGGGTTCGGGGAGCCGTTCGAGCGCTTCACGCTGGATGGCGAGGCCCGCCCCCACCATCTCGTCGGCCAGTTCGCGACCCCGCTCGGTCAGCGTGATGACCAGTGCCCGCCGGTCGCCGGGGTCGGGTGAGCGGGTGACGAGCCCGGCGCGTTCGAGCCGGTCGAGGCGCCCGGTCATCCCGCCGGAGGTCAGCATCAGCATCGAGGTGAGCTCCTTCGGCGAGAGCTGGAACGGCTCGCCGGAGCGCCGCAGGGTTCCGATCACGTCGAACTCGCCCCTGCTGATACCGAAGGCGGCGTACGCCTCCTGCTGCCTGGCGCCCATGGCCGCCGCGATGCGGTAGACGCGGCCGAACACCGCCATCGCCTCGGTCTCCAGGTCGGGCCGCTCTCGGGCCCACTGCTGGATGATCCGGTCGACGGCGTCCTCGGTCTGCACGGGCCTCATATTACCTTGCATATAATTAGCTTAGCAGTAAGCTACTTAGCTATGAGAGATGTTCGGCTTGTCGCCACCAGCGCCATCGCGCCCACCCTGTGGGGCACCACCTACCTCGTGACCACCGAGTTCCTCCCGCCCGACCGTCCCCTCCTGGCCGGAGTCCTGCGCGCGTTGCCCGCAGGACTGCTGCTCGTCGGTGTGGTCGCCCTGCTCGCCGGACGGCCCGCGCTGCCCACCGGCCAGTGGTGGTGGCGGGCGGCGGTGCTCGGAACCCTCAACATCGGACTGTTCTTCCCGCTGCTGTTCCTCGGCGCCTACCGGCTGCCCGGCGGGGTGGCGGCGGTGCTCGGCGCACTCGGCCCGTTCGTGGTCGCCGGGCTGGCCTTCCTCCTTCTGCGCGAACGGCCGGGCGGACGCGCGCTGCTCGGCGCGGTCATCGGCGTGGTCGGCGTGGCCCTGCTGGTGCTGCGTTCGACGGTCGCCCTGGATCCGCTCGGGCTGGCCGCAGCGGCCGGCGGCATGGTGGTGATGTCGGTCGGCACCGTCTTCGGACGTCGCTGGGGCACCCCCGAGGGCTTCGATCGCCGGCCGACCGCGCTGCTCGCGCTCACCGGTTGGCAGCTGACGGTGGGCGGCCTGGTCATCCTCCCGATCATGTTCGTGGTGGAGGGGGCGCCGCCGGAGCTCACCGTGCTCAACCTGGGCGGCTTCGGATACCTCACGCTGATCGGTACGGCCTTCGCGTACCTTCTCTGGTTCCGTGGGGTCACCACGCTGGCGCCGACGCGGGTGACCGTACTCGCTCTGCTCAGCCCGGTCGTCGCCGCCGTGCTCGGCTGGGCCGTACTCGGGCAGTCGCTGTCGTTCGGCCAGCTCGTCGGGGCCGTCGCCGTGCTCGGCGCGGTCGTGCTCGGCTCCTCGCACCCCCGCCGGAAGGAGGAGACGGTGACCGCCCAGCCCGTCCCCAGCATCCGGCGATGACGACCGCGCGACCCGGCAAGCTCGCGAACCGCAGGTCATCGCGACGACTCCGGGCGTGGGCTACCGCGTGACGCCGACGGGGTGACCGCCGCGCTCGGCGATCACCCCGTCACAGGCTCGGCTCAGGCCTTCAGCCAGCTCATCATCGGGCGCAGCTTGGCGCCGGTCTTCTCGATCGGGTGCTCGGCGAGGTCCTCGCGGTACTTGCCGAACTCCTTCTGGCCGCCGTCGAACTCCTCGACGAGCTGCCGGGCGAAGGTGCCGTCCTGGACCTCGGCCAGGATGCGCTTCATCTCCTTCTTGGTCTCCTCTGTCACCACGCGCGGGCCGCGCGTGTAGCCGCCGTACTCGGCGGTGTCGGAGACCGACCAGTACATCTTGGACACGCCGCCCTCGTACATGAGGTCGACGATCAGCTTCATCTCGTGCAGGCACTCGAAGTAGGCGACCTCGGGCTGGTAGCCCGCCTCGATCAGGGTCTCGAACCCGGCCTTGATCAGCTCGGAGACGCCGCCGCACAGCACGGCCTGCTCGCCGAACAGGTCGGTCTCGGTCTCCTCCTTGAAGGTGGTCTTCAGCGCGCCCGCGCGGGTGCCGCCGATGCCCTTGGCGTACGACAGGGCCAGGTCCATGGCCTTGCCGGAGGCGTCCTTCTCGACGGCGACCAGACACGGGACGCCACGACCCGCCTGGTACTGGCGGCGCACGAGGTGGCCGGGGCCCTTGGGGGCGACCATGGCGACGTCGACGCCCTCGGGCGCCTCGATGAGGCCGTAGCGGATGCTGAGGCCGTGGCCGAAGAAGAGCGCGTCGCCCTCCTGCAGGTTGGGCGCGATGTCGTTGGCGAAGATGTCGCGCTGCAGGTGGTCGGGCGCGAGGATCATGATCAGGTCGGCCTCGGCGGCGGCCTCGGCGGGCGTGACCACGCGCAGGCCCTCGGCCTGGGCGAGCTCGCGGCTCTTGGAGGTCTCGGGCAGGCCGACGCGGACGTCGACGCCGGAGTCGCGCAGGGACAGGGCGTGCGCGTGGCCCTGGGAGCCGTACCCGATGACGGCGACGACCCTGTTCTGGACGATCGACAGGTCGGCCTGGTCGTCGTAGAAGATCTCGGTCACGTGCGTTGCAAACCTTTCAGGCGGTACGGTCCAGTGCCCTGAGGGACCGGTCGGTGATGGAGCGGGCGCCGCGGCCGATGGCCACCATGCCCGACTGGACGAGTTCTTTGATGCCGAACGGCTCAAGGACCTTCACGAAGGCTTCGAGCTTGTCCGGTGTGCCGGTGACCTCGATGGTCACGGCGTCCGCCGCGACGTCCACGCAGCGGGCGCGGAAGAGCTGGACGAGTTCGAGCACGTGCGAGCGGCTGTCGGCGTCGGCCTTGACCTTGATGAGCATGAGCTCGCGCTGCACGGACTGCGAGGAGTCCAGCTCGACGATCTTCAGGACGTTGACCAGCTTGTTGAGCTGCTTGGTGACCTGCTCCAGCGGGAGTTCTTCCACGCTTACCACGATCGTCATTCGGGAGATGTCGTCGTGCTCTGTGGGCCCGACGGCCAGCGAGTCGATGTTGAATCCTCGTCGGCTGAACAGCGCGGAGACGCGGGCGAGTACGCCGGGCTTGTTCTCCACCAGCACGGAGAGCGTGTGCCTGCTCATTGCTCCTAGTCCTCGCTCTCCCAGACCGGGGCCATGTCCCGGGCGATCTTGATGTCGTCGTTGCTGGTGCCCGCCGCGACCATCGGCCAGACCATCGCGTCCTGATGGACCACGAAGTCGACCACGACGGGCACGTCGTTGATCTCCATGGCCTTCTTGATGGTCGCGTCGACGTCCTCCGGACGCTCGCACCGCAGGCCGACACAACCATAGGCCTCGGCGAGCTTCACGAAGTCCGGGATCCGGCGCGCGGTCTTCAGGTCGGTGTTGGAGTAACGCTCATCGTAGAAGAGCGTCTGCCACTGGCGGACCATCCCGAGGTTACCGTTGTTGATGACCGCGATTTTCACCGGCACGCCCTCGATCGCGCAGGTCGCCAGTTCCTGGTTGGTCATCTGGAAGCAGCCGTCGCCGTCGATCGCCCAGACGGTGGCGTCGGGTCGGCCCATCTTGGCGCCCATGGCGGCCGGTACGGCGAAGCCCATCGTGCCGAGGCCGCCGGAGTTGATGAAGCTGCCCGGGTTCTCGTAGCCGATGAACTGGGAGGCCCACATCTGGTGCTGGCCGACCCCGGCCACGTAGTAGGCGTCGGGGCCGACGATGGCGCTCAGGCGCTCCATGACGTACTGCGGGGCCAGCGACCCGTCGGCGAACTCCTCGTAGCCGAGCGGGTAGGTCCGCTTGTAGTCGGAGAGCTGCTCGGTCCACTCCTCGTAGGAACCGGTGCCGCCCGCCTTGACGGCGGTGATGAGGTCGCCGATGACCTCCTTGCAGTCGCCGACGATGGGCACGTCGGCGTGGCGGTTCTTGGAGATCTCGGCCGGGTCGATGTCCGCGTGGACGATCTTGGCGTGGGGCGCGAACGACGACAGCTTCCCGGTCACCCGGTCGTCGAAGCGGACCCCGAGCCCGATGAGCAGGTCGGCCTTCTGCAGGGCGCCGACGGCGGCGACGGTGCCGTGCATGCCGGGCATGCCGAGGTTCAGCGGGTGGCTGTCGGGGAAGGTGCCCCTGGCCATCAGCGTGGTGACGACCGGGATGCCGGTCAGCTCGGCCAGCGCCAGCAACTGCTCGGAGGCGCGGGCCTTGTGGACCCCGCCGCCGACGTACAGGACGGGGCGGCTGGCCTCGGCCATGAGCTTGGCCGCCTCGCGGATCTGCTTGGAGTGCGGCCGCGTGACCGGGCGGTAGCCCGGCAGTTGCATGACCGGCGGCCAGTGGAACTCGGTGTCGGACTGGAGCGCGTCCTTGGCGATGTCCACGAGGACCGGGCCGGGACGGCCGGTCGAGGCGATGTGGAAGGCCTCGACGATCGTGCGGGGGATGTCGGCCGGGTCGGTCACCAGGAAGTTGTGCTTGGTGATCGGCATGGTGATGCCGGAGATGTCGGCTTCCTGGAAGGCGTCGGTGCCGATCGCCGCGCTCGCCACCTGCCCGGTGATGGCCACGATCGGAACGGAGTCCATGTACGCGTCGGCGATCGGGGTCACCAGGTTGGTCGCCCCGGGACCGCTGGTGGCCATGCACACGCCGACCCTGCCCGTCGCCTGGGCGTAGCCCTCGGCGGCGTGGCCGGCACCCTGCTCGTGGCGTACGAGCACATGCCGGACCTTGGTCGAGTCGTAGAGGGGATCGTAGGCGGGGAGGATGGCTCCGCCCGGAATCCCGAAAACGGTGTCGACTCCCACGTGCTCCAGTGCCCTGACCAGGGCCTGTGCACCTGTCATCCGTTCGGTCATCGGCTCGTTCCTCGAAAGAGTGACTCTTGAAGGACATAAAAAATGCCCCGCCCACCGGGGGTGGGTCTGGGGCGGCGCGCAGGTCGTCGTGCTTCGCTAACGGCCTGCGCGCCGGCGAAGTACTACGAGAATCCCACTGCGAAGCATGCTGACACCATAGCCGCTCTCAGGGCATGGGTGTCAAATTGCTGGACAGTCGTCTCAGAGTGCGGACTGCAGACTAGTCCTCATGAGGGAGTCCACACCCTTGGCCGCCATGGGCCGCGCCACCAGGAAGCCCTGCCCGCGCGTGCATCCCATCTCGCGCAGTTGCTCCAGCTGCTCCGGGCGTTCGATGCCCTCGGCCACGACGATGAGGCCCAGGTCGTGTCCGAGCCGGACGATGGTGCGGGTCAGGAGGGTCAGGGTGTCGTCGCGGCCGAGCCCCTCGACGAACGACGGATCGATCTTGATCATGTCCACGGGCAACTGCCTGAGGAAGGCCAGAGACGCGTAACCGGTGCCGAAGTCGTCGATGGCCAGCCGTACGCCGAGGGCCCGCAGCTCCGACAGCCGCGAGATGGTCTCCTCCGCGTCCTCGACCAGCATCTCCTCGATGACCTCCAGGGTGAGCGCGGAGGCGGGCAGCCCGCTGTCCTCCAGCGCCTCCGCGACGGTCTCGACGAAGCGCGGCGCGGTGATCTGCCGGGCCGACAGGTTGACCGACAGGCCGATGTCCCAGGAGGAGGCCCGCCAGGCGGCCACCTCGCGGCAGGACTCGCGCAGGATCCACTCGCTGAGCGGCACGATCAGGCCGGTGTCCTCGGCCGGGCCGAGGAACTGCTCCGGCGGCACGAACACCGATCCGCGCCACCAGCGCACCAGCGCCTCGACGGCGGTGACCCGGGAGGTGGCGAGGTCGACCACCGGCTGGTACTCGATGGCGAACTGCTGCTCGATGAGCGCCCGCTGCAGGTCGGCGGCGAGTTCCAGGCGGCGTACGACGTCGGCGTGCATGTGCGCGGCGAACACCTCGACGCGCCGCCCGCCCAGCTCTTTGGCGCGTGCCATCGCGACATCGGCGTTGCGCATCAGGTCGCCGGCCGGTGTGTCGTCCTCGGCGAAGGCGACGCCGACGCTGGCGGTCAGCGCAATGTCGCGGTCGGCGACGCGGAACGGTTCCTGCGAGACCGCGCGCACCAGCCGCTCGGCCAGGTCGACCGCGACCTGCGCCTCGCCGCCGGTGTCGACCAGGACGGCGAACTCGTCGCCGCCCCAGCGGGCGAGCGTGTCGTCGGGCCGTACGGCGCCGCGCAGCCGCCTGGCGGCCTGGCCGAGAAGGTAGTCGCCGCTCGCGTGGCCCACGGAGTCGTTGACGGAGGTGAAACCGTCGAGATCGAGGAAGATCACCGCAGCCTGGACCACGGCCCGCCCGTCGAGCACCTCGCGGGTGCGCTCGGCGAAGTAGGAGCGGTTGGGCAGCCCGGTGACGCCGTCGTGGAAGGTCAGGTGGGCGACCTGGTCGCGCAGGGCCTGCTCGTCGCTGACGTCGCGGGTGGTGATGAGCAGGAGGTCCTCGCCGCCGACGTGGCGGGTGGCGACGGACTCGGACGGCCGCCAGGTGCCGTCGCTGGCCAGCACCCGGCATTCGACCAGGCAGGCGCCGGGGTCGTCCTCGACCTCGTCGGGGCCCATGGCGTGCAGCGCGGCCTGGATACCGGGGGTGTCCTCCGGGTGGAGGTAGTCGAACAGGGAGCGGCCGACGACCTCCTCGGGACGGTAGCCGTAGATGACCTCGACGCCCGCGCCGATCTCGGTGATCACGCCGTCGTAGTCGCACATGAGGACCACGTCGCCGGTGCTCTCGGCGAGCTGGCGGAGCTGGCGGTCGCCGAGGCGGACCAGCCTGCGCATCCGCGCGTACGCGGTCACGAGCGCGAACAGGCGCAGCACGAGCACCATGACGACGGAGGCGACGATCAGCACGACGCCACCGGCGGGCCGGTGCTCGGGCCCTCCGGCGAAGTAGCCCGCGTAGACCAGGGTGGCGACCACGACCAGGGCGAGCGGGATCACCGTCAGCAACTGGGAGGCGTAGGCGGCGCCGCGCAGGCGGCGCTCGTCCTCCTCCCGCCGCCTGCTCCAGGCGGCGGCCGCCAGCAGCATGAACGCCACGGGGGCGAGCACCAGGCTCCAGGTCGGCGGGGTGCTCTCGCCGAGCCTGGCGACGGCGGAGGCGGCCTCCGCGACGGTCGTGGCGGCCAGCACCCCGACCCCGGCCAGGCCGAGCGGCCAGGTACGTACGGCCCCGCCGGCGACGGCGGGCGCGGCGGCGAAGGTCGCCAGCAGGCAGATCGCCGGTGGCAGCAGCGTGAAGACGAGGGAGGAGGAGCCGCCCGCGTCGGCGAGGAGCTGGCGCAGCGCCAGCACCCAGCCGACCAGCACCAGGGAGGCGGTGCACAGGTAGGCGTCGAGCAGGTGGCGGACGGCCGATCTGGGCGTGGGCGCCCGCCCGGCGCAGATCAGCGCGCCCGCTGCCATGAGCAGGGTGCCCGCGGGCACGAGCAGGTCGGAGACGCTGACGAAGACGCCGGAGCTGTCGGCGACCGAGCGCAGCCCGAGACCCGCCGACCACACCAGCGCGCCCGAACCGAGCCAGCGCGCGCCCGTGCCGCCGAAGCGGCCGGCGGTGAGGAAGAGGGAGACCGAGGCCAGCAGCGCCGCGCTGAGCCCGGCGATCGTGCCGGTCGTCAGGGCGGGCCAGCCGGCCGCCGTAGCGCCGGCGAAACCCACAGCACCGATCGCCGCGGCTGCTGCCAGCGGCGTTCGTGGGTCTCGCCAGCGGATCACAGTGCTTGCCCTCACATCGACAGTGTGTGTGGTGTCGGGTGCGCGGGTGGTGACAACCCCGATGTCGTCACCGATCTGATAACCACACAGACCAGTTGGTCCCGGTTTCACCTTGACTGGGAGTCAAGAGACCCCGGTAGACGACAACCGTACGCACTGAAGGTCACGGGCCAGCCACGTTCCGGATTCCTCTCAATACGTGTCGGAGATCAGATTGTTGAGGCGCTCGCCCGCCAGGTAGCGCAGCATCTGTGATCTGACCAGGCGCAGCATGCGGCGCCCCGACGCGGGGGTGCTGCCCGCGACGTGCGGGGTGAGCAGCAGGTTGGGGCAGTCCCACAGGGGGTGGCCGGGCGGCAGCGGCTCGGGGTCCGTGACGTCCAGGGCGGCGCGCAGCCTGCCGGTGCGGAGTTCGGCCACCAGCGCGCCGGTGTCCACGACCGAGCCCCTGGCGGCGTTGACGAGCACGGCGCCGTCCTTCATCCGGCCGAGGAACTCCGCGTCCACCAGTCCGGTGGTCTGCGGGGTCGCGGGCACGAGGAGCACCACCACGTCCGCCTCCGGCAGCAGGGCGGGCAGTTCGCCGATGCCGTGGACGCCGTCGCGGGCCGTACGGGCGACCCGGACGACCTCGACCTCGAAGCCGTCCAGGCGGCGCTCCAGCGCCTGGCCGATGGAGCCGTGGCCGACGATCAGCACCCGGGAGTCGGCCAGCACGCCGGTGTGACGGTAGGCCCACTCGCCCGCGCGCTGGGCGTCCACGAAGCCGGGGAACTCCCGCAGGACCGCGACCATCGCGCCGACGACCCACTCGGCGGTGCCCGCGTCGTGCACGCCGCGCGCGTTGCACAGCACCGCCTCGGCGGGCATGTGCGGCTGGTACGGCTCCACCCCCGCGGTCACGGTCTGGACCAGGCGCAACGCGGTCATCCGCGCCAGATGGCCGGGCGTGTCGGGCACGGGGACGAGCGGCGGCACCCAGACCTCCACCTCGTCCACGTCGTCCGGCATCTCGCCCTTGCCTTCATAAACCACGCACTCGACACGAGGAAGGTCGGACAGGACATCCGCCATCGCATCCGAGGGGACCCAGATCTTCATGCCGAGAACCTTACGACTCGGGCGGCACTATGGATGTCATGAGGAGACTCTGGCTGATCGCTCTGCTCGTGCTGACCGGCTGCTCGGCCGCAGACACGACTCCCCCGTCCGCCGACGTGGCGGCCACCGGACCCGCCACGGCCCCGACCGCGCCGGAGGCCCCCGCACCACGCGTCGTCGCGACCGGGCTGGCCGTGCCGTGGGGCATCGCCTTCCTGCCCGGCGGCGATGCGCTCGTGACCGAGCGCGACAGCGCCCGCCTGCTGCGCGTCACCCCGAAGGGCAGGGTCACCGAGGTCGCGAAGATCGCCGAAGCCCGCCCGGACGGCGAGGGCGGCCTGATGGGCGTCGCCGTCCGGGACGATCTGGTGTTCCTGTACTACACGGCCGAGGCCGACAACCGGGTCGTGCGCTACCGCCTGGCGGGCGGCCGGCTGGATCAGCCCAAGGTGCTGGTCGAGGGCATCCCCAAGGGCGCCATCCACAACGGCGGCCGCCTCGCCTTCGGCCCCGACGGCTCCCTGTACGCCGCCACGGGCGAGGTCGGCGACCCCGGCCTCGCCCAGCGCCCGGACTCCCTGGCCGGGAAGATCCTGCGCGTGAACCCCGACGGCGGCGCCGAGGTCCACTCGCTCGGCCACCGCAACGTCCAGGGCATCGCCTGGGACGAACAGGGCCGTATGTACGCCTCGGAGTTCGGCCAGAACACCAGCGACGAGGTCAACCTGATCGAGAAGGGCCGCAACTACGGCTGGCCGGAGGTCGAGGGCCGGGGCGACGACCCCCGATTCACCGACCCGGTCGCCACCTGGAGCACCGCCGACGCCTCGCCGTCCGGCCTGGCCTACGCACGGGGCTCGCTCTGGATGGGCGCGCTGCGCGGCGCCCGCCTGTGGCAGATCCCGCTCGACGCCCAGGGCCGGGCGGGCACGCCGGTCGCCCACTTCGAGGAGGGCTACGGCAGGCTGCGCGCGGTCGCCCTCGCCCCCGACGGCACGCTGTGGGTCGGCACCAGCAACAAGGACGGCAGAGGCTCGCCCAGCCAGGACGACGACCGGATCCTGGCCGTCATCCCTGGCCGTTAGCGCAGGTCACCTGCGCCTGCGGGCGGTACTTCGTGACCTGCCTCTCGTCCCGCTTGACCTCTTCGCCGCCCTTGAAGAAGACGCGGGTCACGTCCACGGTGAAGCCCGCCTGCCCCTCCGTGGGCAGGCATCCGGCCTCCTTGCTGACCTCGCGCCGGAACGAGCGCACCTCCCGGCGATCCGACACGACGGTCTCGACCTTGTCGTAGCGCCGGGTGCTCCACAGCGTCACCGACACCGACGTGTCCGTGGACGTGGTCTTGATCAGCACGCCGTGCTCGGAGTCGTTGAGCCACTTGTAGTCGCGGCCGGGGAAGAGCACGGCGGCGTCGCGGCCGATCGGGTAGTGCGGCGTGTGGTAGTCCATCGGCGTGTGCTCGACCCCTTCGTACCCGCCCGCGAACACCGCGTTGTACAGGGTCGTGGCGAACTGTGAGCCGCCGCCGCCGACCACGTTGACCAGGCGTCCGCCGACGACCTGCGGCGCCTCGACGTAGCCCGCCTCCGCCGTCGGCTCGCCCACGGCGGTGTTGAAGGAGAACGTCTGCTTCGGCAGCACCAGGTGGCCGTCGAGCGCCTGGGCCATCCGCCGGATGTTGCCCGCGCGGGGCTGGCAGCAGGCGAAGGCGGTGGTGAACTCGGCGACCTTCTCCTTGATGCCGAGGCCGCTCACCTCGCCGGTGGTACGCCGGGGGCGGGCGGCGGCCAGGGTGACGGGGACCGTACGGGCGGAGGGGGATCCGAGGGCCTCGACCACGTCGCGGGAGAGCCGGTCGGCGTCGACGCCGCGCCCCTGGCGGGCGGGCACGAGCACGGGGCGGTCGCCGACGATCTGGTAGGTGGCGTCGCGCGGGCGGTTGGCCGCGCCCACGAGTCCGCCTTCCACGGATTTCAGGGCCTTCTCGGCGTCGAAGCGGGGTTGCAGCCCGCCGGAGGCGTCGGAGACGTACGAGAGGCTGGCGGCGACGGCGGCGGGCGTCAGCGTGGCCGAGCGGCCGGCGTGGGTGAGGGTGAGGGGCGCCGCCACCGCCCGCCGCGCGTCCGCCAGCGCCTGCCGTACGGTCTCCTCCGAGCTCTTCGGCGCGGCCGGGGCCAGCGAGAGCGAGATGTTGTCGTGGGAGCGCAGGAACGCGGCGCCGATGGCCTCCACGGCGGCCTGCCGGTCGAGCAGGGCGCCCTCTTGTGGCATGAGGGCCTGGGGGCGCAGCCCGACGAAGGCGACGCGGCCCTCCTTGGGCGGCCGGTCCACGATCTCGGCCAGCCCTTCGACGCTCCTGGTGAGCTGCGAGGAGTCGACGGTGAGCGCGGGTTCCAGTTCGGTGGTGCCGGTGAGCGCCTGCCAGACCTGGCCGGGGCCGGGGAAGCCGCTGGAGGCCTCGCCGAGCGTGGCCACCACGTCGAGTTCGAGCCCGGCCTCGTCGGGCTGGATGACCTCCTCGCGCCCGCCCACGTTCACGGTGACGGGCCGTTCGAGCCGGGAGGCGAGCTGGGCGCGGAGTCTGTCGGCCGCCTGGTTGATGGTCAGGCCGCCGATGTCGATGCCGGACACGCGGGTGCCCGGCAGCACCTGCCCCGACATGGCGACGGCGGGAACCAGGTAGGCGGCCAGGCCGAGGACGACCGCCACCACCAGCAGCGTCGGCAGTAACCCCCGGCGCGGGGTGTCCGGTTCATAAGCGGGGGCGGGTTGCGGCTCCGGAGGGCCGGGCGGCTGCGCCTGGTCCTGCATCGGCCACGGCTGGGGCGGCGGGGCCACGGGCGGGAGCGCGGCGGTGCCGCCGCTCGCCGGGGCGGGTTCCGGGTCGGGTCTGTCCTGCGGGCCGAAAATGTCCCTGGACACACCGGGGGGCAGTCCGTCCACCTTCGGTTTCTTGCCGCGTTTCGGCAAGGGCACCGAGGCGAAGGGGTCGGTCGGTGAATCGATGGGTCCGGCGCGCCGCACGCCCCTGTCTCCTCCTGCTCAGCTGCCTTTCCTCAGGCAACAGTAAGGCACGGCCAATCGGATATGTCACGAGAAACGAGTTATTCGATCCAGTGGTAGCGGTGTTCGGGGCGGCCGGCTGTGCCGTACCGGGGGCGCAGCTCCGCCTTGCCCACCGCGCACAGGTGCTCCAGATACCTGCGGGCGCTCACCCGCGACAGGCCGGCGAGTTCCGCCGCCTCCCCCGCCGACAGGTCGCGGCCCGCCTCCCGCAGCGTCTGGGCCACCAGGTCGCAGGTCGCGGTGGACAGGCCCTTCGGCAGTGGTGTCTTCGTCGTGCCGAACAGGCGGTCCACCTCGTCCTGGCCGACCTCGGGGCCGAGCCCGGTCAGGCTGCGGCGCGAGCGCGCGTACTGCTGCAGCCGTTCCGCCAGCGCCACCGCCGTGAACGGCTTGAGCAGGTAGTTGACCGCCCCGCCGCGCATCGCCTCCCGCACCGTGGGCAGGTCGCGGGCGGCGCTGACCATCAGGACGTCCACGTCGTGCAGCTTCTTCAGCACCTCCAGGCCGGAGATGTCGGGCAGGTAGATGTCCAGGAGCACCAGGTCGGGGCTCAGCCGCCGGACTGCCTCCAGCGCGTCGGCGCCCGTGTGCGCGGTGGCGACCACCTCGAAGCCGGGCACGCGGGCGACGTACCCGCTGTGGATGCGCGCGACCATGAAGTCGTCGTCCACCACGAGCACGCGCACGTTCTGCTCTCTCGCGGTCATGGCAGTAGCGCGGTGAAGACCGCTCCCCCCTCGTTGCGCACGTTGACCCAGCCGCCCCGGCGCATGCACGCCTGCCTGGTCAGGGCCAGGCCCAGCCCGCGCTGCCCGGAACGGGCGGCCTTGGTGGTGAAGCCCTCCCTGAAGACCTCCTCCACCAGGCCGGGGGTGATGCCGGGGCCGGAGTCGCCGACGCGGACGTGCAGCCCGCTCTCGTCGGCGCGCACCGACACCTCGATCGTGCCCGCCGCGCCGTCGAGCGCGTCGATCGCGTTGGCGACCAGGTTGCCGACCACCAGCACCGCGTCCTGCGGGTCGCCGAGCCGGCCGTCCGGCACGTCCGAGTCGTCGGCCAGCACCAGCGTGGCGCCGCGCTCGGCCGCCTCCGCCGACTTGGCCAGCAGCAGCGCCGCCAGCGTCGGGTCCTGCACCCGGTCCCGGATGTCCAGCGCGTACGTGCTGCGGGTGGTCCTGGTGATGAAGGCGACGGCCGCGTCGTGCTCGCCCAGCTCCAGCAGCCCGACGACCGTGTGCATCCGGTTGGCGAACTCGTGGGCCTGGGCGCGCAGCGCGTCGGTCGCGCTGCTGGCGTCGTCGAGGTCGCGGGCCAGGCGGACCAGTTCGGTACGGTCGCGCAGGGTGATCACCCAGCCGCGCTGCTGGCCGCGTACGGACACCGGGGTGCGGTTGAGCACCAGCACCCGTTCGCCGTGCAGGACGATGCGGTCCTCGCCGGGGTCGGCGCCGCCGAGCACGTCGCGCATCCGCTCGGAGACCGGCAGTTGCGTGAGGTCGGTGCCCACGTCCCCCACTTCGCCCAGCAGTTCGTGGGCGGCGTCGTTGACCAGCGTGACCCGGCCGGTCAGGTCGAGGGCGAGCACGCCCACCTTCACGCCGTGCAGCACCCCCTCGCGCTGTTCGAGCAGCGCGGCGATCTCGCGGGGTTCCAGGCCGAAGGTCTGCCTGCGCACCCGGGCGGTGATCAGCGCGGCGGCGGCCGACCCGGCCAGCAGGACGGCGAACGCCGTCCACAGCAGGGGCGGCAGCGCGTCGGACAGCTCCCCGTGGACGGTGGCCTCCAGCACGCCCACCGAGGTCAGGCCGATGACGATGCCGTACTCGTCGAAGATGGGAGCCTTGCCGCGCACGGTGGTGCCGACCGTGCCGGTCTCCGTGCCGACCCAGGTGCGGCCGGACTCGATGACGCCGCTGCCGTCGGTCGAGAGCTTCCGGCCGATCAGGGTGGAGTTCGGGTGGGCGTATCGGGTCTGCTCGCGGTTGGCGATGACCACGTAGTCGGCGCCGGTGGACTGCTGGACGCTGACGGCCAGCGGCTGCAACACCTTTTCCGGATTTTTCGTGTTAAAGGCCGCGCGGACCTGTGGCATCCCGGCCACCGACTCGGCGATGGCCAAAGCACGCTGCTGGTAGCGCAGGTTCAACTGGGTACGCGTGTGCCCGGCCCACACGGCCGCCGTGCCCCCGACGGCGAGCAACACGATCACCATCTGCAGGACGAACAACTGGGTGCCGAGCGAGGCGTTCGTCACACTCCTCACCAGACTCATGGAAACAGGCGCAGGTCACGGCCGGGTCGCGACGTGCCGGACAGGTCACCTGCGCGACCAATACGACCTAAAAGACGGCAACTGGCAGAAGGCTCGACCGCAGGGGGTGCCTCGGCTCACCATCCAGTTTCACTGATGTGAACCCCCCATATGGAGTGATCATGCGCGTCCGCGTACTCGCCGCCCTGGCGGCCTTGTCGATGGCGGCACTGACCGCCTGTGGCAGCAACGGCTCGGGCGGCGGCGGCACCGCCTCGGCCGGCACGTTGAAGATCATGGCTCCGGCCAACGCCGGCGGCGGCTGGGACCAGACCTCCCGCACCGCCGAGCAGGCCATCAAGCAGGCCGACCCCGCGCGCAAGGTCGAGGTGTTCAACGTGCCCGGCGCGGGCGGCACCATCGGCCTGGCCCAGCTCGCCGGCGAGAAGGGCAACGGCGGCATGCTCATGACCATGGGCCTGGTCATGGTCGGCGCCATCGAGCAGAACCGGTCCAAGGTCACGCTGGCCGACACCACGCCGATCGCCAAGCTGACCGAGGAGTACGAGATCGTCGTCGTACCCGCCGAGTCCAAGCTCAAGACCATCGCCGACCTCGTCGCCGCCTGGAAGGCCGACCCCAAGACCGTCTCCATCGCGGGCGGCTCCGCCGGCGGCACCGACCACATCCTGGCCGGCCTCATGGCCAAGGCCGCCGGCGTCGACCCCAAGCAGATCAACTACGTCGCCAACTCCGGCGGCGGCGAGGCCCTCAACCTGCTGCTCGGCAACAAGGCCACGATCGGCATCTCCGGCGTCGGCGAGTTCGCCGAGCAGGTGAAGGCGGGCAAGCTGCGCGCCCTCGCGGTCAGCTCGCCGGAGCGCCTGCCCGCAGTGGACGCGCCCACCATCAAGGAGGGCGGCCTCGACGTCGAGATCGCCAACTGGCGCGGCATGGTGGCCCCCGGTGGCCTGTCCGACGCCGACAAGCAGTCGCTGACCGACCTGGTCACCAAGATGCACGCCTCGCAGGCGTGGAAGGACGCGGTCGCCAAGAACGGCTGGATCGACGCCTTCCAGACCGGGCAGCAGTTCGCCGACTACCTCACCGCCGAGCAGACCCGCGTCAAGGCCATCATCGCCGAAATGGGGCTCGTCTCCTGATGTCCGTCGAAGAACGTCCGAACGGCGCCGCCACTGGCGACGCCGTTCCGGCGTCCCCGCACCACCCAGGTAAGAAGAAGAATCGCTGGTGGCGGCCCGAACTCGGGCTGGCACTGGCGCTGCTCGCCGTCGGCGTTCTCGTCATCGTCGGCACCCTGGACGTCTCGGCCGCCTCCTCCGCGATCGGTATCGGCCCCCGCTTCTTCCCGATGCTGGTCGGCGGCGCCATCACGGTCGTCGGCGTCTTCTACGTCGCCGACGTACTGCGCGGCGGGCGCGGCGACCCGGAGGAGAGCGAGGACATCGACGCCGACGCCCCCGCCGACCTCAAGCGCGTCGGCCTGGTCGGCGGCGTCTTCCTGGCCTTCGCCGCGCTGCTGTCCACGCTCGGCTGGGTCATCGCGGGCAGCCTGCTGTTCTTCGGGCTCTCCCTCGCACTCGGCGCCGAGCACCGCGTCCGGGCCGCGATCATCAGTGTGGTGCTCGGCCTCGGCACCTACCTCGCGTTCGTCAAGGGCCTGGGCGTCACCCTGCCCGCCGGGCTGCTGGAAGGGGTGATCTGACGTGGACTCCTTCCAGTTGCTGATGGACGGCTTCGCCTCGGCGCTCACCCCGGTCAACCTGATGTACGCCCTGATCGGCGTCACCCTCGGCACGCTCGTCGGCGTGCTGCCCGGCATCGGCCCGGCCATGACCGTGGCGCTGCTGCTGCCGGTGACCTTCACGGTGCCGCCTGCCAGCGCGTTCATCATGTTCGCCGGCATCTACTACGGCGGCATGTACGGCGGTTCCACCACCTCGATCCTGCTGAACACGCCCGGCGAGTCGTCGTCGATGATCACCGCCCTCGAAGGCAACAAGATGGCCAAACGCGGCCGGGCCGCGCAGGCCCTCGCCACGGCGGCCATCGGCTCGTTCGTCGCGGGCACGATCGCGACCGGCCTGCTGGTCGTCGCGGCGCCCGCCGTCGTCGCCTTCGCCATCGCCTTCGGCCCCGAGGACTACTTCGCGCTGGCCATCCTGGCCTTCACCGCGGTCTCCTCCGTCATGTCGCGCTCGGTCGTGCGCGGTCTCGCCTCCCTCGGCTTCGGCCTGGCCATCGGCCTGGTCGGCATCGACCAGCAGACCGGGCAGGCCCGGCTCACCCTCGGCCTGCCGCAACTCCTCGACGGCATCGACGTGGTGATCGTCGCCGTGGGACTGTTCGCGCTCGGCGAGTCCCTCTACGTGGCCTCCCGGCTGCGGCACGCGCCGCCCGAGGTCATCCCCGTCGGCCGCGCCTACCTCGGCCGCTCCGACTGGGGCCGCTCGTGGAAGCCGTGGCTGCGCGGCACCGCGCTCGGTTTCCCGTTCGGTGCCCTGCCCGGCGGCGGCGCCGAGATCCCCACCTTCCTGTCGTACGCGACCGAGAAGAAGCTGGCCAAGGGCGTGGCCAAGGAGGAGTACGGCAAGGGCGCCATCGAGGGCGTCGCCGGCCCCGAGGCCGCCAACAACGCCTCGGCGGCGGGCACGCTGGTGCCGCTGCTCAGCCTGGGCCTGCCGACCTCCGCGACGGCCGCGATCCTGCTCGCGGCCTTCCAGCAGTACGGCCTGCAGCCGGGACCGCAACTGTTCGACCACAACCCGGCGCTGGTGTGGGCGATGATCGCCTCGCTGTTCGTCGGCAACGCGATGCTGCTCGTGCTGAACCTGCCCCTCGCCCCGCTCTGGGCGAAGGTGCTGCACGTGCCCCGGCCGTACCTGTACGCCGGAATCGTCATGTTCGCCGCGCTCGGCGTCTACGCGCTCAACGGCTCGACCGTCGACCTGGTCGTCCTGTTCGTCCTCGGCCTGCTGGGCTGGGCGATGCGGCGCTTCGGCCTGCCGGTCGCCCCCGCCGTCATCGGCATGATCCTCGGCCCGATGGCCGAGATCCAGTTGCGCCGGGCGCTGGCCATCGGCGCGGGTGACATCACCGTGCTGGTCAAGAGCCCGATCGCGGTCTCGTTGCTGGTGCTGTCGGCGCTCGCGCTGCTGACGCCGCTGTTCCGCAGGCTCGTGGCCCGCCGGAAGGCGGCCGTCTGACCGCGGCCGGGCAATGAGCGCAGACCTCGCCGGATCCGCCCCGGCGAGGTCTGTTCCGTTTCACAGGGACCTGCTTTCACAGAGCCGCCTTCTTCAGGGCCCGCTTTCTTCAGGGCCCCGCTTTCACACGGCCCCGCTTTCACAGGGCCTGCGCGGCTGCCACGACAAGGGCGGCGACCTCGTCGGGGTGGGAGATGAGCGACGCGTGCCCCGCCTCCAGCGTGAGCGTGCCCCTCGGTTCCATCCGCTCGGCCATCCACCGCTCGGTCGCCGGGGGGATCATCCGGTCCTGGGCGGACACCTGGTACCAGGTCGGCTTGCGCCGCCAGGCGGGCGGGCCGGCGGCGTCCTCGAAGCAGCGGGCGGCGATCGGCTTCTGCGTACGCGCCAGGATCAGCGCCTCCGTGCCGGTGAGATCCTGTGCGAAGCCCTGCTGGTAGGCGTCGAAGTCCAGCCACAGGAAGCCGTCGGCGTCCGGCCGGACCAGCCCTTCCGGCAGGCCCTGGCCGTCGCGCGCCAGCAGTCCGGCGAGGTTCTCGCCCTCGTCCGGGGCGAAGGCCGCGATGTACACCAGACCGGCCACGTCGGGCGAGTTGCCCGCGCCGCTGATGACCGACCCACCGTAGGAATGGCCCACCAGCAGGGTGGGGCCGCCCTGGGCGGCCACGAGCGTGGCGGTCCGGTGGACGTCGTCGGCCAGCGACGTCAGCGGGTTCTGCACGGCGGTGACGTTGTAGCCCTCGGCCGCCAGCACGGGGATCACCCCACGCCAGTGCGACCCGTCCCCCCAGGCACCGTGGACCAGCACGATGTTGTCGACCGCCATGGTCATCCCCCTTCCCGCGCGCCCACCGCACCGCCCCGCCAAGCGGGTCAAGTCACCGGAAAGCTTGCGACCGTGCCCCTGCCGCCCCACCGGACCGGCCCCCGGCCGAGGCCGGGGGCCGGACGGGCCGGGTCAGGCGGACTTGGGGGTGGCCCGCATGCCCACGTAGACGTACTGGCGGCCGGTGAGCGTGGCGAAGACCACCGGCATGTAGTCCTCGCTGAACGACGGGCCGGCACCCGAGGCCGCGAACACCGTGTCGGTGACCGGCAGCAGGTCCATCTCCAGCGGCGGGGACAGGTGCGCCATGTCGTCCACGAACTCGTAGCGCATGTGCGCCGGTCCGTCGCCGTCGCGACTGACCGTGATGAGGACGCCTTCCCTGCGGTAGGTGCCGAGCAGCGGGCCGTAGTCGACGGCGGGCGGCTCGGCCGCCGGGGCGAAGGGGGCGGGCATCGTCACACCCGCCAGTTCGGCGAGGAGTTCGCGGAACAGGTCGGCGTAGAGCATGCGGGCGCTGCCGCCGTTGGTCATCAGCGCGATCGCCAATCCCGCCTGCGGGACGACCCGCAGGTAGGAGTACTGGCCGACGGCGGCGCCGTCGTGGCCGTAGCCCGCGATGCCGTCCCAGTCGTAGAGGGTCCAGCCCAGGCCCCACCCGTCGGCGCTGACGGTCCACTTGTCCGGGACGTCGACCTCGCGCCGCTGCATCTGGGCGACGTGATCGGCGGGGATGAGGCGGGTGCCGTCGGGCGCGAGTCCGCCGTCCAGGTGCAGGCGGGCCAGGCGCACCATGTCGCCCGCCGAGACGATGACCCGGCCCGCGGGGCCCATGGCGCGCGGCATGAGGTCCCAGGCGGGCGCCGGGTCGGGGTAGCCGCCGGGGGCGCCCAGGTGGCTCATGGCCGTACGGAAGCTGAGCGCCTCCTCGGGCAGCGTCATCGACCGCTCCAGCCCGAGCGGGGTGAACAGATGGGTCTTCAGGGCCGCGTCCCAGGTCTGCCCGGTGACGACCTCGACGAGGCGGCCGAGTACGACGTAGCCCAGGCCCCCGTAGGAGACGGCGGTGGCGGGCGGGCAGTCCAGCGCCACCTTCCTGGCGGCCTCGACGTACTTCGCCAGGCAGTCGTCGCCGCGCCCGGAGTCGTAGTTGAAGTCGTTGGTGACACCGCCGGTGTGGGACAGCAGCTGGCGCGGGGTGATGACCCGGGTGGCCTCGGGGTCGGGGGTGGCGAACTCCGGCAGCACCTCGACCACCGGCCGGTCCAGGTCGATCTTGCCGTCGCCGGCGAGCTTCACGACCAGAGTGGCGGTGTAGATCTTGGCGACGGATCCGGACAGGAACACCGAGTCGGGCGTCACCGCCACGCCGGTGCCCTGGTGCAGCACACCCGAGGCGAGTTCGTGGATCTCACCGTCCACCAGGATGCTCAAGGTGGCGCCCGGTACATGGTGGGCGGCGCGCAACTCGTTCAGCCGCGTCTGCCAGCGGGCGAGGTCTTCGGCGCGGTCCTTCGTGGCCTGCCGGCTGGTCACGCTGATGTTGCTGGTCATGCTGAATCACACCGTTCCTGATATGGCTGGATCTTGGAGCGTGGACCGGGCCCGTCCTCGTGCTCCAAGCCTCCACTCCACCGCATGGATGGAGCAACGGCGGTTCATGAAAGCGGCGTTAACCCCTGCGTTCACGATCCGCCGGCCAACCGACCTGTCCCACCGGCTCAGGTCGGCCCGGCAGGCGACTGCCGAGTCGTCAGGTCAGGTCGAGGACGGCCTTGCCCGGCAGGCGGCTGTCGCGTACGGCAGCGACTGCCGGGGTGGCGTCGGCCCAGTCGCCTCGCCAGGCGATGCGGGTCCGCAACCGCCCGGCCGCGAGTTCTCCGGCGAGCCAGGTGAGGTCGGTGTCGATGCCGTCGCCGCCCATGAGGAAGAACGTGACGATCGAGCGGGTATGGCGCAGCGGGTCGGCCAGCAGGGCACCGGGATCGAACGCGGCGGCGGCCGAGGCGGCGGCACCGGCCGTCACCAGGGTGCCGCCCTCGCCGAGCGCGGCGAAAGCGGACGGCAGCCAGGTATCTCCGACCAGGTCCACGGCTCCGCGCACGGGGGCGGTGACCTCGGCGGGGTCGGTGACGACCTCGGCGGCGCCGAGGTCCCGCAGCTCCACGGCGGCGGCCGGGTCGCGGGCGACGGCGATCACGTGGGCTCCGGCGCGCCGGCCGAGCTGGACGGCGAAACGACCGACCGCGCCCGAGGCGCCGGTGACGAGGATTCGCCTGCCGAGGATCGGGCCCAGCTCGCGCAGGGCGCGCAGCGCGGTCCCGGCGGCGACGGGGAGCGTGCTCATCGCGCCGGGGTCGGCGGTGGTGGGGACCGTACCGATGAGGCCGGTGTCGACGGCGCGCAGCTCCGCCCAGGCACCGCTCAGCCCGAGCGTGGTGACAGGGGTGCCGACGGCGGGCCCGGTTCCGTCGGCGGCGGCCCGCTCGACCACGCCGGCCGCGTCCCAGCCGATGACGGCGCCGTCCGGTGCGCCGGGCAGCACGTAGCGGAACTCGGCGGGGTTGAGGGAGATCGCCTGGACCCGGATCAGTGCCTGGCCGGACGTGGGCACCGGGTCGGGCGCGTCGGCCAGGCGCAGGCCGCTCGGGTCGGAGCGGTCGATGGTCAGGGCACGCATATCGTCCTCCTTACGGCCACCGCCTCGGGCGGGGGCAGGGTCGCGGTGGTGGGGTCAGGGTGGCCGCCGCCTCGGGCGGTGGCCGTGTCGTGGGTGGCGTCGCGCGGGCGGTCGGGTGTGCCCCCGTCGGTGTCCGGCCGTGACCGGTCGGGTCACGGCCGGGCGCCGTTGGGCGGTGGTCACACCTGCGGCTGCGGGTGCGGCGGGGAGACGTCGAAGGACGAGTGGGCTCCGCCGAGGGCGCGGGACTCGGGCAGCCACGAGGAGATGATCAGGCTGGTCCGGTCCATGAGCTGCTCGGTGCCGAGCTGCTCGGGCAGGAATCGGCCGAAGGGCGCGAGGCGCTCCAGACGCTCCAGACCTCGGGAGACGGCGACGGCCGGGTCGGCGTCGTCGGTCTTGGCGGCGACGGTGAGGATGCCGATCTGCTTCTCCTCCGGCTGGTACATCAGCCAGACGCTGGACAGGCCGTGAGCCTCGGCGTCGTCGCGGACGGCCGGCCACACCCCGCTTCAGCGCCTCCGCGACGTCCGCTCCGGTATAGGAGTAGCGCTCGAAGCGGTTGACGTGGTGGGAGGTGGCCATCGGCTGGAAGTCGTGCGCTCCGGTGACCTTCCAGTAGTGCTTGTCGACGCCGGGGAAGCGCGACCAGAACTTCACGCCGGGCTCGGGGAAGAGCTCCTCGTTGGTGAAGTGGTTGTAGTCGAGGACGTTGTCCCAGGTGTCGAACAGGTACCGGCCGCCGATGTACATGGTGCCGGTGGCCGGGTCGAAGCGCAGCGGCGTGTACTTGTGCCGCATGCCGGGGCGGATGTCCATGTTGGGACGCTCGTGCTCCAGCATGTCGACGAGGTCCTGGGTGGAGTAGCGCCCGTCCAGGGGGAAGTCGGAGGTGAATGCCGCTTCGGCCTGGATCGGGCCGGTGCTGTAACCACGGACGTCCATGGTCGTCTTCCTTTCTATGGTGGACCGGATCACGCTGGTTCACGCGTCCGGCTCTGCTGTTCTCACGGGTCGGTCCGCAGGGCGCCGTGGCGCCTGGCAGCGCGGGGCCTGGGGCGTGGGTCTGCGTCGCCGTCGCCCCTGAGGGCTGGGACGGCCGCCACCCCACGGCCCAGGTCGGCTCAGGCCGATTCCCGTAACTCGAACCGCTGCTCGCCATACCGTTCCGGCGCTGGTCAAAAAGCTGCGGTTGCGGCTCTCGAACGAGCTAGGCGGGCCACCATCACACGGTGTTCCCGTCTGCCCGCCGAACAAGCGGACCACGCGGTCATGTTCTGACCATAGCATAATATGACCGTACGGTCCGCTTAGGGTGATGGGAGTCACGATGAGAGCCGATGCGACACGCAACAGGCGCTTGCTCATGGAAGCCGCCGCGGCGGAGTTCGCCGAGAACGGGATGGACGTGTCGATCACCCACATCGCCGCGCGCGCCGGAGTGGGCAAGGGCACGGTGTTCCGCCACTTCGACACGAAGGACGAACTCCTGGCCGCCGTCTTCAGCGACCGGCTGGAGGAACTGGTCACCGCCGGTGTGCGCCTGTCCGGCTCGGACGACGCGCAGGCCGCCCTGCTGGAGTTCATGACGATCGGCGTGGAACTCCAGGCGCACGACCGCTCCTTCTGCCAGGCGGCGGCCGTCCTGTCCCGCAGCGAGCCCAGCGTCCGCGCCTGGCGTGAACGCCTGGTGGAGGTGGCCGACACACTGGTGGAGCGGGCGCGGACGGCGGGAGCCGTCCGCGAGGACATCACCGGCCTGGACGTCGTGCTGCTGCTCACCGCCGCCTCACAGGCCGTGCTCAGCGTCGGCCAGGACACGCCGGGGCTGTGGCGACGCTACCTGGGCGTCATCTTCGACGGCCTACGTCCGCAGGCCGCGCACCCGCTCCCCGTCCCACCGCCCACCCTGACCCAGTTCACGCAGTGAACCCCACTCCCGATGAAGGAGGGTCGTGAACCACCCGGGCGGCGAGGGATCCGATCAGGCCGCGCCGGGCGATCGTGATGATGGCGTCAGGGCAAGTGCGGAGCACGTCGGGGCATCACCTCGCCGGCGGGTGTGATCGGTGAGATCCGGGTCACCGCGACGCTCACCCGCTCCGAACCGCGCTTCGGCTTCGCTCAGGACCAGGGACACGACGGCATCCGGCCTTTGAACACGTCTGGCGGGTCGGGAGTCCGCGCGATGCACGCCGCGTGGCCATGATTCTCCGACCCGCGGGCACATCGGTCCACTTATGCCAGGATTTTTCCGCTTATGCCAGGAGTTTGGCGAGAAGGGTGCGAAGCTCTTCGGCGCCGTCGGGGCCGAGGATGTCGTCGACATCGCGCTCCACGCTGTCCAGCGTCTCACGCACCACGGGGATGCGGGCGCGGCCCAGGTCGGTGAGCCGCAGGGCGTAGCGGCGCCGGTCGTGAGGGTCCTGGCCCCGGGATACGGCGCCGGCCTGCACCAGTTCCTCGATGAGTGACGCGGTGGCCGGTTCGGTGAGGTGCAGGTAGCGTGCCAGTTGCTCTTGCGGGCAGGGGCCGAGCCGCTCCAGGGCGGGCAGCAGGGCGAAGTGGCGGGTGCGCAGGCCGTACGCCGCCAGCCGGTGATCTCCGAGGCGGCGCAGCCGGTAGTGGGCCTGGGCGACCAGGTGCTCGAAGCTGTGGATGGCCGACGGCTCGTCTCCGGCGACGAGCTTGGTCAGCAGTACGGTGAGTCGCCGCTGTTCCGGTGTGGTGAGGACGCCGGTCAGCCGGGCGTCGCGGTCGGCGACGGCGCGGCGCATGCCGTCCAGGGCGTCGCGGCCCGCCTCGGTCAGCGACAGCACATAGGTACGGCGGTTGGCCGGGTTGCGGGTGCGGGTGACGTAGCCCGCCTCCTGGAGCCGGTCGAGCAGCCTGACCATGATGGTGCGGTTGATGCCCAGCCGGTGGGCGAGGTCCTGCTGGGACGAGGCGTCCTCGTCGGCCAGGACGTCGAGGACCACGAATTCGCGCGCCTGGGGCCCGTCCTGCACGGCATCGGCGGTGACGGCCGTGAACACGCGGCGCAGCAGGTGGCCGGTGGACGCATGCAGCGGACCGGACTCGTCGTCGACCACCTGATCGGGCACGATCCCCACCTCCTGACCTGATGTTAGCAGGCTGATGGTTGATATGGAAATAGTTGTGATGTTGACAGTTGGAGAAGTGGAAATCTAGGGTCCAGGCAGCAGCGCATCCCGAAAGGTGCAACGACCATGATCGAACCGTTTCGCATCGACGTCCCCCAGGCCGACCTCGACGACCTGACCGACCGGCTCTCGCGCACCCGCTGGCGCGACTCAGGGAGCTGGCCGAACACTGGCGCACCGGCTACGACTGGCGCCCGCGCTCGAACTCCGACCAGTGCCTGATGTCGTACAGCGTTGGTGGCGCTCCTGCTGGCGGGGGGCGGTTTCGTGGTCGGCGGCGCGAGCGGCGGGGTGTCCACGGCGGAGACCGTACCGACCAATGCTCCCGGTGCAGGCGACGGCGAGCGGTGCAGCCCCTGGACCGACGCGGGACAGAACGTGGAGCTGGAGGCGTGCATCCGGGTGAAGGCCAGTCGCATGCTCATCCGCGTCAGGATGCGCGGGCCCGTCGGCACCAGATCGGAGTACGCCGCCCGGGCCAAGTGGCGCAAGACGGGAGAGCCCCGATTCGGCCACGAGGTGCTCAGCCCGGCCATGCGCTGGTGACGCAGATAGGTCGGTGCCGGCCGATAGTCTCGCCGCTCATGGACTTGAAAGGCCGTGTGATCGCGCTCTCCGGTAGTTTCGGCGCCCTCGGGCCGGGCGAGGCCGAACGGCGTTTGGAAGCCGCAGGCGTGAACATAACGGATGAGCTCACGCCCTCGACCACCGCGTTCTTCATGGGGCGGGAGGCGACGAACGACAAGCGCAACAAGGCGTACGTCCAAAGCATACCGACGTACGACGAGGCGGCGCTCCTCGCGGCGCTCTCGGAGTTTGAGGGCCCGGCGAGCAGGGATGACTCCCAGCCTGCTCCCTTGGCGGGCCTTTTCGCGGACTCCGCCGCCCTCGCCGAGGCCGGCCCGGCCGAACTGGAGAACCTGCTGACGGACGTGGACTGGACATCCTTCGTTCCCGCCCGCGACCTGCCCCCGTTGCGGGCCCGGCTGGCCGCGATCGAACGCGACCACGGCCTCACCCCGGCGCACCGGCTCGCCACGAACAGGATCCGCGTCCGGGGCACGATGCTCAGCCGCCCGTACGGACACCGTACGAGGCTCACCGCACTGGCGCTCAGCCCTTCCGGCACCCATCTGGCCACCGGAGACTGGGGAAACGGCGAGAGTGGCACCGCGCAGGTCTGGGAGGTCACGACCGGGCGGTGCGTCAACGTCCTGGAGTGGATCGACGGCGGCGTCGGCTGGGACCGCTATGCACGCACCATGCAGTGGTCCGCCGACGGCCTGCACCTGGGCATCGCCTTCCGCACCAACGCAGTCGGCGTGTGGGACCCGTTCGGCGAGTCCTTCGAGCCACGCGCGGAGGCTCAGGTGACCAACGGCGGTTCCCGCCCACCCCACTGGGCATTGCACCCCGGCGGGCGCAGCGCCTACGTCTCGACAGGCACGAAGCACCGGATCGGTGTGCACGGGTGCGTTCCCCCGCTGGAGCACGGCGCCCTCTACTGGCTGGCAGAGCAGGCCGAGATGTCGCACGAACACATCCTGGCCAAGGGGCCCCTGCCGACGGAGATCCAGGAGTCCTGCGGGGAGGAACTGGCAGTCGATCGGTCACCCACCTGGTCCTCCGACGGAAACCGGCTGTACGTCGCCAACCGCGCTGAGGCGTTCGTCGTCGACGTCCCCACGGGCGTGCCGCTCTGGCACACCAGGGTCTCGTGGCTGGCCGAGTGGAGCCCGGACGGGAGATACCTCGCGCATGTCCATCGCGGGCTGCTGCACTTCCGGGATGCGACCACCGGCCGCCCGACCGGCGAGCCGGTGAGGACCGCCGGGTCGCGCTGGGAGTTGTCGCTGCACTGGGGTATGCGCGATTCCACCGCCCGGCTCGCCACCGTACTGAACGAGGAGGCAGCCGACCCCGGCATCGACGTCTACGACGACGGACGGCTCAGCCACCGACTGGCCGTCACCCCTGCGAAGACAGCCCTGGCCGTTGAGAACAAGGACTTCGCGGTGTGGGCCTGGGCACCGTCCGGAGACCGGGGAGCCGTCCTCACGGCAGCCGGGGACATCGAGGTCTGGTCGCTCGGTGACGGCGAGCCACGACGACTGTGCACACTGACCACCCCTGCCGGGACGCAGGGGATCCTGTGGGGCGCTGACGACGTGATCGTCGCGGTGGGCAAGACCGTCCTGCGCTTCGTGCGAGCCGACACCGGCGAAACCATCGGCGACTACACGTTCCTGCGGGAAGCGGACGCCGAACTCCCGCTCCACCCCGACGACGTCTACGACCACTTCGACGGCAGAATCCTCGCACTCGACGATCACACCTGGTGCCTGCCCGTCGAACCGGACCTGGCGATCGCGCCACCCGAGCGCCGCGCCGACATCGAATCGCACCTGGCCTGGATCGTCGACCGCCGCTTCGCCTGGCCACTCCGCTGGGGCCGCTTCGACATCTGGCCGGACGCGGCCACTGCGGTCGCCAATCTCCGCACGACGTCACCGGACACCCGGAAACTACGGCAGGCAGTCAGGGAGACCAGCGGATAAGCGAGCGGCGGCAGCGCAGTCCGTGGCTCGCGCGACGGGGCAGGCGCCCAAACGGGACGCCTGCCACCGCAACCATGGACTAGAAGTCGAACTCGCCCCGCTTCGCACCATCGAGGAACGCATCCCACACAGCAGCGGACACCACAAAGGGCGCCTGCCCAGGAGCTTCCGTGTCGCGGACTCCGACGCGCCCCCCACTCAGGGGTGCGACCTCGATGCAGTTGTCGCCTTGGGGGCCGGACTTCGACGCCTTCCGCCAAGCGGCACTCCGAAGCTCAGCGGTCAGATCATCATGCATGGCCATACTTGGTCATCAACACCTTTCGTATGACTCCCTCGGATACATGCAAGGGGTGGGCACGAGCACGAATCTGTTCAAATCTGATCATAGCTTCCCGAACTTCATCTTCGCGATTGCTTACGAGGCCCTTCGCGGAGGAAGAGAAGTAGGCCGCATCGGCATCTCCCGGCAGATCCGCGACGATAAACCCTCCTTCCATCCCGAGAGACAACCCGAGATCGAGAGGAAGGATCTGCAGCATGACATTGCTGTAGCTCGCGAGTTTGAGCAGGTGTTCCAGCTGCTGCCTCATCACGGCAGAGCCCCCGATGGGCCGCAGCAGCACACCCTCGTCCAGCACCGCCGAGAAGACCGGCGGCTTGGGCCTGTCGAAGATTCTCTGTCGGGCTAGGCGTTCCTCCACGGCCTGATCGAGCCCTTCACGCGTGACCCCTCGCTTGTACGTGAGCACGGCGCGTGCGTACTCAGGTGTTTGGATGAGTCCCGGGATGAGAAGCGGCTCCCAGGTACGGAGTGCCACCGCCCGCTCCTCGATGTGCGTCCAGGGCCGGAACCACGGCGGGCTGGTCTCTTTGGAGACTCGCGCCCAGGTGCGGACCAATTCACCCGCCAGGTCCAGCGCCTTCTCGCAGCCTTCGATGAGTTCGTAGCTCGGGCGTCTCTGAGCGCGTTCTACCGCGCCGACCATGCTTGCACTGAAGCGCACCCTCGCCGCGAGCTGTTCAATGGTGTATCCCTTCTCCAGCCGGTAGCGGCGAAGCTCGTCACCGAAATGGGCGAGCGGGTTCGCGGGGATCGTCTCGACATCCGCCATCGTGGCTCCGATCTCACGGAACTACAAAAACCTACAAGCCTCACTCACACACCACTCAAGAGTTGTAGCGCCGTCTGCGAGTGCTGGCCTTAAGGAAAAAGTAGCTGGACAGCGCCATGATATAGAGTATCCAAACGGCTACAAGAATGGCGCTACTACCGAGTAGATTAACTTAGTAGCGACGCGACAAACCGTACATAACACCAAAAGGCATTGCCATGCCACAATCAGCGTGTTTCTATAATCGTCCTTGTCCGGCGAAAAATGGCGTCCACTTTTGGTGGCCGACGTGAGCCGGGCCTTGGGCAAGGACGGAGTCGTCACGGCGAGAGGCCAGCGGGCGTGCGGAGCGTTTCCCTGGAGGCCCTGGAGAGGAAACGGCGGGTGGCGGTGGGGTGGCTTGCCGTAACGTCATATGAAGGAACAGACCCCCGCCGAGACCACCTGATCCGCCGCAGAGAGTAGGACAAGGCTCCCAGATCGTCGCCGCGAGAACGGTCCCCGAGGAGGAAGAGCCAGCTGGTCTGTGCCGCCACGCTGGAACGATGATCACGATTCACGCGACGACGCCGAGCAGGCGCCGGGGTCGCCCACGCGGCCGGAGCAGGCGGCTGGTCATCGCCGTGGCGGTGGCGCTGGCGCTCATGACGCCGTCGGCGGCCGAGGCCGCCGACGAAGGGCTGACGTGGCGGGCCTGCGAGGGCGAGGGCAGACCTGCGGGCATGCAATGCGCCGCGATCGAGGTGCCCCTGAACTGGGCGCAAGCGGACGGGCGGAAGATCACACTGGAGGTGGCCCGGCTACCGGCCACCGAACCGGCACGTCGGCGCGGCAGCGTCCTGGGGATCTCCAGCGGTTACAGGATCGCGGACCTGAACCGGGGGCGCGGCCGACCTCACCGAACTACGGCGCACGTTCGATCTCGTCGGTTTCGACACCCGAACCACCGTGTGGATCTCACAGATGCCCGAGGCCTGCAAGCAGCCGGGAGCGACGCTGCACGACCCGCGCGGCAAGAAGCAGTACACCGCGCAGGCAGCGGCGATGACCAAAGCCCTCACCACGTGCCGGCAGGCCGACGGGACGGGGCTGTTCGCGCACCTGGACGCCCTGTCGATCGCCCGGGACGTGGAGGCGATCCGCCGAGCGCTGGGTGAGGAGCGGTTGAGCTTCACCGCCCACTCCCTCGGCGGGGTGGCGGCGGCCGCGTACGCCCGGCTGTTCCCTCAGGGCATCCGGGCCATGTACGTCGACAGCGTCGGCAACCAGCCCCAGGGCTGGCCCGCTCACCAACTGCGACTCCTGCCCATCCGGCAACGGATGCTCACCAGGTTCGCCGAGTGGTGCGCGAACACCCCCGCCTGCGCACTGCACGGTCAGGACGCCGAGGCGGTATGGCACAGGCTGCTGCGGGCCGCCGATCGCGATCCGATTCCGGTCACCTCCCCGCGATACGGTTCGGGGAAGCTGACCGGCTGGCTGCTGGGAACCCTGGTCCCCCTTCGATCCAGGGCCGCAGAACGCCGGCTGGCTGGCTTTCGCGACCTCCGTCGACAAGGCCCGGCGCGGAGACGGGTCGGGGTTCGCCGACACGGCGCTGTTCACCGCACAGTACGCGGCGACCCCCGGCGCACTGGCGATGAGCTGCGGAGACGGGCGCGGCTACACCGACTACCCCCAGCTTGAGGACTTCCGTCGGAAGGCGCGCAAGATCGCGCCCGAGTACGCGGGGGCGGAGATCGGCATGCTGGGATGCACGGGCTGGCCACTGCCGGTGGCCAACCCCGCCCGCCCGCTGCCCACCCAGGACCTGCCGCCCCTGCTCGGAGTCGGCACCACATGGGCCGGTTACGCCCTGACCGAGAGTTTCACCGGTATGTTCCCGGGATCGGTGACCATCGCCTACGACGGGCCCGGAAACGTCACCTACCTGTCAGGCAAGAAATGCCCGATCCGCCACGCCACCGCCTACTTGACCGACCTGACGCTACCCAAGCCGGACACCGTCTGCCCAGCCGAGTAGCCGCCCGCGCCGGGGTGATCCCCTGGCCCGGTGAGCGGGCGACGCGCCGCTCAGCTCCACGCAGTGTCACCGAGATTGTCAAGAGCGAGCCAGAGCCCATGAAGACGGCTGCGCCACCCCTGGCAGCACGGCGCACTGCCAGGCGGTGCATACCCTGCGGATGACGGAAGGTCATCTCACGTATCCGAACATGATCCCGTCCCACAGCTCGCTCACCCTGCGGTTCGTGGTTTCGCGGCTGACCTGGACCACGAGCCTGTCGCCGGTCCGATCGAAGCGGCGGATCCAGTGCAATCCGCCGATGGCGAGTTCCTCGTACTCGACCGGCTGGCAGCGGCAGCTCAACCGAATCACCCGGGGCGACCTCCCGAAACGGACCACCCACATCTTGCCCTCGACCTGCCAACTCACTCGATACGCCCTCGCCGAGACCGGCGCCGGACAGTAGTCCTCACTGCATCGGCCCTCCCACCGCCCCTCCGGCTCCCGCTGGGCGGGCACCACTGCCACATCGAGACCGCTCACGACCACCTCCCGCGAACCGTGGCGATACCGCCGACGAACGTGACGCTTCCGGGATCGACGAAGACACTGAGCCCGGCGTCGACCGGCGACTCCTCCCAACTCCACCGGCCGTCCGAGAACAGCTCCCGGATCTTCCCCGCAGACCGGAACGTCATCTCGACGTCGGTCTCCCCGAACGCGGCGGCGGCAGCTTCAACCGCCCGCCCGTCCAACCCCTCGTCGCAGACATGAGTGAAGACCAGCGCACTCCCACCTGGCAACATGCAGGCAAGTGCGTCCACGACGGCGGCCAACTCGCCGTCGGCGAGGTGCTCAGCCAGCGCCGCCATCACCACGGCCACGGGCTCATCGAGATCGACCCACGCTCGAACGCGCGAATGACCGAGAACGCGGCCGAGCTCATCGCGCACGTCGGCCTGCACCACCTCGACCGCGTCCCCGCCCGCCAGCAGAGCCCGCGCATGCGCGACCACCACCGGATCGTGATCCACGTACAGCACCGAAGCGCGCCTGTTGATCCCCTGCGCCACCTCATGGACGGTCTCCCGGACGGGGTATCCGCAGCCGAGATCCACGAACAGCCCGAACCTCAGCCAAGCCGCCGCCCGCACGGCGTCCACCGCGAAGCGGCGAGCCGCCCACGCGTTGTCCGCCATGCCCGGCAGGCACTTCTCCAGCGTCGCTGCGACCCTCCGGTCCGCGAGCGAATTGTCTCTCTCCCCCAGCAGGCGGTTGTGCACACGAGCGGCGTTGGGCCTGCTCCTGTCCAACGCCGGATGAATGACGATGTCCTCGTCTCCCGCAGACGCGATCCGGTGGAGCGCGAAGGCTCCTGTGAGTTTGCTCGTCATGGGTCTGACCTCGATCCGATCAAGGCCTCGCCGCACGCCACCTCCGACGAGCACGGCGACTCCGACTTGCCATGACAGGCCGCTCTTGTTCGCCTGAAACCATCACGGCTGCACTGTCCGCCATGCGGCATCCGACGAACAGAAGATCTCCGGTACGGCCCCATGTCCCTCCTGTCAGGTCGGGTGTGATCAGCGGGACTTGCATCGTCGCTGTTCAGCGTCGACTTCTCCACGCCGAGACAGCGCCTTCTCGACGCCGTTTCAGCGTCATCCCGGCGCCTTCTCAGGCGCGGCGGTCAGATCGGCTTCCGGCTGAGGCATCGCGGGTCTACCGTGAGTGACGGAGCCGCGTCATGTCCGTCAGGAGGACGAGCGTGGAAGTCATCGTGCTGAGACAACTCGCCGAGAAGCGAGATCTCGTGCACTACGCCAGCTTCATACGGGTGTTCGAAGCAGCGGCCAGAGAGGTCGGTCACACCGATCTGACCGTAAGCGACCGACAGTGGGACCGGTGGCTGTCGGGCCGGATGAAGGGCCTACCACATCCGAGAGCCCGCGAGGTGCTCAGGCATGTCTTCGACAGGCCAGCGACCGAATTGTTCCGCCTCGTCGACGTTCTCGCCCCGCCTTGCGGCGACGTGGCCTCCGGCCTGCAGGACCTACCCTCCGAAGACCGCGCCAAAGGACTGTACGAACTGATGATGGATGCCGCCGACCGTTCAAGGGAGGCCGCCGGCGACGCGGAACTCATGCTCGGAGGTGCGGCGATGGAGCAATTGCAGGACAACGTCATCCAGCTGGCCCGGACCTTCCTCCAGAGACCACCCACGACGATCTTCCCCGAACTGACCACCGTCCGCGACCACATTGCCGCCCGCAAAAGCCGGACGCGTAAGCCTGCCCAACTCGGCGAGCTCAACTTCCTGTCCGGAGTGGTGACCGCCCTGCTGGCCGAGGCATGCATCGACCTGGGGGAGATCACAATGGCGCGCCACCATGCCCGCGCGGCCTGGTCGTTCGCCATCTCCATCGATCACGTACCACTTGCCGTACACGCGCGGGGACTGATGGCCTCCAGCTCTTACTGGGCAGGCCGTCCTCGAGAGGCCGTCATGGCGATCAGCAGAGCCGAGGAGCACCGGCCGACCGGGCTCGCCGCCGCGCGGGTGCAGAGCATCGCGGCGCGTGCTTGGTCGCATCTGGGCGACACAGACGAAACCATGCGAGCGATCCGGGCCGCGACCGAAGCACGCGCCGAGGATCAGGGCAGCGACGAGCTCCAGATGATCGGCGGGGTGTTCCTGTGGGACGAGGTACGGCAACGACGCTGTTTCAGCACCGCCCTGCTGCAACTACTCCACCAACGCGGCGACGACTTCGAGACAGCGGCAGTGCGCCGGTTCACCGGTCAGGTGCTCACCCATACCCAGCAGGCGCTTGACATGGCGCAGGCCCTACCGACGGACGAGCGGTCGCAGATGGTGGAGGCCACGATCAGGATCGAGATGGCCACCGCGTTGGTGCTGCTCGGCGATCTCCCAGGTGCCCGCGAATGCCTGGCGGTGGCGTTGCGGCTACCTGCCGACATGCGCTCACTGCCCGTTCTGCACCGGTTGGTAGGGATGCGCACTCGGCTGGCTGCCCAGACCGGGCGGGCCGCACGCCAGCTTGGCGACGATGTGGCCGCCTTCGTTCAGGGCAGCACCGTCAAGGCGCTGCCTGCCGGGTCGTAGCGGGCATCCCACGCCGCCAGGAGCTCCGCTTCGCGCTCGGCCGCGATGCCCAGCTCTGCAGCGCGTTCGTGATCGACGAGTTGCCCCGTCCCGGTGAGCCACGTCCACGTGTCGGCCACGCTGGTGGCCAGTGGCCGACACGTCAGGCCCGCAGTTCGGGCGCGTTCCGCGTCCAGTGCCCACGTCCCCGCGTACGGCCGCCACAGCGGCAGCTCCACCCACTCGCGAACCTTGTGATGGATCAGGAAGTCATGCTCGACCCACTCCAGGTGGGCGTCGCTGCCGACGGCCTGCCTGCAGGCACCGAGGAACCCGCCGAAGGTGGCGGACCCGATCGGGGCCGCCAGGTTGAATGAGCCGGTACGGTGCTCCTCGGCGGTGTCCAGCGCGAACGTCGCGACGTCGCGCACGTCGATCGGCTGGATCGCCTGATCCGGGGTTCCGGGGGCGAGTACGCGGCCACCGCGAGCAAGCCGCCGCAACCACCACGGGATCCGGCCGACGTACTCGTACGGGCCGACGATCACTCCGGGGCGGAGCAGCGCGGCGCGGCCGGGGAAAGAGCGCGTGACCGCCTGTTCGGCGCCGACCTTCTCGCGACCGTATCTGTCCGCGACGCTCTCCCCCGCAGGGCCATCCGGGGTGTAGACCCGCAGTGGGGAAGCGTCATCGAGTGGGGTGAGAGGCCAGCCCTGGAAGACGTTCACCGTCGAGGTGAAGACGTAGAAGGCAACGGCCTCGGCCAAGGAGACAGCGGCCGTCTCGACCATGGCCGGAGTCATGCCACTGGTATCCACCACGGCGTCCCACGAGCCGGTGCCGGCGAGCCGGGTCAGGTCGGTGCCACTGGTACGGTCTCCGCGTACCGGAACGGTGCCGGGGACATCCGTTCCGGAGCGGCCGCGGGTGAAGGTCGTCACGTCGTGGCCGCGCTCAATCGCTAGCTCGGCCACCGCCCGACCGAGAAACCAGGTGCCTCCGAGGATCAGCAATCGCATGCCTCGATCCTCACGCAGGGCCGGAAGGAAGGCCATGACCACGACGGAACATAGGGGTGTGTGACAACCCCGGGGAGACTCAGAGACGCCGACACCGACGTCCGCCTCTGCCACGACGGTGTGTTCTCGACTCTCTCTTCTCCGACGGCAACAGCCCGTCCACCCGCGAACGATTCCCGCACACGGCGAAGCCGTCCACTACCGAGAGCGCATGGAGAAGAGTGGAGACGTCACGGCGAGAGCCCGACGGTGGCGAGAAGCCATATCATCACCCGAGCGTTCCAGCTCTGTTCGGTATTGATCATCCGCTTCGGCGGGGGCTCATCCCAACGTCGTGTCCAGGCTTGAGCTCGCTGGGTGGCACCCGGTCACCGAAACGGTCCGGTCTCCGACGGGCGCTCCACCGCGAAGTGCTCGGCTGTGGCGTGAGTGTGGATCGAGACCAAGTCGAGTGCGGCTCAGCCACCGGAGCCGGAAGGCCGTGTCAGTGAGTCTTGAGACCAGAGTGTCCAGCTGTAGAGAAGATCGGAATGCTTGAAATAGCGAACGCAGTACTCGCAAGATTGCCGGGACCGCTGCTCGCCTTGGCGCTGAAGCACCGTGAGCTGCTGAAGTTCACGGTGGTGGGTGGAGCGGCGTTCCTGGTGGACAACACGGTGTTCTACGGGCTGAAGCTGACTGTCCTGGAACCGAAGCCGGTGACCGCGAAGGTCATCGCGGTGCTCGTGGCGACAATCGTGTCCTACGTGCTGAACCGTGAATGGTCGTTCCGGATCAGGGGCGGGCGCGAGCGCCACCACGAGGCGGCGCTGTTCTTTCTGGTCAGTGGCGTCGGCCTGGTGCTCAGCGCCGTGCCACTGTGGATCTCCCGGTACGTGTTCCTCCTGGAGACCCCGGGGGTGAGCCTGACCACCCAGGAGATCGCCGACTTCGTGAGCGCGCAGGTCATCGGCACGCTGATCGCCATGGTCTTCCGTTTCTGGGCATTCCGGAAGTGGGTTTTCCCCGACGAGGAGGCTCACCCCGGCCGCGTACGGCTGGCTCCAGCGCCCGAGCTCAAGGACGAGGCGGCCTGAGCCGACCCTCCATTCGCCTGAATCATGCTGTGACCCGCGCTCTCCCGGTGACCGTCGATCCCATCACGGACTCGGTGTGCAGGGGCCGGGGCCCCCGCTCGGGGTTTGGGGCGAAAGCCCCAATGAGGGGAGCCGCGCGAGGACCTTGCCTTTAGGGGTGAAGCCCTGGGTGTCGGGGCCCAGGGCTTCACCACAGCTACTCGCTGACGCCGAGTTGTTCCAGGATCAGTTCGCGGGCGCGGCCCGCGTCCGCCTTGCCTCGGCTGGCCTTCATGACGCCGCCGACCAGCGCGCCCACCGCCGCGATCTTGCCGGAGCGTACCTTCTCCGCCACGTCCGCGTTGTCCGCGAGCACCTGGGAGATGATCGCCGTCAGCTCGCCCTCGTCGTTGACGATCTGCAGCCCGCGTGCCGCCACGACCTCGTCCGGCGTGCCCTCACCGGCCAGGACGCCCTCCAGCACCTGCCTGGCCAGCTTGTCGTTGAGCGCCCCCGAGGAAACCAGCGCGGTCACCCGCGCGACGTCGGACGGGGTGATCGGCAGGTCGCCCAGCGCGGTGCCGGACTCGTTGGCCCGCCGGGCCAGCTCGCCCATCCACCACTTGCGCGCGTCGGCCGCCGGTGCGCCCGCCGTCACCGTCGCCTCGACCAGGTCGATGGCGTCGGCGTTGTGCATGGCCTGCATGTCGAGGTCGGACACGCCCCACTCGGCCTGCAGCCGCTTGCGCCTGACCGAGGGCAGCTCGGGCAGTTCGGACTTCAGCTCGGCCACCCACGCCGGATCCGGCGCGATCGGCACCAGGTCGGGCTCGGGGAAGTAGCGGTAGTCCTGCGCCTCCTCCTTGGAACGGCCCGAGGTGGTGGTGCCGGTGTCCTCGTGGAAGTGGCGGGTCTCCTGGACGATCTTGCCGCCGCCGTCGAGGATCGCGGCCTGCCGCTCGATCTCCGAGCGCACCGAACGCTCGACGCTGCGCAGCGAGTTGACGTTCTTGGTCTCGGTGCGGGTGCCCCACTCGCTGCCGCCGCGCGGCATCAGCGACACGTTGACGTCGCAGCGCAGGGAACCTTCCTCCATGCGTACGTCGGAGACCCCGAGCGACCGCATGACCTCGCGTAGTTCGGTGACGTAGGCCCTGGCCACCTCGGGCGCGAGCCGGTCGGTGCCCGGGATCGGCTTGGTGACGATCTCGACCAGCGGGATGCCCGCCCGGTTGTAGTCGACGATGGAGTGGTCGGCGCCGTGGATGCGCCCGGTCGCGCCACCCATGTGGGTGGACTTGCCGGTGTCCTCCTCCAGGTGCACCCGCTCGATCTCGATGCGGACGATCTCGCCCTCGACCTCGACGTCGATGTGGCCGTCGAAGCAGAGCGGCTCGTCGTACTGCGAGATCTGGTAGTTCTTCGGCATGTCCGGATAGAAGTAGTTCTTCCGGGCGAAGCGGCACCACTCGGCGATGGAGCAGTTCAGCGCCAGGCCGATGCGGATCGTCGACTCGATCGCCTTCTCGTTGGCCACCGGCAGCGCGCCGGGCAGGGCCAGGCAGGTCGGGCAGACCTGGGTGTTGGGGGCGCCGCCGAAGGTGGTCTTGCACCCGCAGAACATCTTGGAGGCGGTGCCGAGTTCGACATGCGTCTCCAGGCCGAGGACCGGCTCGTATCGGCCGAGTGCCTCGTCGAATGGGATCGTGCTCACAGCGCCGGAGCCTCCTTCAGCAGCGGGCCGCCCCAGCGGCTCTCCAGGGCCTGTTCCACGGCCGAGGCCACGCGGTAGCAGCGGTCGTCGCCGAGCACCGGGGCCATGATCTGCAGGCCGACCGGCAGGTTGTCCTCGTCGGCGAGTCCGCACGGCACCGAGATGGCCGCGTTGCCCGTGAGGTTGGACGGGATCGTGCACAGGTCGGCGAGGTACATCGCCATCGGGTCGCCGGTGCGCTCGCCCAGTTTGAACGCCGTGGTCGGCGTGGTCGGCGAGATGAGGACGTCGACCTGCTGGTAGGCGGCCTCGAAGTCGCGTGTGATGAGCGTGCGCACCTTCTGGGCCTGGCCGTAGTAGGCGTCGTAGTAGCCGCTCGACAGCGCGTACGTGCCGAGCATGACGCGGCGCTTGACCTCGGGGCCGAATCCGGCGGCCCGGGTCAGCGCCATGACCTCCTCGGCGCTGCGGGTGCCGTCGTCGCCGACGCGCAGGCCGTAGCGCATGGCATCGAAGCGGGCCAGGTTGGAGGAGGCCTCGGACGGCGCGATGAGGTAGTAGGCGGGCAGCGCGGTGGTGAACGTCGGGCAGGAGACCTCGACGACCTTGGCGCCCAGCGACTCCAGCAGCGCGACCGCCTCGTGGAAGCGGTTGAGCACGCCCTGCTGGTAGCCCTCGCCCGCGAACTCCTTGACGACGCCGATGCGCATGCCCTGGACGTCGCCGTGGCGCGCGGCCTCGACCACGGACGGCACCGGCGCGTCGATGGAGGTGGAGTCCATCGGGTCGTGGCCGGAGAAGACCTCGTGCAGCAGCGCGGTGTCGAGCACGTTGCGCGCGAACGGGCCGGGCGTGTCGAGCGAGCTGGCGAAGGCGATGACGCCGTACCGCGAGGAGCCGCCGTAGGTCGGCTTCATGCCGACGATGCCGGTGACGGCGGCGGGCTGGCGGATGGAGCCGCCGGTGTCGGTGCCGGTGGACAGCGGGGCCTCGTAGGCGGCGACGGCCGCCGACGAGCCGCCGGAGGAGCCGCCGGGGGTGCGGGTGAGGTCCCACGGGTTGTGGGATTCGCCGAAGGCGGAGTTCTCGGTGGAAGAGCCCATCGCGAACTCGTCGAGGTTGGTCTTGCCGAGGATGACCAGCCCGGCCGCGCGCAGGCGTGCGGTGACGGTGGCGTCGAACGGCGGCCGCCAGCCTTCGAGGATCTTCGAGGCGGCCGTGGTCGGCATGTCGTGGGTGGAGAAGATGTCCTTGTGCGCGATCGGCACACCGGCGAGCGGGCCGAGCTTCTCGCCTGCGGCGAGGCGGGCGTCGACGGCGCGGGCCTGCGCGAGGGTCGTCTCGGCGTCGATGTGGAGGAACGCGTTGACCTTGGGCTCGACCTCGGCCATCCGGTCGAGGTGGGCCTGGGCGACCTCGACGGCGGTGGTCTCGCCCGCCGCGATCAGGGCGCCGAGTTCGGCCGCGGACTTACGGGTGAGACTCATGCTTCCTCTCCCAGGATGCGCGGAACGCGGAAGCGGTCGTCCTCGACGGCCGGGGCCCCGGCCAGGGCTTGCTCGGGCGTCAGGGACTGGCGCACCTCGTCGGCGCGGAAGACGTTGGTCAGCGGGAGCGCGTGCGAGGAAGGTGGCACGTCCTCGGCGGCGACCTCGGCGACCTTCGCGACAGCCTCGATGATGGCATCGAGCTGGGTGGCGTAGTGGTCGAGTTCGTCGTCGGACAGCGCCATCCTGGACAGTCGGGCCAGGTGGGCGACCTCGTCGCGGGTTATGGCGGACATGAGTCGTTGAACCCGTTTCTGGATGGAGTTTTGGACACTGCCATCCTAGGGGGCCTGCGGCCCGCCCCCACCCGGCAACCTGGGGTCAGGCCGTCTGCGTGGCCTCCGCCAGCTCGGGCGCGCACCGCTCACCGAGCCAGGCCGTGGCCTCCGGGGACGGCATCGGCTCGGAGTAGAACCAGCCCTGCCCGAGATCGCAGCCCATGGCGCGCAGCCGGGCGGCGATGTCCTCGGACTCGACGCCCTCGGCGACCGAGCGCAGCCCCAGCGAACGCACCAGGTCGACGATGGAGCGGACGATGCGCTCGTCGTCGGCGGACTCGCCGATGCGGGTGACGAAGGAGGCGTCGATCTTGACCTCCGACACGACCAGGCGCTGCAGCCGGATCAGCGAGGAGTAGCCGGTGCCGAAGTCGTCGAGGCTCAGCGGCACGCCCAGCACGGCGAGGGCCCTGATGGTCTCGTGGGCCTGCTCCCCCGTCAGCACCCGCTCGGTGACCTCCAGCTGGATGGCCACCGGAGGCAGACGGTAGCGGGCCAGGCCGACGGCGAGCTGGTCGGGCAACGCCGAGTCGAGCAGGTCGCGGGCCGAGATGTTGACGGCCAGCTGCACGCGCAACCCGAGGTGCCACCAGCGGGCGGCCTGGGCCAGCGCGCGGTCGATGACGTACTCGGTGAGCTGGCGCATCAGGTAGGACTGCTCGGCCAGCGGGATGAACTCGGCGGGCGGGATCCGGCCGCGCGTCGGGTGGTCCCAGCGCAGCAGCGCCTCCATGCCGATCACACGGCCGTCCTCCAGGTCGACCTTGGGCTGGTAGTGCAGGTCGAGCTGGCCGCTTTCGAGCGCGCGGCGCAGCTCGCCGAACAGGCCGAGACGTTCGGGCGAGTTGCGGTCTTTGTCCGCCTGGTAGAGCTCGACGCCGGTACGGGCCTCCTTGGCCTGGTACATGGCGACGTCGGCGCGCTGCAGCAGCAGTTCGAAGTCGGGGGCGTGGTCGGGGTAGAGGGCGATGCCGACGGCGCCGTCGAGGTCGAACGACATGCCCTCCAGGCGTACGGACTCGGTGAGGGCGACCCGGAGACGGGCGGCGACCTCGCGGGCGGCTTGGACGTCCCTGATCTTGGGCAGGAGGACGGCGAACTCGTCCCCGCCGAGGCGGGCGACGACGTCGCCGGGCCGTACGGAGTGGGTGAGGCGGTGGGCCATGAGCTGGAGCAGGCGGTCGCCGACGGGGTGGCCGAGCGTGTCGTTGACCTGCTTGAGGCCGTGCAGGTCGAGCAGGAAGAACCCGACGCGCTCGCCGTCGCGGGCCTCGGCCAGCGCTTCTTCGGTGCTGACGCTGAGCAGCTTGCGGTTGGGCAGGCCGGTCAGTTCGTCGTGCATGGCCTGGTGGTCGCGGCGCATGGACAGCGTGGCGGTGAAGTAGACGGCGGCGAGCGGGGCGACGAACATCGGCACCAGGCCGGGCGAGTGGTTCATGACGACCACGACGAGCGGCGCCAGGCCGAGCAGTGCGCTGTAGACGAGGGCCTGCGGGCCCGAGGTGGCGCGCAGGACCCGCAGCATGGAACGGCGCTCGTGCAGGGCGACGGCGCCGCACACGAGCAACGCCCGTACGACGAAGTAGGCGACACCGGCCAGCGCGATGGCGAGCAGGTCGGCGCCGGAGGGAACCCAGGGGGCGGCCGGGCTCGGCGCGACCCCGAACAGGCCGAGCACCGCGGCGGAGGCGGTGAGCGCGAGCGTGGACTGGGCGACGTTGAAGATCACCCGGTGCCACGACTTGCGGGTGACGATCCCGTTCATGACCACGGCGACGACCTGCATGAGCACGGCGGTGGGCAGGCCGAGGTGCAGCAGGACGGCGAAGGTGAACATGGTCGAGGGGTGGGTGCCGCCGACCGACGCCGCGGACGACAGCATCACGGGCCGCAGCTCGCCCAGGACGACGAGGACGGCGAGCACCCAGAACAGCGGGGTGCGGGCGAGCTCGGCCAGCGCGACGAGGTCGTGCCCGAGCAGCGCCACGACCAGCGCCGTCAGGCCGAGCACGGAGATTCCGGCGAGGAAGGCCCACAGGGGCGTGCCGGGCCGGGGACCGATGTCGCGGGTGTCGTTTGGGTCAGCCATGAGTAACAGAACCCCCATTAGGTCACTATGGGAGGGTACGACCTCCACCCCACTTCGCGAAACCGATCGCGCACGTTCCGTCACGTCGGCATTCCGACATACCCCCGCAATCCGCACCGACCTCCCCGGCGGCTTCGGGGGTCTTTCACCATGTCATCGGGCCGATGGAGGCTGGCGCTCCAGAAACTTTTTCACATCTCGGCGCTCCAGCTATGCCTCCGGCGCCGGCGCAGCCTCCGCCGCGGCCTCCGGCCCGGACTCCAGGAGCACGGCGAACCCGGCCGCGTCGAGGACCGGCACCTTCAGCTCGACCGCCTTGTCATACTTCGACCCGGCGTTCTCCCCCACCACCACGAAGGCCGTCTTCTTCGACACCGAACTCGCGACCTTGCCGCCGCGATCGGTGATCGCCTGCGCGGCGGAGTCGCGGGTGAAGCCCGCCAGCGTGCCGGTCACCACGAACGTCAGCCCTTCGAGGGTCTGCGGCCCCTTCTCCGGCGCCGGCGCGTCCTCCATCCGCACCCCCGAGGCCCGCCAGCGCTCGACGATCTCCCGGTGCCAGTTGACGGCGAACCAGTTCATGACCGTGGCCGCGACCGTGTCGCCGATGCCGTCCACGGCGGTGAGCTCCTCCTGCGTGGCCGCCATGACGGCCTCCATCGAGCGGAACGCCGTGGCCAGCGCGCGGGCCGTGGGCGGCCCGATGTGCCGAATGGACAGCGCCACCAGCACCCGCCACAGCTCGGCGTCCTTGGCCTTCTCCAGTTCGTCCAGCAGCTTCAGCGCCGCCTCGGACGGCTCGCCGTTCTGGTTGGAGAACAGCGAGACGACCTTCTGCGGCGCCCCCGTGCGCTCGTCCGGCTTGGGCAGCCCGGTGTCGGGGTCGCGCACGATCGAGCGGATCGGCGTCAGCCGCTCCAGCGTGAGGTCGAACAGGTCGGCCTCGGTCCGCAGCGCGGGCTCCTGCGGCGACAGCGGCTGGGTGAGCGCGGTCGCGGCGACCTCGCCGAGGCCCTCGATGTCGAAGGCGTAGCGCCCGGCCAGGCTGAAGATGCGCTCGCGCAACTGCGTCGGGCAGCTCTTGCCGTTGGGGCAGCGCAGGTCGGCGTCGCCCTCCTTCTCGTAGGCGAGCGGGGTGCCGCAGGCCGGGCAGTGCGTGGGCATCACGAACTCGCGCTCGGTGCCGTCGCGCAGCGCCACCACCGGGCCGAGGATCTCGGGGATCACGTCGCCCGCCTTGCGCAGCACCACGGTGTCGCCGATGAGCACACCCTTCTTCTTCACGATCTCGGCGTTGTGGAGGGTCGCCCGCTCCACCGTCGAGCCCGCGACCTGCACCGGCTCCATGACCGCGTACGGCGTCACCCGCCCGGTGCGCCCGACGCCGACCTGGATGTCGAGCAACTCGGTGTTGACCTCCTCCGGCGGGTACTTGAAGGCGATGGCCCAGCGCGGCGCCCGCGCCGTCGAGCCCAGCTCGCGCTGGGTGCGGAAGTCGTCGATCTTCACGACGACGCCGTCGATCTCGTAGGCGGGATCGTGGCGGTGCTCACGGTAGAACTCGATGAACTCCTCGATCCCCGGCAGGCCCGGCACCACCCGGTACAGGTCGCTGACCGGCAGGCCGAAGGCGCGCAACCGGTCGTAGACCTCCGACTGCGTCCGGGGCTCGGCCGCGCCCTCCCACACGCCGATGCCGTGCACGATCAGGCGCAGCGGCCGCTGCGCGGAGATCCTGGGGTCCTTCTGCCGCAGCGAGCCCGCCGCCGCGTTGCGCGGGTTGGCGAAGGGCGGCTTGCCCTCGGCGACGAGCTGCTCGTTGAGCTCCTTGAACTCCGCCACCGGGAAGTAGACCTCGCCCCTGACCTCCACCAGCGACGGAAGGTCGTCGCCGGTCAGCCGGTGCGGCACGCCCCTGATCGTGCGGACGTTGGCGGTCACGTCGTCGCCCCTGCGTCCGTCGCCGCGCGTTGCGCCGCGCTCCAGCCGCCCGTCGCGGTAGATGAGCGCCATCGCGGTCCCGTCGATCTTCAGCTCGCACAGGTACGGCCCGGCGTCCCCCTCGGCCAGCTTCTCCGCCCGCACCTGCCAGGCGGCCAGGGCGGCGCCGTCGAAGGCGTTGTCGAGGCTCTCCATGCGGGCCAGGTGCTCGACCTTGGCGAAGTCGCCGCCGGTGGCGGCGGGCCCGATCTGCTGGGTCTGCGAGTCGGGCACGCGCAGGGACGGATGAGACTCCTCCAGCGCCAGCAGCTCGGTGAACCACCCGTCGAACTCGGCGTCGCTGACCGTGGGCTGGTCCAGCTCGTAGTAGCGGTAACGGGCCTCGGCGACCAGCGCGTTCAGCTCGGCGTGTCTCTCGACCGCGTCCACCGGGACGCCCTCGATCTCGGCGCTCATCTCCTCTGGCCCTTCCCCTGGTCGGCGTTCTGAGGGAACGCTACCGCCCAGGTGAGGGGCGCCGGCCGTTACCCGCCGGGTTCCATCCCGCTCGTCGGGTCGTCGCGCAGCACGTGCGCGGCCTTGCGGCAGGCCGAAAGCGCCGCCCGTGCGTAGGCGGGCGAGGCTCCGGCCAGCCCGCACGCGGGCGTCAGCGTGACCTGCCCGGCAAGTTCGCCGGGCGCGAACCCGAGCCGCCGCCACAGCTCGCTCGCGGGCCTGGCCAGCACGCCGGCGTCGGGCAGCCGCGTGTCGGCGGACGGCACGACGCCCAGCAGGAACCGCATCCCCGCCTCGACGGCCTCGCCCAGGACCTCCTCGTCGCGTCTGCGCAGCAGGGCGGCGTCCACGCTCACCCCGCGCACCCCGGCCCTGCGCAGCAGCGCGAACGGCACGCCCGGCGCGCAGCAGTGGACCAGCGGCGCCTCGAACGCCTTCAGCGACTCCTCGACCCGCCACTCCTCGACGGCGGGCAGCCGGCCGAACCCGGAGGCGGTCGGAACGGTCCCCGCCAGCACCCCGGGCAGGCCGGGCTCGTCGAGCTGCAGCACCACCTCGGTGGCGCCGGGGAGCCTGCGGCGTACCTCTGAGACGTGGTCGGCGACGCCCTGCGCGAGCGAGGCGGTGAGGTCGCGCACGGCGCCCGGGTCGGAGAGCATCAGGTTGCCGTGGCGCAGCTCGATCGCCCCCGCGAGCGTCCAGGGGCCGCAGACCTGCACCTTGACCGGCCCCACGTGCCCGTGGCCGATCTCCTCCAGGCCGTCGAGGTCGCGCCGAAGATGATCGACCGCGCGCCGGTGGTCGCGGCCCGGCCGGTCGGTGAGCCGCCAGCCGGACGGCTGCACCTCGACGGGCAGCTCGACCAGCAGTGCGGCGGTACGCCCGATCATGTCGGCGCCGACGCCACGCCCGGGCAGCTCGGGAAGGTACGGCAGAGCGGGCACCTCGCCGAACACCACCCGCAGCGCCTCCAGGTGGTCCTCACCCGGGTGTGACCCGATGCCGGTCGCCTCCCACGCAGTCATGCGCCCAGCCTAGGGCCCCCCGGGAGCGTGTCTATCGTGGGATCATGAAGCTGACGAAACACGGCCACGCCTGCGTCCGGCTGGAGAAGGACGGCAAGACGCTGGTCATCGACCCCGGCGTCTACACCGAGGGGCCGGTGCTCGACGGCGCCGACGCGGTACTCGTCACCCACGCGCACCCCGACCACGTCGACGTCGAACGCCTCAGGACGGCCCCGCCCGGCCTCCCGGTCTGGACCTGCGAGGCGGTCGCGAACGAGCTGGGCGACCTGCCGGTCGAGGTCCGCGTCGTACGGCACGGCGACACCTTCACCTCGGCCGGGTTCACGGTGGAGGCCGTCGGCGAGTGGCATGCGCGGGTCCACCCTGACATGCCGATCATCCAGAACGTCGGATTCATGGTGGACTCCGAGGTCTTCTATCCGGGTGACGCGCTGACGGTGCCGGAGGCGGAGGTGCCCACGCTGCTCGTGCCGACGGGCGCGCCCTGGCTGAAGCTCGCCGAGGTCGTGGAGTACCTGCGCACGGTCAGGCCGCGCCGCGCGTACTCGACCCACGACGGGCTCTACCACGATCGCGCGCTGCCGCTCGTGGACAACTGGCTGCGCATGGAGTCGGACAAGCAGGGCGCCGACATGCGTCGCCTGGCCATCGGCGAGTCGGTGACTCTTCCGTAGCGGGCGCGGCACGCCGGGCGGCAGGCGGCGTCGTTCAGGCGGCGGAGGCGATGGTGGCCGAGCCGAGCACCACGTCGCCCGAGTACAACACCGCCGCCTGGCCCGCCGCCACGCCCGTGGCGGGCCGGTCGAGGGTGATGACCAGGTTGTCGCCCGCGCTCTCGTAGGCGCAGCCGTACACCTCGCCGTGGGCCCGAAGCTGCACGGTGAGCGGCCCCTGCGCCGCCTGCGGGCCGTTCCACAGCGGGCGCACGCACGTCACCGTGGTGACCTCCAGCGCCGAGCGCGGCCCGACCGTCACGGTGTTGCTCACCGGCTCGATCGACAGCACGTAACGGGGGCGGCCGTCGGCGGCGGGCCGGTCGATGCGCAGGCCCTTGCGCTGGCCGACGGTGAAGCCGTGGGCGCCCTGGTGGCTGCCGACGACCGCGCCCTCCTGGTCGACGATCGCGCCCTGCTCGGCGCCGAGCCGGGCGGCCAGGAAGCCCCGGGTGTCGCCGTCGGCGATGAAGCAGATGTCGTGGCTGTCGGGCTTGTCGGCCACGGTCAGCCCGCGCCGCGCGGCCTCCTCGCGCACCTCGGCCTTGGTGGAGCCGCCCAGCGGGAAGATCGCGTGGCCGAGCTGCTCGCGGGTGAGCACGCCGAGCACGTACGACTGGTCCTTGCCCGCGTCGACGCTCCTGGACAGCACGCCGTCGGCCAGGCGCGCGTGGTGGCCGGTGGCGACCGCGTCGAAGCCGAGGGCCAGCGCCCGGTCGAGCACCGCCGCGAACTTGATCTTCTCGTTGCAGCGCAGGCACGGGTTGGGGGTACGGCCTGCGGCGTACTCGGCCACGAAGTCCTCGACCACGTCGCGCTGGAAGCGCTCGGCCATGTCCCAGATGTAGAACGGGATGCCGATCACGTCGGCGGCGCGGCGGGCGTCGCGGGAGTCCTCGACCGTGCAGCAGCCCCTGGCGCCCGTGCGGTGGGATTGCGGATTGGCCGACAGCGCCAGATGCACGCCGGTGACATCGTGACCGGCCTCGGCGATGCGAGCGGCGGCCACTGCGGAGTCGACGCCGCCCGACATGGCGGCAAGCACACGAAGTCCCATGACCGTCCCAGACTACCCGGGCGTCCGGAGCGAGTACCCCCGGGCTCTGCGAGAATGACGGGCTATGCGACTGTTCGGGCGCAAGGACGACCAGCCCCACGAACCTGCCGACCGGATCCCCGCCTTCTGGGCGTGGTGGGAGGAGACCAGGCCGAAGCTCGACGCGCTCGTCGCGGCCGGCGACACCGCCGGGCTGGCCGAGGCGCTCGCGCCCGCCGTGTCGCGGCTCGATCCCGATCTGGTCCACGAGATCGCGCCGGGCCGCGAGGCCGCCCACGCGCTCGTGGTGACGGCGGCGGGCGACGCCGAGCTGCGCCCGCTCGCGCATCGGTGGGCCAAGGCGGCGCCGCCGTCCGACCTGCTGTGGGAGTTCCGGCCGACGCGGGAAGCCAGCCCGCTGGCGAGCGAGCTGACGGTGGAGATCGCGGGCAGGGAGTTCGCGCTGGAGCAGCTCACGCTGGGGCTGCGGGTGCCGCGCGGTTCCGCGCGCATCGACGTGGCCGCCTACCACCCGATCTTCGGCGACCTCGACGACGAGGCCCGCATGGACGCCACGCTGCTGGCGCTCGACCGGCTGCTCGGCGAGGACGACGTGGCCCGCTGGGTGGGTGAGATCACGGCGGCGACGTTCCCGCCGATCGACGCGGTGGCCTCGGCGCACCTTCGGGCCGTGGTCGACGACATCGCCTCGGGCTTCGACGAGGAGCAGTGGGCGCTGCTCGAAGGTGTGACGGCCGGGGGCGCGTCGCTGGTGGCGGCGGCCCGCTATCCGCTGCGGCCGGTCGACTACCCGCTCTACGACCAGCACGTGGAGATCACGCTGCCCTACTCCGACCGTGACGAGAACGGGCTGCCGCAGGGCGACTCGCTGGAGGCGCTGCGCGAGTTCGAGGAGCGGCTGACGGCGCGGCTGGCCGAGCCGTACACGGAGGCATTGTTGGCCGCGCACCTGAGCGCGGAGGGCCGCCGGGTCGTCCACGTGTACGCCGACCCGGCGGGCAGGGGCGCACTGGTCGCGCGCGAGGTCGCCGACGGCTGGGCGGACGCCGGCGTGGAGGTCTCCGCCGACCCGGGGTGGGTCTCCGTCGCACCGTTCCTGAGCTGAGCGGGTAGCGGTCCTCCCTTTATACGCCCGAGAGCGCGGCGGGCCGCCCTTTGTCACACCCCGAGAGCGGCCGGGTGGCCGAAAGTCAGCTCAGGCCCGCCCTGCGGGCCCGCTCGACCACGGCGGGGAGGGCTTCGATCAGGCGGTCGACGTCCTCGCCCGTGGAGGTGTGGCCCAGGGTGAAGCGGAGGGAGCCGCGCGCCGTGTCGGCGTCGGCGCCCATCGCCAGCAGCACGTGCGACGGCTGGGACACCCCGGCCGAGCAGGCGGACCCGGTCGAGCACTCCACGCCCTTGGCGTCGAGGAGCATCAGCAGCGCGTCGCCCTCGCAGCCGGGGAAGGAGAAGTGGGCGTTGCCCGGCAGCCGGTGGTCGGGGTCGCCGTTGAGGACGGCGTCGGGGACCGCCTGCCGTACCCGGTGGACGAGGTCGTCGCGCAGGGCCGCGACCCGGGCGGCCTCGTGCTCGCGGTGGGCGACCGCGACGCGGACGGCGGCGGCGAGCCCCGCGATGGCGGGTGCGTCGAGGGTGCCGGAGCGCACGTCGCGCTCCTGGCCGCCGCCGTGCACGACGGAGACCGGCGTGAGGCCCCGGCCGAGCAGCAGCGCGCCGACCCCGATGGGCCCGCCGATCTTGTGGCCGGTGAGGGAGAGCGCGTCGACGCCGGAGCCCGCGAAGGAGACGGGCAGGTGGCCGACCGCCTGCACCGCGTCGGTGTGGAAGGGGACACCGGCCGCGCGGGCGAGGGCGGCCAGTTCTGCGACGGGCTGGACGGTGCCGACCTCGTTGTTGGCCCACATCACGCTGACCAGCGCGACGCCGCCGGGGTCGCGGCCGAGTTCCTCGGCGAGGACCTCCGGCCGCACCCTGCCCTGGTGGTCGACCGGCAGCAGGCGGACGTCGGCGCCCTGGTCGCGCTGGAGCCAGTGGGCGGGGTCGAGGACCGCGTGGTGCTCGATCGCGCTGACGAGCACCCGCCGGGCGGGCCCGCGCGACCAGTAGAGGCCCTTGACCGCGAGGTTGTCGGCCTCGGTGCCGCCCGAGGTGAAGACGACCTCGCTGGGACGGGCGCCGAGGGCATCCGCGATGCTCTCGCGCGACTCTTCGACCACCCGGCGCGTACGGCGCCCGGCGGTGTGCAGCGACGAGGCGTTTCCCACGCGTCCGAGCTGCTCCGTCATGGCCGCGACGGCCTCGGGCAGCATGGGCGTGGTCGCCGCGTGATCAAGGTAGGCCGACGGTCTGGTCACGCGGTAAGGGTATCCCGTTTGCAACTGTACCGTCCGGACGGTACAGTGTCAGGTATGCGTAGGGATGAGCTGTTGGACGCCGCCGAGGGTCTGCTGTGCGACCAGGGGTCCGACGCGCTCACCCTGGCCGCGGTGGCCGAGCGCGCGGGCGTCAGCAAGGGCGGCCTGCTCTACCACTTCAGCACCAAGGACGCGTTGATCAAGGCGATGGCCGAACGGCTCATCACCGACTTCGACGAACTCGTGGCCGAGCAACCGCACGGCACCTACACCCGAAGGTACCTGGGCGCCACCATGACCGCCATCCGCACCGGCAGGCTGCGACGATGGGCCGTGGTCACCGGTTCCTCCGGCAACATGTTCCTGCTCGCGCCGGTGCGCGAGGCGATGAAACGCTGGCACACCGAGGCGCTCGACGACGAGCCCGACCCGGTGGCCGCCCAGATCGTCCGCCTGGCCTGCGAGGGCCTGTGGGACGTGGCCAGCCATGACCCCGACCTGCATTCGGAGGCCGAACTGCAGGCACTGGAGAAGCGCCTGACGGCGCTCCTCTGACCCCTCCGCGTCACCGAGGGGTACGGCCGCCCGGCCGTGCCCCTTCTTCATGCGCGCACCAGGCACCCCGAATGCCGACAACGCGCGGCGTGTTGCCCGGAGCCGCACGCTCAGACCGCGCCCGCCACGGACGCCCACACCCCACTTCTGATCACACACCCCGGCTCAGACGCGCCCTGAAACTCCCGTATGAACCCGCTTTGAAAGGACCCCGCCGATGACCCGCGACCTGAGGACTGCCCGTTTCGGGGCGATCCTCACCTTCGTCCTTGCCGGCCTGATGGTCGGCACCATGACCGTCCGCATCCCCTCGCTGACCGACAAGCTCGGCCTGTCGGAGGCCGCGGTCGGCGGGCTCCTGCTCGCGTGGGGACTGGGCGCGCTGGTCACGATGCAGTCCATGCGCGGTCTCATGAACCGGGCGGGCAGCAGGACCGTGCTGCGCGTGGCCGGGCCGCTGACCGCGCTGTCGCTGCTCGGGCTGGCCTTCGCACCGAGCGTGCCGCTGCTCATGGTGACGGCGGCCCTGTTCGGCATGGCCTTCGGCGCCGTCGACGTGGCCATGAACGCCCAGGGCGCGACGGTCGAGAAGAGGTACGGCCGCCCGCTGATGAACGGCCTGCACGCCGGCTGGTGCGTGGGCGCGATGGGCGCCGGGCTGTTCGGCTCGCTGTCGATCGCGATGGGGCTGTCGCTGACCGCCAACCTGACGATCGTGGCGCTGGCCGCGCTGCCGGTGATGTTCGTCATCGGCCGCACCTACCTGCCCGACACCCCCGCCGCAGCCTCCGCCGACAACGCCGGGCGCCGCCGGATGCCGCCGGTCGTGTACCTGCTCGGCGCGATGATGTTCTTCGCCTTCATGGTCGAGGGCACCGTCGCCGACTGGAACGGCCTCTACCTGCGCAACTCGCTCGGCGCCCCGGAGGCGCTGGCCGCGCTGGGCTACCCGATCTTCGAGGCCGGCATGCTGCTGGCCCGGCTCACCGGTGACCGGCTGCGGGTCCGGTTCGGGGTGAAGGGAATCATGACGGTGTCGGGTCTCGCCACCGCCGCCTTCTTCACCGTCGTACTGACCGTGTCCTCGCCGCTGGTGGCGGTCTCCGCGATGTTCTTCGTCGGACTCGGCGTGGCCACCATCGCCCCGCTGACGATGTCACTGGCCGGTACGTCCACCGACAACCCCGGCCCGGCCATCGCCCAGGCGGGCGCGATGGGGTACGCGGGACTGCTGCTCGGCCCCGTGGTGATCGGCTTCGTGTCGGACTTCACCTCGCTGCGCACCGCGCTCGGCCTGGCCGTCGTGCTCGGCGTGCTGATCGCGATCTCCGCCAGGTTCCTGCCGAGGCAGCACCAGACGGCGTCGGCCGCCGTCGCCCGCGACGACGAGCGGGAACTGCTCCCGGCGTGACCCGCCACTGGAACCCGCCACTGAGACTGGCCGCAGGAACGGGGCGGGCCTGACATCGTTCAGGCCCGCCCCGTTTCTGTCATTCTCGGCCGATGGACGCAGATTCCTTCGACCTGGCCGCCTACACCGAGCGCAGCCTCAACGGCCCCTGCTTCGTCTGCGCGATCGTCGCCGGAGACCCCGCCCACGACGTGGAGGAGGTCTTCTACGAGGACGAGCACCACATCGCCTTCCTCGCCCGCTACGCCACCCTGTGGGGATACGTCCTGGTATGCCCCAAGGAGCACGTCGAGCACGCCGTCCGCGACCTGGACGAGGACGCCTATCTCGCGCTCATGCGCCTGGTACGCCGGGTGGCGCTGGCGGTCGAGGCGACGGTCCCCTCCGAGCGGACCTACCTGCTGAGCCTCGGCAGCCAGCAGGGCAACTCCCATCTGCACTGGCACATCGCGCCGCTGCCGCCGGGCACACCGTACGACAGACAGCAGTACCACGCGCTGATGGCGGAGAACGGCATCCTCTCCTGGACGCCGCAGGAGGGCCGCGCACTGGCGGAAAGCCTCCGAGAGGCTCTGGGGTGAAACACCCGCACGGTCTGCCGGACATCTACCGGAGTGTCCAGCAAACCACGGCGGAGGAGACCATCTGTGACGCACCGGGATCGCTTCGAGGCGATCTATGACGCGTACTATCCGCTGATCCACCAGTACGCCGTCCGACGCACGGCCACGCCGGAGGACGCGGCGGACGCGATCTCGGAGACGTTCCTGACGGCGTGGCGGCGCCTGCACGACGTACCGGAGAGCGAGGGCGCCCTGCTGTGGCTGTACGGCGTCGCCCGCCGCGTCCTCGCCAACCAGCGCAGGGGCGCCGCCCGCCGCTCGGACCTCGGCGACCGCCTCCGCCAGGACCTGGCCGCCGCCCGCCCGCCCTCTCCCACGGGACTCGACCACGTCCGCGCCGCCTTCGACGCGCTGCCGGAGACCGACAGGGAGGTGCTGGCGCTGGCCGTGTGGGAGGGCCTGAACGGCCGCGAGATCGGCAAGGTCCTCGGCTGTACGGCGACCGCCGCCCGTATCCGCCTCCACCGGGCCCGCAAACGGCTGGCCACCGCCCTCGGCCCGCACCCCATGACGACGTTGGAGGAGCCATGCGCGAACTCGACCAGTTGATCAAGGCCGCCGACCCCATGCCCGACGCGCCCGCACAGGGGCCGGGCGCCCGCGACCTCAGGGACCGGATCACCGCCTTCGAGCCCGAGCGCCGCCGAAGGTGGCGGCGGCGGCCTCTGGCGCTGGCCGCCGCGACGGCGGCGGCGGGAGCGCTGCTCGCCGTGCTGGTGGCGCCTCCGACGACGGCGAGCGCGCTGGAGTTCCGGCGTTCCGGCGACGACTATCTGGTCAAGGTCACGGACATGTACGCCGACCCGGCGAAGTACCGGCAGGAGTTCCGGGAACGCGGCATCGACCTGGGGCTGACGATCGAACCCGCCTCCCCCACCCGGATCGGGGAGATCATCTCCGTCGCCTTCCCCAGCGTCGACGGACCGGATCCGGCGCGATCCGTGCGGCCCGTGGAACAGAAGGAATGCCCCGACGGCTGGGGCACCTGCGCGGTCACCCTCCTGGTCCCCTCCGGCTACCCGGGCGGACAGGAGGTGACGCTGGGCAGACCGGCGAAGCCCGGTGAGCGATACGTGGCCGGTGGCTGGGTGGGCGCGCGCGGCGAGGTCCTCGCGTGCGTGCCGTTCCGTGAGATGACCGTCGCACAGGTGCGCGCCGAACTGGCCGAGCGCGGGATCTCGGACGTGACCGCCCGCCCCGCCGAACAGAAGGGAAAGGCCGGGCAGGTCCCGGAGAGCTGGTGGGTGGCCGACGCCCTGGCACTGGGGCCCGGCGAGGTCGAACTGATGGCCGCTCCGGAGAAGGGCCGGGGCCAAGCCTTGGCCGACCTCTACGAGACCGGCCTGAGCGGCTGCCCGAAGTAGCCGGACACGGCGTTCGAAACCGCTTCAGCCCGCGGAGACGCGAAGGACCCGGCCCCCAAGGGCGAGAGACTCGGCGCAGAGTCCTCCCTGCAGAACCCGGGCCGCTCACCCTGGGAAACGTGAAGGGCCCGGCGCGCGCCGGGCCCTTCACGGGTGCGCTACTTGCGCTTGTCGATCTCCTCGGTGAGCTGGGGGACGACCTGGTGCAGGTCGCCCACGACGCCGTAGTCGGCGAGCTCGAAGATCGGGGCCTCGGGGTCCTTGTTGATCGCGACGATGGTCTTCGCGGTCTGCATGCCCGCCCGGTGCTGGATCGCACCGGAGATGCCCGCCGCGATGTAGAGCTGCGGTGAGACCGTCTTGCCCGTCTGCCCGACCTGGAACTGGTGGGGGTACCAGCCCGCGTCCGTGGCGGCGCGGGAGGCGCCCACGGCCGCGCCCAGGGCGTCGGCCAGGCCCTCGATGACCGAGAAGTTCTCGGCCGAGCCCACGCCGCGCCCGCCGGAGACCACGATCGCGGCCTCGGCCAGTTCGGGGCGCGCGCCCTTCTCCTGCTTGACCCGCTCGACCACGCGGGCCGCCTTCGCGGCCTCGCTCAGCGCGACCGCGACCTCCTCGACGGCGCCCGCGCCCGCGTTGGGGGCGGGGGGCGTCGAGTTGGGGCGGACGGCGATGATCGGGGTGCCCTTGGCCACCTTCGAGCGCACGTTGACGCCGCCGCCGAAGATGGACTGGTCGGCGACGAAGCCCTCGCCGACGCCGACGGCGTCGGTGATGACGCCGGAGTCGGTCTTGACCGCCAGGCGCCCGGCGACCTCCTTGCCCTCGGCCGTGGCGGCGACGAGGACGGCGGCGGGCGACTTGTCGGCCACGAGCTGCGCCAGCAGTTCGGCCTTGGGCGCCACGACGTAGTCGACGACCTCCTGGGCGGCGGCGTTGTAGACCTTGTCGGCGCCGTACTCGGCCAGTTTGGCGGCGGCCGCGTCGGACAGGCCGGGACCCGCCCAGACGGCCGACGGCTCACCCAGGGACTTGGCCAGCGTCAGGAGTTCGAGGGTGACCTTCTTGACCTCGCCGTCGACCTGCTCGACCAGAACGAGAATTTCCGACATATCAGCAAAACCCCCGTTCTCAGATGAACTTCTTCGACGCGAGGAAGTCCGCGGCCTTGGCGCCGCCGTCCCCCTCGTCCTTGACGATCGTCCCGGCCGCGCGCGGCGGAGCGGCCGCGAAGTCGACCACCTCGGACCAGGCGGCGCCGAGGCCGACCAGCGCGCCATCGGCGGAGACGTCGGCCACGCCGAGGGTCTCGACCGGCTTCTTCTTGGCCGCCATGATGCCCTTGAAGGACGGGTAGCGCGGCTCGTTGATCTTCTCGACCACCGAGACGACGGCGGGCAACGTGGCCTCGACCCGGTCGTAGCCGTAGTCGGTGAGCCGCTGGATCGTGATCGAGGAGCCCTCGATGTCGACCTTGTTGGCCAGCGTGAGCTGCGGGGCGCCGAGCCGTTCGGCCAGCATCGCGGGCAGCACGCCGGTGCGCGCGTCGGTGGACTCGGAGCCGAGGATGACCAGGTCGAAGCCGATCTTCTTCAGTGCCTGCGCCATCGCGTACGACGTGGACAGCGCGTCCGAGCCGTGCAACGCGTCGTCGGTCAGGTGGACCGCCTTGTCGGCGCCCATGGCCAGGGCCTTGCGGATGGTCTCGGTGGCCTTGCCGGGGCCCATGGTGAGGACGGTGACCTCACCGCCGTGGGCCTCCTTGAGCTTCAGGGCCTCCTCGACCGCGTATTCGTCCAGCTCGTTCACCACGCCGTCGGCGGCGTCACGGTCGAGCGTCTTGTCATCGGACCGCAGCTTGCGCTCGGTCGCCGTGTCGGGAACCTGCTTCACGCAGACGACGATGTTCATGGCCGGTGGCCGACCTCCCGTGTTCGCCGGAAAGCTCGGTAAGAGCTCGTGCGGTGTCCAGACTGCCAGGTGCCTGCGGCCGGGCCCATCCCGGGTCGGCGCTGACCCCCGAGCGTCATGTTACCCATGAGTAGCTTCAGGGCAAACTCACGGACATCCCCACCATACCGAACTTTGTTCCGGAAGCGTCCCCTCAGGCCGACATCAGGAAGACGACCCCCACCACCAGCGCCGTCACCCCGAACAAGGCCAGCGTGAACGGGCTGAAGAAGGTGCTCAGCCCGAACCACAGCGCGACCGCCCCCGCGATGCCCGACAGGTCGGCCACGATCCGGCGGACCATGACCTCGCTGCGGGTGAACGCCGCCACCCCGGCGTCGGCCAGCACCGCGAGCGCGAAGCCGGACAACAGGAACAGCGAGACCTCGGGCAGCGGCCCTTGGGCCGCCGCCGCCAGCAGCGAGACGAACAGGCTCGCGCCGATCAGCCAGCGCCTGCGCACCTTCTCGCGGTGCCGGACCTTCTCCACCTCGGCCGGCCGGGTCCCCGGCCGCCACTCCCGGGTGACCGGATCACGCGGGTCCGGCACCGGCGCGGCCCGCAGGAAGGACCGCTTGGGACGGCCTGCCGCCGCACCGCCGAGCGCGGCGACGACGTCCGCCGCCGTGGGGCGGGCCGCCGGATCGGCCGCCAGGCACTCGCGCAGGAGCGGAGCCAGCCACTCCGGCACGCCGTCCAGGTCGGGCTCGTGGTGGACCACCCGGTAGGCGACGGCGGAGGCCGGCCCCTCCCCGTACGGTTGCCGCCCCGTGGCCGCGTACGCGAGCGTGGCGCCGAAGGAGAAGACATCGGCCTCCGCCCCCGCCTCACCGCCTTCGAGGAGTTCGGGGGCGAGATAGCCGGGGGTGCCGATGACCGCGCCCGACGCGGTGACCGACAGGGAGTCGAGCGCGTAGGCGATGCCGAAGTCGATCACCACGGGCTCGCCGTCGGCCATCATGACGTTGGCGGGCTTGAGGTCGCGGTGGATCACCCCGGCCGCGTGGACGGAGGCGAGCGCGGCGGCTAATCCGGCGGCCAGCAGCCGCAGGTCGGCCACCGGCGAGGTGATCGCGCTCAGCGGGCGTCCCTGGACGTACCGGGTCACCAGATAGGGCCGCTCGGCGTCGAGGGAGGCGTCGAGGAGTTCGGCGACGTGCGGGCCGGTCACCCGCCGCATGGTCTCGACCTCGCGCGCCAAGCGGGCCAGGGCGGCCGCGTCGGCCGCCACGTGGGGATGGAGGATCTTGACGGCCACCGTACGGCCCTCGGCGTCGAGCGCGAGATGCACCTCGCCGAACCCGCCCGCCCCGAGCCTGGACAGCAGGCGGTACGGGCCTAGCTGCTCGCTCATACCCCTCTTCTCCCCCCGTGAGTGCGCCTGGACACGTCAGGGTGACCAAGGCGACAGGAAGCCGAGCCCGACCTCCTTCAACAGGTCGCCGATCAGGCCGGTCGTCAGGCCGATCACGCTCTCTCTCGCATCGCGGGAGAGGTCCTCGATGACCTTCTCCGGCGCCCGCCACGGTGCCCAGTCCGTGGGCTGGTCGAAGGCGAGCATCAGGGCCAGCACCGCCACGGTGCCCGCGATGAACGCGGCGACCAGCGCCACGCTCGGCGTCCGCAACACGCCGGTCAGGCTGCGGGTGACGGCCTTGCGCGGCGCCCCGCCGCCCGGCAGGAAGAACAGGCCCGCCGTGAAGGCGCCCGCCGCCCAGGCGGCCGACGGGTTGACGTCCATCTTGGCGCCCCAGTGCAGGATGCCCCACACACAGGCGGCGAACGCCAGGCACAGCGGCACGTGCACGAGCGTGACCAGCGCCGACTTCACCAGCGCCCACGGCGTGCCGACGACCGCGAGCAGCGGGTCGGCCGAACTGCCGCCGCCACGCGCCCGGCGCCGGTCGACCATGTCGCCGAACAGGTACTCGCCGACCCTCAGGACCACCGCGACGGCGATGGCGGCCACGCCGATCGCCACCGGCATCATCACCGTGAACGACACCAGCGCCACCAGCAGCAGCGCGCCGATGAGCTGCGAGCCCACCACGAACCGCTTGCGCTCCCCCGGCGGTGTGTACGCCCGGGGCCGCGTCTCCGGCGCGCTCTGCGGCCTGACCTGCGGCGGCGTCGGATAGCCCGCCACCCGCCTGTCGGTGTGCGGCAGCGGCCGGTCGGCGTGGGGCAGCGGCGCCGGGATGTACGGCGGCGGCTGCTCCATACGCGGGGCGGGCGGCGGCTTGCGCTCGGAGCGCCGGGGCGGCTTGGTGTACTCGACCGGCGGCAGCAGGTCGGTGTAGCCGTCGCCGGCGGGCAGCACCCGGGTGCCGTTGGGCGGCGCCGCCGAGGCGGGCGAGGCGGTGGGCACCTCGTGGAAGACGGTCTTGCTCGGATCGAGCCTGCGCGCCATGCGCAGCAGTTCCTGGGCGCTCGGCCGCGCCTCCGCGTCGATCTGCAGCGCCCGGCTCAGCCAGCCGCGCAACCAGGCCGGCGCCTTGTCGAGCTGGGCCCGGCCTTCCATGATGTTGAAGCAGACCGCCTCGAAGGTGCCCGTGCCGAACGGCGGCACCCCCGTGGCGGCGAAGAAGACGGTGGAGGCCAGCGCGTGCACGTCGGCCGCCTGCGTGATCTCCGAGTCGCGGATGATCTCCGGGGCGAGGTAGCCGGGGGTGCCGACGAACATGCCGGTCTGCGTCAGCCGCGTGGCGTTGACCAGGTGCGCGATGCCGAAGTCGATGACCAGTGGCTCGTGGCCGATCAGCATCACGTTGGAGGGCTTGAAGTCGCGGTGGATGACCTCCGCCGCGTGGATCGCCACCAGCGCCTGGCACAGGCCCTGGATGACCTTGATGAGCCGCCGCCCCTCCAACGGCCCGTCGCCGAGGACGGTGTCCTCCAGCGTGCGCCCCGGCGCGAACCTGGTCACGACGTAGGGCTGCCCGCCCACCAGTTCGGCGTCGAGCACCTCGGCCACGTTGGGGCTGCGCACCCGGCGCATGGTCTCGACCTCGCGCGTCAGCCGGTCGCGGGCCTTCAGGTCGGCCGCGACGTGAGGATGCAGCACCTTGACGGCGACCTGGCCGCCGTCGGCGTCGATGCCGAGGTGGACCACGCCCATGCCGCCTTCGCCGATCTTCCTGACCAGCCGATACGGACCGAGCCTCTCCGGCACCTGTGTGCTCATCATCCCCCCGAGTCGAGTTCGGCCAGCTGCGACGTCAGGGCGCGGACCGTCGCCGGGCTCCACACGGAGTCCACCACCGGGTCGACCCCGAACGTCGCGGCGGCCAGGACCAGTGACAGCGCGGCGCCTACCGCGCAGACACCGGCCGTCACCGTTGCCGCTGTCTTAGAGGGTACGAGGGACGAGAGGGTCCTGCGCATCTGTCGCCCGGGTCCCTCCACTCCCGGGCCCGCGCAAACGGTCCAGATCGCCACAGAAACCCCCCAGGCCAGGGCGTTACCGGGAGCCATGTCCGCCACCACGGAGAGCAGGAGCGTCACCGGCAGGCCGAGGATCAGCGCGTACAGGCCGAGCGCCAGCGTGATGCCCGCCGACCTGGCCAGCGCCACGGGGTCGGACAGCACCCGGATCACGTCGAGCGCCGCCGAGCCCGCCTGCCTCCTGGCCGCGAGCTGCGCCTGTGCCAGGTCGGCGGCGCGCAGCAGGATCGCGCACGGGATGGCCACGGCGGCCACGACGACCGGCGCCACGGCGCCCAGCACGATCATGATGATCAGGAGCATGGCGCAGGCGACGCCGTACGCCTTGGAGGGCTTCGCCGACCGGGCCATCGGGCTGTCGGGGGCGAACGGGTCGCGCCGGGCCGCCGGGCCCTCGTGCAGCGGCTGCGGCGGGGCCTGGACCGGGATGTACGGCGGCGGGGCCTCCGGACGTACGCGCATGGTGGGCACGTCGGCCTCGTGGTCGCCGCCGGGCTGGGACCAGGACTGCGCGCCGCCGTGCCAGGGCGCGCTCTGGGCGCCGTCCTGCACGCGGCGGAGCTCCTCGGGGGTGACGCGCCTGGTCGGCCACCGGTCGCTGCCGTCGGCGCCGTACTGGTAGGGGGGCGCGGCCTGCCCACCGTACGGCCCTGAGCCGTAGGGGGCCTGCGACGGCGCGCCGTACTGTCCGCCGGACCCGCCGTGGGAACCGCCGTAAGGAGCCCCATCGGGAGCGCTGTGGGGACCGCTCTGCGGGTGCGCGCCGTGCTGCGGGACGGCCTGAGCAGCCGGGGGCCCAGGGTGAGAGGGCGCCGTCGGCGGGTAGGCGCTGTGAGGGTAGGGCGGGTGAGGGTGCTGCGCACCGCCCGGGTACGGGCCACTCGACGGCTGCGCACCAGGATAGGGGCCATTGGTGTACGGACCACCCGGCTGCCCGCCCTGCTGAGGACCGGTTCCGTGGGGCCCACCGGACTGAGGGCCGGTCGAGTGCCGCCCGCCTTGCTGGGGGCCGGTTCCGTGAGGTCCACCGGACTGAGGGCCGGTCGAGTGCTGTCCGCCCTGCTGGGGGCCGGTTCCGTGAGGTCCACCGGACTGAGGGCCGGTCGAGTGCTGTCCGCCCTGCTGGGGGCCGGTCGGCTGGGGGGTCGGGCCGGGAAGGAGGGAGACGTACGGCTGGGACGGCGGGGACGGCGGCTGCCGTACCAGCGGGGTGGACAGCTCGACCGGCCCCGACACCGGGGCCGTGGAGATCTCGTCCGGTACGGCACGCCCCGGCGCCGCCATCAGCCGGACGGACTGCTCGGCCAGCTCCGCCGCCTTGGGACGCCTGGCCGGGTCGCGCTGGAAGGCCGCCTTCAGCAGCGGCTGCAACGCCTGCGGCGCCGCCGCCACGTCGGCCTTGCCCGCCGTGATGTTGTAGAAGATCATCTCCAGCGTGCCCTTGCCGAACGGCGGCTGGCCGGTGCCCGCGTAGAGGATCGTGCCCGCCCAGGCGTGCACGTCGACCTCGGGCCCGGCCTCCTGCCCTTCGATGATCTCGGGCGCGAGGTAGCCGGGCGTGCCGATGAACATGCCGGTCTGCGTGAGCCGCGTGGCGTCGACCGCCTGCGCGATGCCGAAGTCGATGAGGACCGGCTTGCCGTCGAGGATGAGCACGTTGCCCGGCTTCAGGTCGCGGTGGACCACGCCGACCGCGTGCACGGCCGACAGCGCCGCCGCCACGCCGTGGGCGATCACGAGGAGCGCGGGCAGCGCCAGCGGGCCGTCGTCCCTGACGATCTCGTCGAGGGAGCGTCCGGCGACGTAGCGGGTGACGATGTAGGGGCGATGACCCGTCACGTCGGCGTCGAGCACCTCGGCGATGTAGTCACTGCGGACCCGGCGCATGGTCTCGACCTCGCGAGACAGCCGCCGCCTGGCGACGGCGTCGCCCGCGACCTCTGCGCGCAGGACCTTGACCGCCACCTGACGGCCCTGCTGGTCGACCGCGAGGTGGACAACACCCATTCCGCCCTCGCCGAGCCGCCTGAGCAGCCGGTAAGGGCCAAGTCGGTCATCGTTCATGGCATGCAGCACCATACCGGCTTAATCCTCGCCCAAGAGATGCACCAAGAAGCCACATTCCATCTCGTATAACGTGCGATGCGGGCTCATCGGTTTCCCGTCCCATGGTCTCGAATCGGACACGCGGCCCCCGTACACACCAGCCGCCTCCTCTCTGCGGTCGCCCACCCCGTAAGTCTCAGTTGGCCAGGTCGAGGACCTCCGCGCCCTTCAACGCCGCGAGCGAGGCGCCGGGCAGGGCGAGTTTGGAGCGTCGCACGCCACTGCCGATGACCACCCGGGGGTGCGCCGCCACCCGGGAGTCGACCAGGATCGGCCAGTCGGCGGGCAGCCCGATCGGGGTGATGCCGCCGTACTCCATGCCGGTGAGCTCCACGGCCTCCGCCATCGGCGCGAAGCTCGACTTGCGGACGTCGAGGCGCTTGCGGATCACCCCGTTGACGTCGGCGCGCATGGTCGCCAGCACCATGCAGGCCGCGTAGCGCACCTCACCGCCGCGCCGGCCCACGACGATCACGCAGTTGGCCGAGGCTTCGAGGGTCCAGCCGTACCTGTCGCAGAACTCGGCCGTGTCAGAGAGGGCGGGGTCGATCGCGGCCACGGTGACATCGCCCTCGACGCCGTGGAGAGCGGCGGACACGGGGGCTGCGATGAGTTCGGTGTGGTCACTCGCGGGCAGCCAGTGCAACTTCTCTTCCATCCTCTGGACCCTACGCCCGCCGTCACCGCGCTGAATCCGGCACCCTGCGGTGCGGGCGCGTGACGGCGTCGCGCGCGGAATCCATGGCCCCCGCCTGCCAGACGGGTGAGCCAGTCCCCCGCGAAGTAAACACTTCCGCCGTGGCGTTGCAGAACAGTGAACGACGGATCAAAGGCGGACCGGCACACCCAGTCAAGGGCGGGCCAGCTCACCCAGCGTTGGTAGAGTCTGCGGCCGACCACCCCGGCGTCGCCGGCCCGCCACGCCGGCGCCGATGATCACGACCGTGGCCGCCCGATCAGCGCGCTCAGCGGGGTGAGGCGGGCTGAGCCGTACGGGCCTGACGTGAGACTGGGCGCGTGGTCAATCGCTCCACCACCCCTAAGGCGGGCTCAGCCGTACGGGCCCGATCCGCAGGCGACCTGGCCGGCGATGGCGGCGAACAGCCCGAACAACGCCATGATCTGGGTGTAGTCGTCGGTGGTGAACTCGGTGTGGCGCGAGTCCACGGACTTCACACCCGGGATGAGCGCCACGGCCGCCGCGATGGCCGTGGAGTTCCACTCCACCCCCAGCGTGTACGGCGCCGCCACCCGGTACGGCTCGTAGTCGCCCACGCGCCCGACCGCCCGTGCCGCCGCCTCGCGGATACGCTCCTGGGCCACGCTCGGCGGCAGCAGTTCGGCCGCGAACTTGTCGACGCCCTTCTTGACCGCGACGGTCTCGACGTCGCCGAGCAGTTCACGCGCCTCCTCCCCCACGGCCTCGTCGCCGGTCACCAGCACGACCGGCACCCCGTGGAACCCGGCGCAGGCCGCGACCACCCGGGTCTCGCCGCAGACCTCGCCGTTGAGGTAGACGTTCTGGATCTCCTTGCCCATCCACGTGTGGTTGAGCACGCCGTGCCGTACCCCGGCCCGCGCGTGGTAGCCGATCAGGCAGGCGGCCTGGAAACCCGGGTCGAGTCCGTGCGCCATGCGCTGCGACTTGCCGGGCCCCCTGAGCAGGGTGGCGCGGGGGTCGAGCAGGTCGATGCGGAGGTTCTTGGTGGAGCCGTGGGCGTCGTTGACCAGCACTTGCGTGGCTCCGGCGGCGAACGCGCCCTCGATGGCGGCGTTGGCGTCGGCGGTCATCAACTCGCAGCCGCGTTCGTATCCGCGCTTGCCTGCGTGCATCTCCTCGGGGTCGGTGAGCCCGGTGACGCCTTCCATGTCTACGGACAGGTAGATCTTCATGAACCCCATTCCCCCACACGACGGTCATCCGTCACCAGGGCGATATGGCGGGCGCCGCCCGCTCGCGCCCCGGCGGCGGGATCGCGGCGAACACGTCTACACGGTTGTGGGTCCACCCGGGGAGAAACCCACCGGACTGGCGCGAACAGCGGGCGGGGAAGATCGCGGCGGCGGGGCGCGAGCGCGCTGGGGTTGGCGGGCGGGCACACCGCCGGGTGCACTGGTCCGGGCTGTGCGGGTCTGGGGCGGAGTTCGACGGGGTACCTGCCGGTGAGCTCGGGGTCGAGTTCGCGTGAGCCGGACTCAGGTGGTCCTCACCGCCGCTCCCTGAGGGCGTCGACGGCCTGCCAGACGAGCACCTCGTTCTGCACGACGCGGTCTAACGCCTCGGCGTTCTCCCTGCTCAGGCGGAGTGCGTCGCGGGAGTGCCCGGCGAGCTTCCGGACCTCGTCCTGGAGGGTCACGACCTCGCGCCGGAGGGTCTGGACCTCCCAGAGCGCGTCCTTGATGTCCTGGCGGTGGTTGGCTACCGAGATGTACCGGGAGTCGAACCAGCTGCGCACTGCCTTACGCAGCCGAGCGGGGACCAGGACGCGCATCATGAACCGTCACGATACCGGCAATCACCCCTGTGATCTCCCTGTCGTTTCCCTGCCGGATGGTACGGCCTGCGGGAGTTCTCCTCCCTCCGCCGCATCCGCGCCGACGCCCTGGAGCCCACCTCGTCCACCGGAACGGCAAGGTGTCAGGACCCGCCTCCCGCAGCAGTGCGGCGATGCGCCGGAGGTCACCTCCTCCAGGAGCGCGGCGAGGTTTCGGAAGTCTCTCCGGCGACGAGGTGTCAGAGGTGGCTTCCTCCAGCGGAGCCGCGAGGTGCAGGGGTCGCGGCGGGGACGGCCGTTCGACGGCCGCCCCCGCCGACGGGTCAGCAGCTCTCGGTCTTGAAGTAGACGCCCCTGGAGCCGTGGGTGAAGCTGGCGCCGGGCGCGAGGGTCTTACAAGGGGAGTTGGTCCCGCCCGTGCGGAAGAGGACCTTGGCGCGCTTGGTCGTGCTGCAGTTGTTGGTGACCTTCACATAGCGAATTCCGCTCATCCAGGTCGTGGTCGAGACGCACGAGGGGAGGGCGGCCGCCTGGACGGGGCCGGCGGTGACCGCGGCCTGCACCGGGCCGGTGGTGACGGCCGCCTGGGCGGCGGGTGCCGCGAGCAGGCCGGCCCCCGCCAGAGCTGCGGCGGCGAACGCGGTACGGATGGTGATGGACATGAACACAGCCTTTCGATCGGCCTTGCCGCCGCGCCGGCTCACGATCGGTCAACCCCCGGTGAGTCGGCGCAGCACTTCACACCTCTCACCCAAACAGGACATATTCGCGAATACACAATCATGACGAACAGCGAAAACCCCCCAGGGCGCGCGGCCCCAGCCGACCGGCGCGATCGCGCGCAGCGGAAACATTCCCGGACGCGCGGACCCGCCATACGCTGGAGGACATGTCACTGATCGTCCGGGCGAGGCGGCCACTGGTGTCGGACCTCGCCCTGGCCGCAGTGGTGCTCGTGATGGAGCTGCCGGACGCGCTCTCGTCGCCCACCCCCAAGACCCTGTTCGTCTCGCTGGGTGCCGTCGTGGTCATCGGGCTGAGCAGGCGCGCACCGGTGGCCGCCACCGTGCTCATCGGCGGGCTCGAACTCCTCGGACGGCAGGGCCCGGACGTCGACGCCCCGGTCAGCGCCGTGCTCCTGGTGCTCTACCAGGTGGGCAGGTACGCCTCCGTGCCCTGGGCGGCCGGCACGGCCGCAGCGGCCCTGGCTGTCTCGTTCTGGATCGCCAGGGAGGCCGTCCTCCACGACTTCCTGCTGTGGACGGCCGTGGCCACGGCGCCGGCGCTGCCGGTCGCCGCGGGCTACATCGTGCGCCTGCGCGGCGAACTGACCCCCGCAGGGAGCAGCAGGCGGCCGAGCAGGCCGTACGCGAGGAGCGGCGGCGCATCGCCCGCGAACTGCACGACGTGATCGCCCACCATGTCAGCGTGGTCAGCCTCTACATGGGCGTGGCCAGGAGGGCCGGTCGAGCCGAGACGCCCCAAGGCCGGCGACTCAGGGTCGGTCAGTCGCCGGTGAACTTGGGCCGGGTCTTGTCGATGAAGGCCCGCATGCCCGCTTTGGCGTCCTCGGTGGCGAACAGACCGGCGAAAAGCTGCCGCTCGATCTCCAGCGCGGTGTCGAGGTTGACCTCTGCGCCCAGGTCGACGGCCTGCTTGGCGGCCCTCACCGCGAGGGTGGGACCGCCGACGAAGGTGGCCGCCCACTCCAGCGCGGCGGTGTAGACCTGATCGTCGGCGACGACCTTGTCGATCAGGCCGAGTGCCAGCGCCTCGGCGGCGCCGACGTGCCTGCCGCTGAAGATGAGGTCCTTGGCCTTGGCGGGTCCGATGAGGCGGGTCAGCCGCTGGGTGCCGCCCGCGCCCGGGATGAGACCGAGCTGGATCTCCGGCTGTCCCAGCCTGGCGCTCTCGCCCGCGACCCGGAAGTCGGCGCTCAGCGCCAGCTCGCAGCCGCCGCCGAGGGCGTAACCGCTGATGGCCGCGATCACCGGCTTGCCGATGCGGGAGATCGCGGTGAGACTGTCGGCCAGGACCTTGGAGTGCTCGATCATGTACGCATAGGACCGGTCGGCCATCTCCTTGATGTCGGCTCCGGCGGCGAAGACCCGCTCGCCGCCGTAGATGATCACGGCCTGGACGGCGGCGTCGGCGTCGACCAGCCGCGCGGCCTCTCCGAGCTCCTGCTGCAACTGCCCGTTGAGGGCATTCATCTTCGGACGATCCAGCCTGATCGTCGCGATCTGATCGGACACCTCGACTCGCACGAACTCACCCATGGCCCGCACGCTACCGGACGATCTCCCCGTAGAAGAGGACGGATCCGTCGACGCGCACGGTGACCTTGTCGCCCGGCCGGTGCGGCACGTCGCCCCGGGTGCGGGCGCGCACGGGCGTGCCGCAGGGCAGCCGGACGGTGACGGCGGCGTCGTGACCGTAGTACTCGACCCTTTCCACCGTGGCCTCGCCGCCCGCCGACAGCAGCAGTTGCTCGGGGCGCACGACGACGCGTCCGGCGCCCCTGCGGCCGGTCGCGGGCGACGTGTCGAGGGCGGGCAACGTGTCGAGGGCGGGTAGCGAGCCGGTCGCGGGCGCCGTACCGAAGGTGGGCGAAGTGGGCGAAGTGGGCGAAGTGGGCAGGGTGCCGAGGGCGCAGGTGACCGTACCGTCCGCCGAGACGCCGTCGAGGACGACGGCCTCGCCGACGAAGGCGGCCACGCCCACGTCGGCGGGCGCGGAGTAGAGGCGCACCGGGTCGCCCTGCTGGACGATCTCGCCTTCGCGCATGACGGCGACGGTGTCCGCCATCGACAGCGCCTCCTCCTGGTCGTGCGTGACCATGACGGCCGTCGCGCCCGCCGCCTTCAGCGCGGCCCGGACGTCGTCGCGCACGCTGGTGCGCAGCGAACGGTCGAGCGCGTTGAACGGCTCGTCGAGCAGCACCACGCCGGGCCTGGGCGCCAGGGCCCTGGCGAGCGCGACCCGCTGCTGCTGCCCGCCGCTCAGCTCGTACGGCATCCGCCTGCCGTACCCGTCGAGCCCGACGAGTTCCAGGCACTCCGCGATCCGCTCCCGTGACCCGCGCGGCAGCCCGAAGCCGACGTTGCGGGCGACGCTGAGATGCGGGAAGAGGGCGGCGTCCTGCGGGACCACGCCCACCCGGCGCTTCTCCGGCGGCAGGTGGCCGACCTCGGCGCCGCCGATCAGCACCGAGCCCGCGTCGGCCCGCTCGAACCCGGCCACGATCCGCAGCAGGGTGGTCTTCCCGCAGCCGGACGGCCCGAGCACGGCGGCCAGGTCGCCGTCGGCGACCTCCATCGCGGCGCCGCGCAGCACCGGCGTTCCGGAGAACGCCTTGACGATCCCCGCGACCTTCAGCCCGCTCATGTCTCCCGCCTTCCCAGCATGAATCCCGGCACCGCCGCCAGCACCATGAGCAGTGCCGCGTACGGCGCCGCCGCGGCGTAGGAGCCCGACCCGGTCTCCGTCCAGAGCCGGGTGGCCAGGGTGTCGGCCCCGGTGGGCCGCAGCAGGAGGGTGGCGGGCAGTTCCTTCATCGCGGTCAGGAACACCAGCGCGGTGCCCGCGAGCACGCCGGGCAGCGCCAGCGGCAGCGTCACCCTTCTGAGCGCGCCGGTCGCGCTCTGGCCGAGCGAGCGCGCCACCTCCTCCAGCACGGGCGGCGACTGGAGCACGGAGGCCCGCACCGCCCCGACGGCGGCGGGCAGGAACAGCACCGCGTACGCCAGCACGAGCAGCGGCCACTGCTGGTAGATCGGGTAGGCGTAGCGGACGGCGAAGAACACCAGCGACAGCGCGATGACGATGCCGGGCAGCGCGTGCGCCACGTACGCGGCCCGCTCGACGAACCGGGCGAGTCCGCCCCGGTGGCGGGCGGCGAGGACGCCGACGGGCACGGCGAGCGCCGCCGTGAGCAGCGCGCCCGCCCCGGAGACGCCGAGGGTGGCGGCGGTGGCCGAGGCCAGCGTGTCGAGGTCGAGTCCGCGTGAGGTGCCGGTGACGAGCCAGAAGCCGATGCTGACGAGCGGGAACCCGACGGCCAGCGCCGCGACGAGCCCGGCCCAGGCCAGCACGGGCGCCTTCCACGTCCGTACGGCGACGCGCCGCCTGGCCGGGGTGCCGCGCAGCGCGTAGGCGGCGCGCCCACGCGTGCGGGCCTCGGCCAGCACCACGACGAAGGTGACGACCACGAGCACGAGGCCGAGCACGGCGGCGGGGGTGCGGTCGAAAGCGGCCCGGTAGGAGGTGTAGATCTGCGTGGTGAACACGTCGAAGCGCATGATCGACACCGCGCCGAACTCCGCGAGCGCGTACATGGCGACCAGCAGCGCGCCCGCCGCCGCCGAGGGGCGGAGCTGGCGCAGCACGACGGCGGCGCGGCCTCTGCCGAGCGACAGCGACACCTCTTCGAGGGCGGGGTCGAGGCGGCTGAGGGCGGCGGCCACCGGCAGGTAGACGTAGGGGTAGGTGCACAGGGTGAGCACCAGGACCGATCCCCAGAATCCCGAGATGTCGGGGAAGGCGGCGATCCAGGTGTAGGCGGCCACGTACGACGGCACGGCCAGCGGCAGGGCCGCCAGCGCACCCCAGACGCGGCGGCCCGGCAGATCGGTACGGACCACCAGCCACGCCAGCGACACCCCGACCACCAGGCAGGCGGCGGTCACCGTCGCGGCCAGGCCGAGGCTGCGCAGGGCCAGTTCGGCCGTACGGGGGCGCAGGAGCACCCCGAGCGCCGCGTCCGGCCGCTCGGCCGCCCGCACGACCAGGTAGGCGACGGGCGCGAGAGAAAGCGCCGTCGCCACCAGGGCGGGGACGAGCAGAGCGGGCGGAACGCGGCGGGACATCAGACGACCAAGGGCGGGACGAGCAGCGCGGGCAGGACGCGGCGGGACATCAGACGACGCCGGTGTCCTGCAGGAGCTTGAGCGTCTGCTCCAGCGACTCCAGCTTGGCCAGGTCGATCGCCGGGCCGGTGAGGGTGTCGAGCTTGGGCAGGCCCTGGTCGGCTTCGACGCCTGCGGCCAGCGGGTACTCCTTCGTGGTCTTCGCGAAGTACTGCTGCGCGTCGGCGCTCAGCAGGTAGTCGACGGCCTTCTGGGCGGCCTCGGCGTGCTTGGTGGTCTTGAGCACGCCGACTCCGGCCACGTTGACCAGCGCGCCGGGGTCGCCGCCGGGCAGGAAGGCGAGCTTGGAGGGGATCGAGCCCTTCTCCGCCGTCTTGGCGTACCAGTAGTAGTGGTTGATCAGGCCCACCTGGATCTTGCCGGCGTCGACCGCGTCCAGGATCTCGGCGTTGCTCTTGAAGGTCTGGGTCTCGTTGGCCTTCATCCCGTCGAGCCAGTCCTTGGCGGCGGCGTCGCCCTTCAGGACCCGCAGGCCGGTGACGAACGCCTGGAAGGAGGCGTTGGTGGGCGCCCAGGCGACCTTGCCGCGCCACTTGGCGTCGGTCAGCTCGAAGACGCTCTTCGGCGGCGTCTGGACCGCGCGGGGGTCGTAGACGAGCACGCGCGAGCGGCCGGAGACGCCGACCCAGTCGGTGCCCCGGTACTTCTCCGAGACCTTGTCGAGGCTCGGCTGGGCGACGGGGGCCAGCAGGCCCTGCTTGGACAGCGCGCCGAGGGCCCCGGCGTCCTGGGAGAAGAACAGGTCGGCGCGGGTGCGCTCGCCCTCTTCGAGGATCTGGGCGGCGAGTTCGGCGCTGTCGCCGTACCTGACCTGGACGTCGCGGCCCGTGGCGGCCTTGAGCTTGTCCAGCAGCGGGCTGACCAGCTTCTCGTTGCGGCCCGAGTAGACGACCAGGGCGTCGGCGCCCGCGTCGGGCTTCGCGGAGCCGGACGCGGCGGGCTCGGCGGTGCCGGAGGAGGAGCCGCAGGCGGCGGCGGTTGCGGAGACCAGCAGGATCGAGGCTGCTGCGAGCAGTCTGCGCAGGGACATGGGGATTCCTCAGGATCGGTGGTGAAGAACACGACGAAGACGGCGTTCCAGGCGGGTGGTGCGTGTGAACGCCCGACAGACCGGTGAGCGGGTGCCTAAAAGTACGTCCGGGCAGGTCATGCCCATTGTGGCGAGGTCGTGGTCGTCGTCGCGCAGGGCGCGCGCGAACGCGCGGCAGGGGTCGGCGGACCCGGTCACGACGAGCGTCACCTTTGTCCCTTCTCTGACCCCGTACTGGAGAGTAAAGATAGCCTAACCTCACCACGCTTCGCCTCATAGGGGCCGTAAAGATGACAAACCTCACTCGGCGCCGTACGGACACCCTGCCCTCAAGGGTTCTGTCGGTCGCGGTCGCTACTTTCTGAGGGTGATCCCGGCCGAGCACCCGCGAGCTCTGCCCGCGACCGGGGGCGCATCATCGGCGCACACCCACGAGGAGCCCAGCATGCAGAAGATCACCACCTTCCTCTGGTTCGACCACCAGGCAGAGGAGGCGGCTCGGCACTATGTGTCGATCTTCCCCAACTCGCGGATCACCGAGCTCTCGCCGATCATGGTGGCCTTCGAGCTCGACGGCCAGCGCTTCTACGCGCTCAACGGCGGACCCCAGGCCGCCTTCAACGAGGCCGTCTCGCTCTACGTCGACTGCGACGACCAGGACGAGGTCGACCGGTTGTGGGCGCGGCTCATCGCCGACGGCGGCGAGGAGGGCCGGTGCGGCTGGCTGAAGGACAGGTACGGCCTGTCCTGGCAGATCATCCCGAGAGCGCTGCCGCACCTGCTCGGCGACCCCGACCCGGGCCGGGCCGAGCGGGCCGTGCAGGCGATGCTCCAGATGACCCGCATCGACGTCAGGGCGCTGGAGAAGGCCGCGAACGGCTGATCCGCCCCAGCAACCCGGGATGCCAGGGCCAAGCCGCGACCCGGGATGCCGGGGCCGAACCACGGCCCGGAATGCCGGACCAGGCCCTCCACCGTGCGAGGAACGTCGGCATACAGCCACGGATGAAAGATTCCTTCGCAAAGCTCTCGCCAGAGAAGGAAAATGTTGAGACGCTGGCTGCGCCCGACATCCCCCCAGCCTAGGAGCGGTAGATGCGCAGAGCGATGGCGATCGTCGCCTTGCTCCCCTTACTGAACGCCTCGCCCGCCGGCGCGACCGAGCCCTCCGAACGCCAGCAGGCGTTCACGGCGGCCGCCGGCGAGTTCAAGGTCCCGGAATCCGTCCTGCTCGGCGTCTCCTACCTGGAGTCGCGGTGGGACGCCAACGCCGGACGGCCGAGCACCGACGCCGGCTTCGGCCCCATGCACCTCACCGACGCGGCCGCCTACACCACCACCAACCACCACGAGGAGGGCGAGGAGGACCCACGCGGCGACGACAGCCGCCCCTCGACGGGCGACAAGGAACCGCCCGCTCCGCAGGAGCCGCCCGCCTCGCTGCGCACGATGGAGAAGGCTGCCGAGCTCACCGGCGAGTCCCACGAGCGGCTGCGCACCGACGCCGCCGCCAACATCCGGGGCGGCGCCGCGCTGCTGGCCGCCTATCAGAAGGCCCTCGGCGCGCCGCTGAGCGACGACCCCGCCCAGTGGTACGGCGCGGTCGCCAGATACTCGGGCGCGGCGGAGGAGGATGCCGCGCGGTTCTTCGCCGACGAGGTCTACACGACGATCAAGACCGGCGTCAGTCGCACCACCGACGACGGCCACCGGGTCGCGCTCGACCCCGTGCCCGGCCTTGAGGCGATCAAGGAGTGGCTCGACAAGCTCGGCCTCAAGCCGCCGAAGCGCGACGGCGTCGAGTGCCCGCGCTCGATCTCGTGCGAGTGGATCCCGGCCAAGCAGGCCGAGCTGCCGGGCGGGAAGTACGGCAACTTCGACACCTCCAACCGGCCGTGGAACCAGAAGGTCGACTACATCATCATCCACGACATGGAGGGCTACTTCGGGCCCTCGGTCGGGCTGGTGCAGAACCCCGCGCGGGCGGCGAGCTGGCACTACTCCCTGCGCTCCGGCGACGGCCACATCGCCCAGCACCTCAAGACCAAGGACGTCGGCTGGCAGGCGGGCAACTGGTACGTCAACGCCAAGTCCATCGGCCTCGAACACGAGGGCTTCCTGGCCGAGCGCGGCTCCTGGTACACCGAGGCGATGTACCGCACCTCGGCCAAGCTGGTGCGCTACCTCGCCATGAAGCACCTGGTGCCGCTCGACCGGGCCCACATCCTCGGCCACGACAACGTGCCCGGCACCCTGCCGACCACCGTCAGGGGCATGCACGAGGACCCGGGCCCGTTCTGGGACTGGGACCGCTACTTCCAGCTCCTCGGCAAGCCGCTCCACCCGTCCGGCGGCGCGAACTCCGGCTCTGTCATGATCCGGCCGGACTTCACCACCAACAAGCCGTACTTCTACGGTTGCGACCGTAAGCAGCCCGAGCTCGCCTGCCCGCCCACCAGCGCCTCCACGGTGTGGCTGCGCAAGGAGCCGCGCACCGACGGCCCGCTCGTCGACGACATCGGCAAGCGCGGCCCCGGCCGTTCGCTCTACAGCGTGTACGACCACAGCGCCCGCGCGGTGACCGGCCAGCGCTACGCCGTCGCCGACCGGCAGGGCGAGTGGACGGCCATCTGGTACCTCGGCCAGAAGGCGTGGTTCCACAACCCGCAGGCCGCCCCGACGGCGATCCCGTCGGCCGGGCTGGTCGTGACACCGAAGCCGGGCCTCGCCACCGTCCCGGTGTACGGCCGCGCCTACCCGGAGCAGGAGGCCTACCCGGCCGACATCCCCTACCAGCCGATCACGCCGCTGCAGTACACGTTCTCGGCGGGTGAGAAGTACACCTTCGGCGGGGTGCGCTTCGGCGAGTACTACCGGGCCGTCTCGCTCGACGCCTCCGCCCACAAGGTGGTCAGGGGCAAGACGAAGTACTACCAGATCCAGTTCGGGCACCGCGTGATGTTCGTCAAGGCCGACGACGTCGTGCTGACCTGGTCCTGAACCACCTGAGAGGAGGGCGCCGGGCGCCCTCCTCTCAGGTGCCTCCCGACATGCTCGACGTCCCCGACGTGCTCGGGGTCTTCTGACGAACCGATGGCCTTCAGGCGTCTCTCGACGTCCTCTCAGCGTCTTTTGATGTACTCGGCGACGGCCGAGCGGGTGCGCCGCAGCGCTTCCTGCGAGGAGTCATAGACCCGCTGCGCGACGCCGACGAACACACAGTCGACCACGACGAGCTGGCTGATGCGGCTGGCCAGCGCGCCCGGCCGGAACTCCGTCTCACGCCCGGCCGAGATGAGCACGTGATCGGCGCGCGCGGCCATCGTGGAGCGCGGGTTGTTGGTGATCGCGACCGCGGTGGCTCCGGCCTCTCGGGCGCGCTCCAGCGGCTCCAGCACGTCGGGCGTCTCCCCCGAGGTGCTGATGCCGATGGCCACGTCACCGGCCCGCAGCAGCACCGCGCTGGTCAGTGCCAGATGGGCGTCGGAGAAGGCGTGACTCGACATGCCGATGCGCATCAGCTTCTGGGCCATGTCATTGGCGACCAGGCCGGAGGCGCCGACGCCGTACACGTCGACGCGGCGGGCGCCGGTGATCGCGTCGACGACCAGGCCCAGGCGCTCGGAGGTGAGCTGGGCGACCGTGTCGTTGATCGCCTCAGACTCGGCCCGCGCCACCTTCATGATCACCTCGGACAGCGGGTCGTCGGGTGCGAGGTCGCCGGGCACCAGCCGGTCGGGCTGCGCCGCCGCCGCGGCCAGCGCCAGCCGGAGCTGCGGGTAGCCCGCGAAGCCGAGCAGCCGGGCGGTGCGCACGATCGTGGCCTCGCTGGTGCCGGAGGCCGCCGACAACTCGGTGATCGTGCTCCTGGCCACGGTCGCGGGGTCCTCAAGGATCAGCCGGGCGACCGTCTGGGCGGCGGGCGTCAGCGACGGCAGCACACCTCGAACCGTGGCCACCAGGGTGTCGGCCCGCAGGCCGTCGCGGCTATCGTCCACATGACGATTATGGGCCCAATGTCGCCCGGCGGTCAGCGAAGTGTCCCGTTCGTCATCCCCACCGGCTCCTCCGGCACGGCGATCAGGCCGAGTTCCGCGCGGGCGGAGGCCAGCGGGTGCGACGGCACCACCCGGACGGTGTAGCCGAAGGCGCCCGTACGGTCGAGCGGGATCTCCCCCGTGTAGTGGGCGCGGCCGTCGTCGCCGTTGCGGCCCTGCAGCTCAAGCGGCCGGTACGACGGGTGGATCAGCTCGTCGTGCCCGCCGACCCGCCCGTAGGCGGCCTCGACCAGCACGTCCGCGGGGTCGAGGTCGCCGAGCGCGACCGTGGCCCGCAGGTCGAGCCGCGCCCCCACCTCCGGGGTGTCGCCGACGCCCGAGGCCGCCACGTGCTCGACCCGGACGCCCGGCCAGGACTTCGTGACCCGCAGCCGCCAGGTGGCGAACTCGCGCGCCGACTCGTAGGAGTCGGCCGCGAGCGCGCGGGCCGAGGCGGCGGCCGGCTGGTAGAGGTCGAGGACGTACTCGCGCATCATGCGCCCGGCCAGCACCTTCGGGCCGAGCGAGGTCAGCGTGTGCTTGACCATCTCCAGCCAGCGCCGGGGCGGCTCGCCCGCCGTCCGGTCGTAGAAGCGCTCGGCGACCTCGTGCTCGATCAGGTCGTAGAGGGCGGCGGCCTCCAGTTCGTCGCGCCGGTCGGGGTCGGCGACGCCGTTGGCTGTGGGGATGGCCCAGCCGTTGTTGCCGTCGTACCACTCGTCCCACCAGCCGTCGCGGATGGACAGGTTGAGGCCGCCGTTGAGGGCGGACTTCATGCCGGAGGTGCCACTGGCCTCAAGGGGGCGCAGCGGGTTGTTCAGCCACACGTCGCAGCCCTGGACGAGGAGCTGGCCGAGGTCGATGTCGTAGTCGGGCAGGAAGACGATGCGGTGGCGGACGTCCTCGGAGTCGGCGAAGGTCACGATCTTCTGGATGAGGCGCTTGCCGCCCTCGTCGGCGGGATGCGCCTTGCCCGCGATCACGATCTGGAGGGGTTTGTCCGGATGGAGCAGCAGGCGGCGCAGCCGGTCCTCGTCGGAGAGCATGAGCGTCAGCCGCTTGTACGACGGCACCCGCCGGGCGAAGCCGATCGTCAGCACACCGGGGTCGAGCGCGTCGTCGATCCAGCCGAGTTCGGCGTCGGAGGCGCCGCGCGAGCGCCAGGAGGCGCGCAGCCGTACGCGCGCCTGTTCCACCAGGCGGGCGCGCAGGCGGCCCCTGATCGCCCAGATCTCCGCGTCGGGGATCTTCTGGATGTCCTCCCAGCCCTTCGCCTTCTCGACCAGGGACGGCAGCTCGCGCCCGGCGAGCTCCATGATCTCCCGGCTCACCCAGGTCGGGGCGTGGACGCCGTTGGTGATCGAGCCGATCGGCACCTCGTCCAGGTCGAAGCCGGGCCACAGCCGCTGGAACATCTCCCTGCTGACCGCGCCGTGCAGCCGCGACACCCCGTTGACCCGCTGGGCCAGGCGCATGCCCATCACGGCCATGTTGAAGCGGCCGGGGTCCTCCTCGGCGCCGAGGTCCAGGATCCGGTCGACGGGTACGGTCGGCCACGCGTTGTCGCCGCCGAACTGCCGCTCGATCATCTCGCGCGGGAACCGGTCGATGCCCGCCGGGACCGGCGTGTGCGTGGTGAAGACCGTGCCCGCCCGCACCACCTCCAGCGCCTCGTCGAAGGTGAGCCTGGACTCGGTCAGCTCGCGGATGCGTTCGAGGCCGAGGAAGCCCGCGTGGCCCTCGTTGGTGTGGAAGACCTCGGGCTCCGGGTGACCGGTGAGCTCGCAGTAGGCGCGGATGGCGCGCACGCCGCCGACGCCGAGCAGCAGCTCCTGCATCAGGCGGTGGTCGGTGCCGCCGCCGTACAGGCGGTCGGTGACGTCGCGGGCGGCCGCGTCGTTGTCCGAGATGTCGGAGTCGAGCAGCAGCAGCGGCACCCGGCCGACCTGGGCCACCCAGATCTGGGCGTGCAGCACTCGCTGGTCGGGCAGGCCGATCCGCACCCGTACGTCCTTGAGGAGCGACAGCGGCAGCCCGCCGGGGTCCAGCGACGGGTAGTGCTCAAGCTGCCAGCCGTCCGGTGACAGCGACTGGGCGAAGTAGCCGTGCCGGTAGAGCAGCCCGAGGCCCAGGATCGGCACGCCGAGGTCGCTGGCCGTCTTCAGGTGGTCGCCCGCGAGGATGCCGAGCCCCCCGGAGTACTGGGGCAGGGCTCCGGCGACGCCGAACTCCGGGGAGAAGTAGGCGATGGCGCGGGGGGCGTGGGGCAGTCCCTGGTACCAGCGCGGGGCCGTCATGTACGCGCGCAGGTCGGCGGCGGCGTCGGCGAGGCGCTGCCGGAAGCCCGGGTCGGCGGCGAGTTCGCCGAGCCGCGCCGGGTCCACGGCACCGAGGAGCGCCACAGGGTCGTGGCCGACGCGCTCCCAGAGCTCGGGATCGACCTCGGCGAACAGGTCGGTGGTCTGCGGATGCCAGGACCAGCGCAGGTTCTGGACGAGCTCGTCCAGCGCGGACAGCTCCGGGGGCAGGACGGTGCGGACGGTGAACCTGCGGATTGCTCTCACGTTGGTGAACCCTAGGGCGTCGTAGCACGTGGTGACCGGACGTCAGGTCCCTCACCCCGGACAGTGGCCTTCAAACCCCCTCCCCGCCGGAAGCATGAAGAGGGACTATTGGGGCAGTTCCCTTTTAGGGCCGTCCGAGGACACATCGGAGAGGCTGCCCGCTCCTACACAATCTAGATGCAAGGATCGTTTTCACCACGCAAGCCTCCGGCGGCACCCGGCGTGCCGTCGCTACCTTGAGAAACGATGATCGGACGCATTCCCATCACGGACATCCAGCCTGTCGTCGACTGCGGGCAGTGGCCTGCCAAGTCGGTCGCGGGCGAGACCTTCGACATCTCCGCCACCGTGTTCCGTGAGGGTCACGACGCCGTGGCGGCGGGCGTGGTGCTCACGTCGCCCGACGGCACGCGCTCGCGGCTCAAACCGATGCGCGAGCAGGGACAGGGCACCGACCGGTGGTCGGTGCCGATCAGCCTGGCCGACGAGGGCGACTGGCAGTTCCGCGTGGAGGCGTGGAGCGACCCGATCGCCACGTGGCTGCACGACGCGGGAATCAAGATCCCGCGCGGGCTGGACGCCGATCTGATGTGCGAGGAGGGCGCGCGGCTGTTCGAGCGGGCGGCGCGGGCCGTACGGCAGGCCGACTGCCCGGCCCCCTCCAGTGAGAAGCCCGGCCGGAAGACAGGGCAGAAGGCCGGCCAGAAGACCGAGCAGAAGACCGGGCAGCAGGCCGAGCAGAACAGCGAGCGGCCCGACGGGGACGGTGCCTGCGGGCACCGGGCGGCGCTGCTGGGGATCGCGGCCACCTTGCGGGACGAGGACCTCGACCCCAGGGCGCGGCTGTCGATCGCGCAACTGCCGGAGACGGCCTCGCTGCTGGCCGCGCACCCGCTGCGCGACCTGGTGACCCGGTCGAGGACGCACCAGCTGCGGGTGGACCGGCGCCGGGCGCTGTACGGCTCGTGGTACGAGTTCTTCCCGAGGTCGGAAGGGGCGGTGGTCGACGCCACCGGCATCAGCAAGTCCGGAAATTTCCAGACTGCTGCCAAGCGGCTGCCCGCCATCGCCCGCATGGGCTTCGACGTCGTCTACCTGCCGCCCGTCCACCCCATCGGCACCACCTTCCGCAAGGGCCGTAACAACACGCTCACCCCCGAACCCGACGACCCCGGCTCGCCGTGGGCCATCGGCTCGGAGGACGGCGGCCACGACGCGATCCACCCCGACCTCGGCACCATCGACGACTTCGACGAGTTCGTCGCCCGCGCCCGCGAACTCGGCATCGAGATCGCGCTCGACTTCGCGCTGCAGTGCTCCCCCGACCACCCGTGGGTCAAGGAGCACCCCGAGTGGTTCACGATCCGGGCGGACGGCTCGATCGCCTACGCGGAGAACCCGCCGAAGAAGTACCAGGACATCTACCCGGTCAACTTCGACAAGGACCCCGAGGGGGTCTACGCCGAGGTCAGGCGGGTGCTGCTGCACTGGATGGAGCACGGCGTCCGGATCTTCCGGGTGGACAACCCGCACACCAAGCCGGTGGCGTTCTGGGAGCGGCTGCTGGCCGACATCCGCACCACCGACCCCGACGTGATCTTCCTGGCCGAGGCGTTCACCCGCCCGCCGATGCTGCACACGCTGGCCAAGGTCGGCTACCACCAGTCGTACACGTACTACACGTGGAAGAACTCCAAGCAGGACGTCGAGGCGTACCTGTCGGAGCTGGCCCGCGACAGCTCGCACTTCCTGCGCCCCAACCTGTTCGTCAACACGCCGGACATCCTGCACGAATACCTCCAGCAGGGCGGGGTGCCCGCGTTCCGGATCCGGGCGATCCTGGCCGCGCTGACCTCACCGACCTGGGGCGTCTACTCGGGCTACGAACTCGGGGAGAACGTCCCGGTACGGCCGGGCAGCGAGGAGTACCTCGACAGCGAGAAGTTCCAGTACCGCCCGCGCGAGTGGGCGGCGGCCGAGCGCGAGGGCCGCAGCCTGGCGCCGTTCATCACCCATCTGAACCTCTTCCGCAGGGCCCACCCCGCGCTTCAGGAGCTGCGCAACCTGGCCTTCCACCGGGTCGACCACCCGGACCTGGTCTGCTTCTCCAAGCGGCTGCCCGGCGCCTACGACCCGGCCACCCGGCGGCACGGGCTCGGCGACGTGGTCCTCGCGGTCGTCAACCTCGACCCGCACCACACCCACGAGGCGACGGTCGATCTCGACCTGCCCGCCCTCGGCCTCGACTGGAACGCCGAGTTCGTCGTGGACGACGAGCTGTCGGGCGAGTCGTACCGGTGGCGGCAGAGCAACTACGTGCGCCTCGACCCCCACAAGCATCCGGCGCACATCTTCACCGTGCGAGCGGCTCACAGGTAGGAGTCCCACTTGGCCGACACCGTGAACACCGCCGCCATCCCCAACACCTTCGACGAGGAGAAGCCGCGCGACCCCCACTGGTACAAGCGCGCGGTCTTCTACGAGGTGCTCATCCGAGGCTTCGCCGACTCCAACGGCGACGGCACGGGCGACATCAAGGGCCTGATCCAGCGGCTGGACTACCTCCAGTGGCTGGGTGTCGACTGTCTGTGGCTGCTACCGTTGTACGAGTCGCCGCTGCGTGACGGCGGCTACGACATCGCGGACTTCATGAAGATCCTGCCGGAGTTCGGCGACCTCGGCGACTTCGTCAGGCTGGTCGACGAGGCCCACAAGCGCGGCATGCGGGTGATCGCCGACCTGGTGATGAACCACACCAGCGACGCCCACCCCTGGTTCCAGGCCTCCAGGCACGACCCGGAGGGGCCGTTCGGCGACTTCTACGTCTGGCACGACAGCGATGAGAAGTACCAGGACGCCCGGATCATCTTCATCGACACCGAGACCTCCAACTGGACCTACGACCCGGTGCGCGGCCAGTACTACTGGCACCGCTTCTTCCACCACCAGCCGGACCTCAACTACGAGAACCCGGCGGTGCGTGAGGCGATGCTGGAGGTGCTGCGCTTCTGGCTGGACCTCGGCATCGACGGTTTCCGCATGGACGCCATCCCCTACCTGTTCGAGGAGGAGGGCACCAACTGCGAGAACCTGCCGGACACCCACGCCTACCTCAAGACGGTCAGGGCCGAGGTGGACCGGCTCTACCCCGACCGGGTGCTGCTGGCCGAGGCCAACCAGTGGCCCTCCGACGTGGTCGAGTACTTCGGCGAGCCGGTGGGCGGCGGCGACGAGTGCCACATGGCCTTCCACTTCCCGCTGATGCCGCGCATCTTCATGGCGGTGCGCCGCGAGTCGCGCTACCCCATCTCCGAGATCATGGCGCAGACGCCGAAGATCCCCGAGAACTGCCAGTGGGGCATCTTCCTGCGCAACCACGACGAGCTGACGCTTGAGATGGTGACCGACGAAGAGCGCGACTACATGTACTCCGAGTACGCCAAGGACCCGCGCATGCGCGCCAACGTCGGCATCCGGCGCCGGCTGGCCCCGCTGCTGGAGAACGACCGCAACCAGATCGAGCTGTTCACGGCGCTGCTGCTGTCGCTGCCCGGCTCGCCGGTGCTCTACTACGGCGACGAGATCGGCATGGGCGACAACATCTGGCTGGGCGACCGCGACGGGGTCCGTACGCCCATGCAGTGGGACCCCGACCGCAACGCCGGCTTCTCCGACTGCGACCCCGGGCGGTTGTACCTGCCGGTCATCATGGACCCGATCTACGGCTACCAGGCGATCAACGTGGAGGCGCAGCAGAAGAACGCGGGCTCGCTGCTCCACTGGACCAAGCGCATGATCGAGATCCGCAAGCGGCACCCGGTGTTCGGGCTGGGCGAGTTCAACGAGCTGAACTCCTCCAACCCGAGCGTGCTGGCCTTCGTGCGCGAGCTGGGCGACGACCGCATACTCTGCGTCAACAACCTCTCGCGCTTCCCCCAGCCGGTGGAGCTGGATCTGCGGCGCTTCACCGGGGTCTCACCGGTCGAGACCATGGGCGGGGTACCTTTCCCCCCGATCGGCGAACTTCCGTATCTTCTGACGCTTCCTGGGCATGGGTTCTATTGGTTCACCCTGCCGCCTGCCGCCGTCCGGGAGGAGTAAGTCGTGCTCGAACAGCTCCTTGCCGCGTGGCTGCCGCACCAGCGCTGGTTCGGGGGCAAGGGGCGCGCGATCGAGTCGCTGTCGATCGACGCCGACATCGAGGTGCGCGAGGGGCTGCGGCATCTGGTCGTCGGCGTGTGGCAGGACGGCTCGCGCGAGCGTTACCAGGTCCTGCTCGGGCTGAGGGAGGAGCTGCCGGAGAATCTCCAGCACGCCCTGATCGGGATTTTTCACGACATGTACGCGTACGACGCCCTGCACGACGCCACGTGCACCACCTGGCTCCTGGAGGGCATGGCCCGCGACGAGACCCGCGAGAGCCTGCGCCTGCGCCGCGTCCCCGGCACCGAGATCGACACCACCCCGCGCAGCCTGGTGCTCGGCGCCGAGCAGTCCAACACCTCCCTCGTGTACGGCGAGTCCTACATCTGCAAGCTCTTCCGCCGCCTCATCCCCGGCGTCAACCCGGAGCTGGAGATCGTCACCGCGCTCGCCGCCCGCCAGGCGCCCCACATCGCCCAGCCGTACGGATGGGTGGAGACCGACCTCGACGGCACACCGACCACGCTCGCGATCACCCAGGAGTTCCTGTCGGTGGCGAACGACGGCTGGGACCTCGCCCTCACCAGCGTCCGCGACCTGTACGGCTCGCCGCCCGAGACCGGCGCGGCCGAAGCGGGCGGCGACTTCGCCGCCGAGGCCGAACGGCTCGGCACCGCGACCGCCCGCGTCCACGTCGAACTGGCCGCCGCCTTCCCGGTGGACACGGTCGAGCCGCCCGAGATCCGGCTCATGGCCGAGGACCTGCGCCGCAGACTCGGCCGGGCCGTCGCGGAGGTGCCGGAACTGCGCCCGCACGTCGGCGCGATCGAGGCGGCCATCGCCACCCTCGACGACCTCGACGGGGACATGAACGTCCAGCGGGTGCACGGCGACTACCACCTCGGCCAGGTGATGCGCACCCCGACCGACTGGATCGTGCTCGACTTCGAGGGCGAGCCCGGCCAGCCCCTCGCCGAACGGCGTGCGCTGTCGTCGCCGCTGCGCGACGTGGCCGGCATGCTGCGCTCGTTCGAGTACGCCGCCCGCCACCTGCTGGCCGGGCACCCCGACGCCGAGGTGCACGAACCGCAGGCCGCCGACTGGGCGGACCGCAACAAGGCGGCCTTCCTGTGCGGCTACCGGGCGGGCGGTGGCAGCCTGGGCGAGGCCGAGACCCCGCTGCTGCGCGCCTTCGAGCTGGGCAAGGCCGTCTACGAGGTCGTGTACGAGGCCAGGCACCGGCCGACCTGGCTGCCGATCCCGCTGGCGGCCTTCGGGTGAACCACCGGGGCTTGAAACACCCGGCTGAACCACCCTGCTGAAACACGGGACTGAAACACGGCGGGAACCCAGGGCTGAAATACCGGAGCGCGCGCCCGTGTTGGCACCCGTTATGGCACCCGCACTGTCCATCCTGGATCTGGCGCACGTCGGTCCTGGTGAGAGCGCCCGCGACAGCTTCGCCGCCAGCGTGACGCTGGCCCGGCGCGCGGAGGAACTCGGCTTTCTCCGCGTCTGGTACGCGGAACACCACAACATGCCCAGCATCGCCTCCTCCGCGACGAGCGTGCTGATCGCCCACGTGGCCGCCCACACCAGCACGATCCGTCTCGGGGCGGGCGGCATCATGCTGCCCAACCACGCGCCGCTCACGATCGCCGAGCAGTTCGGAACCCTGGAGACGCTGCACCCCGGCCGCATCGACCTCGGGCTCGGCCGGGCGCCGGGCACCGACCAGGCCACACTGCGGGCGCTGCGCCGTACGCCGGAGACCTCGGACGCCTTCCCCGAGGACGTGCTGGAGCTCCAGGGCTACCTTCGCGGTGAGAGCCGCATCCCGGGCGTGGACGCCATCCCCGGCAAGGGCACCGACGTGCCGCTGTACATCCTGGGCTCGTCGCTGTTCGGCGCGCGGCTGGCCGCCCTGCTCGGGCTGCCGTACGCGTTCGCCTCGCACTTCGCCCCGGCCGCCCTGGAGGAGGCGGTGCGGGTCTACCGCGCCGAGTTCCGGGCCTCGGCGCAGCTGGCCGAGCCGTACGTGATCGCGGGGGTGAACGTGGTCGCGGCCGACACCGAGCAGGAGGCGCAGGAGCAGTTCCTTGCCGCCAAGCGCTGGCGGGTGAGCAGGTTCCTGCGGCAGGACTTCTCCGACGCCGAGGCCGACGCGGTGCTGGCCGCCCCCGCCGGGCAGCAGTTCCTCCAGATGACCAGGTACACCGCCGTCGGCACACGGCAGCAGGTCCGCGACTACCTCGACCGGTTCGCCGAGCTCGCGGACGCCGACGAGCTGATCGTCGTCTCGTCGGCGCCCGACAGGAAGGCCTGGCTGCGCTCGATCGAACTGATCGCGGGCTAAAGCTCCTCGACCAGGCTCTGCAGACCGTGGTCGGCGTTTCCGTCGGCCACCCGCTTGTCCACCACTTCCTTGAGCGGCGCCAGGAGGTTGCGCTCCAGGCCCTGCTCGCGCCCGGCCTGCTCGATCATGCGGAGGGCCACGCCGTTGACCCCGAGGTTGGCGACGTCGGTCCCCCAGCTCTTGGCGTCGATCTCCTCCGCCCAGCCCGGCATCAGTTCGAGCATCGCGCGCAGCCACGGCATCAGCAGATTGTGGGTGAAGTCGGCCGCCGACATGCCCTCCGACCTGGCCAGCGCGACCCCCTGCATCATTCCGGCGATCTGCCCGTACATGCCGGTCAACATGGCCAGGTCGAGAAGGGGCGCGACCCCGGGATCGGTGCCCATGAACCTGGCCTCGGCGAGCGCGCCCAGCTCACCCTCGTACCTGTCGAAGGCGGTCCGCGAACCGCTGTAGAGGATCAGCGCGCCCGGCTGGCCGATCATCTGAGGCACGGCCATGATGCCGCCGTCCAGGTACTCGCCGCCCTGCCCGCGCACCCACTCGGCGGTACGGCGGGCCTCGGCGGGCCGGCCGCTCGTCAGGTTGACCAGGACCTTGCCGCCGAGGTCGGCGCCCTTCAGCGTGCTCTCCACGGAGGCGTAGTCGAAGGTCACGACGATCACCAGCGGGCTGGCGGCGACGGCCTCCGCCGCCGTCTCCGCCTTGACCGCCCCCCGCGCCGCGAGGGCGTCGGCCTTGGCGGCGGTACGGTTCCATACGGTGAGGTCGTGCCCCGCGTTCATCAACGTCTCGGCCAATGCGGTACCCATGAGTCCCAGGCCGACAATCGAGATCTTTGTCATGGCCCTAGAGTGCCGACAGGGGATTATGGTCTGATTTCGAATTCGTTATGGGGTGGGGATGCGGTTCGGGGTGCTGGGTCCGCTGGCCGTATGGGCTTCCGACGGGGCTCCTTCGCCGGTTCCGGAGGCGAAGGTCCGGCTCCTGCTCGCCGTGCTCCTCGCGGACCGGGGGCAGGTCGTGTCGTCGTCCAGGCTCGTGGACGCGCTCTGGGAGGATCGTCCGCCGCGCGACCCCGTCGCGGCGCTGCGGGTCAAGGTGTCGCAACTGCGCACCGCGCTCGGCTCCCGCGACGTGGTGCGCCACCAGCCGCCCGGCTACCTGCTCGACGTGCCCGCCGACGCGGTCGACGCCGACCGGTTCCTCGCCCTGGTCGCCCCCGGTGACGCCGGGCCGCGCGAGCGGGCCGGCGCGCTGGCCGAGGCGCTCGGGCTCTGGCGCGGGCCCGCGTACTCGGGGTTCGAGGACCTGGACTTCGCCCTACCCGTGGTCTCCCGGCTCGAAGAGGCCCGGCTGAGTGCCCTTGAGGAGCAGGCGGAGACGCTGCTGGCGCTGGGCGAGCCGGTCGAGATCGCCGACCTGGTGGCCGAGCACCCGCTGCGGGAGCGGCTGCGGGCCGTCCAGATGACCGCCCTCTACCGGGCGGGACGGCAGAGCGAGGCGCTGGCCGCCTACACCGCGCTCCGCGAGCGCCTGTCGGAGGAACTGGGCGTCGACCCGTCGCCCGCGCTCGCCGACCTGCACACCCGGATCCTCAGGCAGGACCCGGCGCTGGCCGCGCCCGCCCGAGCCGCCACCAACCTGCCCGCTTCCCTGACCGAGCTGATCGGCCGGGACGCGGCCGTCGCCGAACTCGGCGGGCTCCTTCGCGGCAACCGCCTGGTCACGCTGACCGGGCCCGGCGGGGTGGGCAAGACGCGGCTGGCCCTGGCCGTGGCCGGGCAGGCGGCCGGCTGCCACCCCGACGGGGTGTGGCTGGTCGAGCTGGCGCCGCTGCGGCCCTCGCCCGCTTCCCCGCAGGTCGCCGAGGCGGTCGGTGAGGTGCTCGGGCTGCGCGACCACGGCTCCGACGCGATGGCCGACCGGCTCGTGGCCGCGCTGTCCGGCAAGCGGACGCTGCTGGTGCTGGACAACTGCGAGCACGTGATCGAGGACGTGGTCCGGCTGGCCCGGCGGCTGCTGCAGTCGGTGTCCGGGCTGAGCATCCTGGCCACCAGCCAGGAGACACTGCGGGTGACGGGCGAGGTGCCGTGGCCGGTGCCGCCGCTGACGCCGGAGGCCGCGATCGAACTGTTCACGACCAGGGCCGCCGACATCTCACGAACCCCTTCCCCGACGTCCCCGGGCACGGGCGCGGGTCTGGACGACGCCGCCGTGGCCGAGATCTGCGCCCGGCTCGACGGGATCCCGCTGGCGCTGGAGCTGGCCGCCGCGCGGGCGCGGGTGCTGACGCCGCGCCAGCTCGCCGAACGGCTCGACGACCGGTTCGGGCTGCTCACGTCCGGACGGCGGGACGCGCCCGCCCGGCAGCGTACCCTCCGGGCGGTGATCGACTGGAGCTGGGAGCTCCTCGGCGAGCAGGAGCGGCTGGTGCTGCGGCGGGTGGCCGTGCACCGCGACGGGTGCACGCTGGAGGCGGCGGAGGTCGTGTGCGCCGAGCCCGGCGTGGACGTGCTCGACGTGCTCGCCCGCCTCGTGGACCGGTCTCTTGTGGTCCCGAGCGGGGGGCGGTTCCGGCTGCTGGAGTCCGTGAACGCGTACGCGCTGGAGCGGCTGGCCGAGGCCGGCGAGGACCTGATGGCGCGGCGGCGGCACCTGTGCCACCACGTCGCCCTCGCGGAACGGGCCGAGCCGCTGCTGCGCGGCCCCGAGCAGCGCCGCGCGCTCGACACCCTGGAGGCCGAGAGCGCCAACCTGCGTGCCGCCCTCGACACCGCCGTCGCACTGGGCGAGTCCTCGGGCGGGGCACGGCTCGCGCACCGGCTGGTGCGGTCGCTCGCGTGGTACTGGGTGCTGCGCGGACGTCTCGGCGAGGCGCGGCGCTCCCTGGAGGCGGCGCTGACGCTCTCCGACGACGCCGAGACGCTGCTGTGGCTGCAAAGCGTCCGCCTCGACCTGGGCGTCCCGGTCGACGTCGACCGGGACCGGCTGGCCGAGGTGGACCCGTCCCGGCGGCCTCGGCTGGCGGCCGTCCTGGGCCGCGCCGTGTTCGGGTTCGAGGACTCCTCCGTCAGCGTCGAACTGATCGAGGACAGCCTGCGCGAGGCCGGTGACGACCGGTGGGCGGTCGCGATGGCGCTCAGCGTACGGGCCGGTCACGCGGTGCTGCGCGGCGACCTCGCGGCGCTGCGCGAGAACGGCGAGCGCAGCCTGGAGCTGTTTCGCGCGGTCGGCGACCGGTGGGGGCAGGGGCACGCGGCCGCGCGGCTGAGCACGCTCCCGGAGATCGGCGGCGACTACGCGCGAGCCGCCGAGCTGCGGCGCACGGACCTGCTCGTCGCCGAGGACCTGGGGCTGTGGGGTGCGGTCGCGGACGCGCTGGCGCGGCTGGGCCGGATCGCGCTGCTGACGGGCGACTACGCCGCCGCCGACGAATACCACGAGCGTTCGCGGCGGCTGGCCGTCGAGCAGTCCAACCGGGTGACGGAGCAGTTCGCGGAGACCGGCCTCGCGCTGTCGGCCCGCCGCCAGGGCCGCCTCGACGAGGCCGAACGCCTGCTGCGGCGCTGCCTGGACTGGGCGATCGGGATGGCGGGAGACCCCGGCATCGCCCTGCTGCAGGCCCAGCTCGGATTCGTCGCCGAACAACGCGCCTGGGCGGCCGGGTCACGCGATGGGTCCTCGGCCCTTGCGTGGCATCAGCGGGCGCTCGCGGTCAGCCTGAACATCGGCGACCCCCGCGCGGTCGCCCTCGCGCTGGAGGGGGTGGCCGGTGCCCGTACTCTCCAGGGCCGCCACCGCGACGCCGCCCTGCTGCTGGGCCAAGCCGGGGCGCTGCGGGCGGCGGCCGGCGCCCCGCTGCCTCCGGGCGAACAGTGGGACGTGCACCGGATCCGAGAGCACCTCCAGGCCGCGATGAGCGGCACCGACCTCGCGGCGGCCCTGGCCGAAGGCGCCGGTATGACGCCGGACGAGGCCCTGTCCCTCACCCGCTGACCCACGACCCCCGAACCGGGGTGAGGGAATGTCGGCGATTCGACATCGGGACGACCTCCCGCCCATCTACGCTTCGTACGCGCTTAAGTGCGCTGAGTGAGTTCGAAGTAAGGGGGCCGCATGCGCCGCAAGGCGGTGTTCGCGACCGTGGTCGGCGGTATCGCGCTGCTGGTGGGGGCTCGTGCGTTGTTCACGAGCGAGAGTACTCCCGAGGCCGCGAGCACCCGGTTCGCCGGACCGGCTCCCGGTGATCCGCTGACGCCGGAGGAGGCGCGGCGGGCGGGGGAGATCGCCACCGCGCCGTCACGGGCGCGGGAGAAGACGGGGCAGGTCGAGCTGCTGTACGTGGAACGGGACGACGCCAAGGACGTCGTCGATCGGCGGGCCTCCGCCTACCTGTACGACTACGGCGACGACTCCCTGACCGTACGGACCGTCGATCTCGGCAACGGCCGGATCGTCCAGGAGACGCGCGACACGGGGGTGCAGCCGCCGCCTTCGAAGGCCGAGGAGGTGCGGGCGGCCGAGCTCGTCCTCGCCGATCCGAAGCTGGGCGCGGGGATCCGGCGCGAGTACGCCAAGGCGGCGGGCCGGGCGCTGCGCTCGGCCGCCGAGCTGGGCCTGCGGGGGCTCATCTACCAGCAGCGGACGGGGCTGTGCGCGACCCATCGGTGCGTACGGCTGTTCGTGCGGTTGCCCGATGGCAAGCATCTCGACACCAGCCGCATCGTCGTCGATCTTTCCGCCGAAAAAGTCCACACCTTGGAGTGGTGAGGTGTTCCTGCAACTGGCGCTGGCGGCTTTCGTCGCCGCAGCCGGATCCGTCGCCCCGCCCTCCACCGGGAAGGTGTCCGCGGTGGCGACCGCTCCCGCCCACGAGACGCCCGCCCGACAGGAGTCCCCAGATCCGACACCCACCGGGCCGACGCCGACTCAGCACGAGTCCACCGGGCCGACGCCCGGGGAGGCGGCGTCCCCCGGGCCGGAGGTCGCGAAGCCGGGACGGTTGCCGTGCTCCGCCCCCTACCAGGTCGATCAGACGCTGCCCAACGGGGCGCGCTGGCAGATGTGCTGGGAGATGCGCACGGTCGAGGGGCTCACCCTGCGCAACGTCGTCTACACACCGAAGGGCGGGCCCGCAGTCGGCGTGCTGCACAGCGCGGCACTCGCGCAGATCCATGTGCCGTACGACTCGGGTGAACCGAGATTCCACGACATCGGGGCACTCGGGACGTCCACGGTCACGCTGACGGACGGCGACTGCCCCGCCAGCGAACGGCGCAAGGAACTCGTGTGCGTGGCGACCAGGCCGCGCGGCCACGCCCACCTCAAGGACGGCTTCGACGACCCGGCCGCGCGCCGGTCGGCGCAGGGGCGGGAGCTGGTGGTGCTGGCGGCCTACCAGATCGGCTGGTACACCTACGTCTCCGAGTTCGTCTTCGGCGACGACGGCGCCATCTCACCGCAGGTGGGGGCCACCGGTTCGCTGGCGGGGACGACGACGGTACCCAAGCACGGCTGGCCGATCGGCGTGGGGCGCACGCACTTCGAGGAGTCGCACAGCCACAACGTCTTCTGGCGGCTGGACTTCGACATCAACGGCAAGGCGCGGGATCTCGTCGAGCAGTACGACTTCGAGGGTGACCGTACGGCCAAGCGCACGATGGTCCGCACCCGGCTCACCCACGAGACCAAGGCGGTCAACCAGCGGACGCGCTGGTGGCGGGTCGTGGACCAGGGGGTGCGCAACGCCGACAACCATGCGGTCTCCTGGGAGATCAACAACTCCGACAGCGCGGAGTACCGGGGACCGGACGACGAGCATTTCACCCACGCCGACCTGTACGTCACGAACTACCGGCCCTGCGAGCGCCTGGCCACCTACAACATCGCGCCGAAGTGCAAGGAGTCGGTGGACCAGTACGCGGGCCGGGAGAAGGTGGCCGACCCGGTGGTCTGGGTCAACGTCGGCTTCCACCATGTGGCCCGCGACGAGGACCACGACCCGATGCCGGTCCACTGGCAGGGTTTCCGCGTCACCCCCCGCGACGTGACGGCACACAACCCACACGGCTGACCCGCTGTTCCGGTCGCGCCCGCGCAAGCCGTCACCGCGCGAAACGACGGCCCGCCGTCAGTCCACGGGCTGCGGGCCGGGCCGCATGGCCGTGTCTCCCACCACTGCTCACTCCACGGGCTGCGGGGGCATGGCGGCGAGGCGGGCCCGCACTTCCTCCTGCATGGCCGTGATCCGCCGGACGACGGCGATGGCCAGTCCGGCGGTCACCCAGGACACCACGACGAAGACGATCTCGATCCGGTAGGCGTCGAGCCAGCCCTGCGCGTCGGTAGCCCATCGGAAGGCGAGCGTGGCGAAGGTATTGGCGATCAACCACGCCACCCAGCACAACCACCAGCCCCAGACGAGGCCGGAGCGGCGCACCTGGGCGCCGGGCGGGACCTGCGCACGCAGGGAGGCGAGCCAGATGTCGTCAACGAACTTCTTCGGGTACCAAAGGCAGACGATCGGCACCACCCATCCCAGGACCAGTGAGACCTTGGAGTAGCGCTGTGAATCGGCATCGAAAACCTCGGCGTTCGCCCGTACCCGGAACAACCAGACCAGGAATGCCACCCCGGAGCCGAGGAAAGCACCCGACCAAAGGCCCTCGACGGCCAGGTCGATGGTGTCCGAGGTAGCGAGCTCGGCTTCGGAGACGGTGTCGGGATCGAGGATGAGGCGCTCCATCAGCGCGATGCCGTACAGGTCGGCACCGAGCGTCAGGAGCGCGGCTAACGAGTCGACGCAGAGCATGACGATGACGACGATCGCCATTATGCGCACGGGCTTGAGGGTGACGGGCGGTGGGTTCATGGCAGGCACCTCATCGGGGTAGACAAGCGGCCAACACCTCCGCCGAGCTCTCGGTGACAGACAGCACATAGAGGTGTAGACCAGAGCCGCGTAAGTATTGCGGATACCCCGTACCTTTATGGGTTGATCCCCAGAAATCGGGGCAGGTGGCCGTCGTAGGGCACTGTGGGGAGCATGCCGATGAGGACAGAGCTCGACCGCCTGGCAGGCGGAGCACACCATGACCCGCATTCGATTCTCGGGGCGCATCCGAGCGGCGGCGGGGTCACCTTCCGTGCGCTGCGGCCGCTGGCCGAGCGGGTGGAGGTGGTGCTCGACGAGGGCGGTTCGCATCCGATGAGCCATGTCGCCCACGGCGTGTTCGAGGTCAGCGTGCCCGGCCTGGACAAGGTGCCCGGCTACAGCCTGCGGGTGCGGTATCCGGGGGCCGAGCCGTACGAGATGAGGGATCCGTACCGGCACTGGCCGACGCTGGGCGAGATCGACCTGCACCTGATCGGCGAGGGCCGCCACGAGCGCCTCTGGGAGGCGCTCGGCGCGCGGGTGATGCGGCACGAGGACGTCGAGGGCACGGCGTTCACCGTGTGGGCGCCGAACGCGCGTGGCATCCGGGTGGCGGGCGACTTCAACCATTGGGACGGCATCGGCCATCCGATGCGGTCATTGGGGCGTTCCGGGGTGTGGGAGGTGTTCGTCCCGGGGGTCGGGCCGGGCGAGCGGTACAAGTTCCAGGTGCTGGGCGCCGACGGGGTGTGGCGCGACAAGGCGGACCCGATGGCGCGGCGCACGGAGCACCCGCCGCAGACGGCCTCGGTGGTGGAGCGCTCCGACTACACGTGGGGCGACGCCGAGTGGATGGCCGATCCCGTACGGCTGAGCCCGCACCAGCGGCCGATGAGCGTCTACGAGGTGCATCTCGGGTCGTGGCGGCCTGGACTCGGCTATCGCGAACTGGCCGAGCAACTGACGGAGTACGTCGGTGAGATGGGCTTCACGCATGTGGAGTTCATGCCGGTCGCCGAGCATCCGTTCGGCGGCTCGTGGGGCTACCAGGTGACGTCCTATTACGCGCCGACGGCCCGTTTCGGCGTTCCCGACGACTTCCGGCACCTGGTCGACCGGCTGCACCAGGCGGGGATCGGGGTGCTGCTCGACTGGGTGCCCGCGCACTTCCCCATGGACGACTGGGCGCTGGCCCGCTTCGACGGCACGCCGCTGTACGAGCACGCGGACCCGGCGCGCGGCGAGCACCCGGACTGGGGCACGTACGTCTTCGACTTCGGGCGCAACGAGGTGCGCAACTTCCTGGTCGCCAACGCGCTCTACTGGCTGAAGGAGTTCCACGTCGACGGGCTGCGCGTGGACGCGGTCGCCTCGATGCTCTACCTCGACTACTCGCGGCGCGAGGGCGAGTGGTCGCCGAACGTGCACGGCGGCAGGGAGAACCTCGACGCGGTCGAGTTCATCAAGGAGATGAACGCGCTGTGCTACCGCGAGGCCCCGGGCATCATGACCGTCGCGGAGGAGTCGACGGCGTGGCCGGGCGTGTCACGGCCGTCGCACCTGGGCGGGCTCGGATTCGGTTTCAAGTGGAACATGGGCTGGATGCACGACACGCTCGCCTATCTCCGGCATGAGCCGATCTTCCGGCAGTACCACCACCATCAGCTGACCTTCTCCCTCATGTACGCCTACAGCGAGAACTTCGTGCTGCCGCTGTCCCACGACGAGGTCGTCCACGGCAAGGGCTCGCTGGTCGGCAAGATGCCGGGCGACGAGTGGCAGCGGTTCGCGCAGTTGCGGGCGCTGCTGGCGTTCATGTGGGCGCATCCGGGCAAGCAGTTGCTGTTCATGGGCGGCGAGTTCGGCCAGGGCTCGGAGTGGTCGGAGGAGCGCGGGCTCGACTGGTGGGTGCTGGACTTCGACGTGCACCAGGGCGTGCAGCGGCTGGTGCGCGAGCTCAACCGCCTCTACCGGGCGACCCCCGCGTTGTGGGAACTGGACCACAGCCCGGACGGCTTCCGGTGGATCGACGCCGACGACGCGGCGGGCAACACGTTCTCGTTCGTCCGCAAGGCGGCCGACGGCTCGGCGGTGGCGTGCGTGGTCAACTTCAGCGGGGCGCCGCACGAGGGGTTCCGGCTCGGTCTCCCGTACGGCGGAGCCTGGACGGAGGCCCTCAACACCGACGCCTACGAGTACGCGGGCAGCGGCGTGGCCAATCCCGGCGTGATCGAGGCGGCGGAGGAGCCGCATCACGGGCTGCCGTATTCGGTCACGTTGCGGGTGCCGCCGCTGGGCGCGCTCTGGCTGGTGAACGAGGCTTAGGGGCCACCAGCCCTGGTGCTGAAGGGAAAACTGGGCCGCCAACCCCTGTGCTATCAGGAAAAATCACCATAAACTCCGAGATCATCTCCCCTCGGAGGACTGGTGCGACTTCGACGCCTGATCGCCTCGGCGGTCCTGCTTTCCGTGCTGCCCGTCACCCCGGCGTTCGCCGATGATCCCTCGGCGCAGCGGACACCGACCGCCCAGCCCTCCCCCGAGTTACCCGCCGGCCCCGAGCCCACCCAGGACCCGCCCCCCGCCGACCAGCCGACCCAAGAGAAGCCGACCCAAGAGAAGCCGGCCCCAGAGAAACCGGCAGAGGAGAAGCTCGAAGACGGCCTCTCCCTGGACGGCGGCCCCGTACGGGCCATCGTGGAACTCACCGGCACCGCCCAGACCGCCCCCGTGGCCGCCGAGGCGACGAAGGACTCCCTCGACGTCGTCCTGCAGCCGCAGACGCAGCCGTTCGTCGTCGTCCAGGGCACGGCGGAGGAACTGGCCAAGCTCGCCGACGACCCGAGGGTCACCGCGATCAGGCGCGACCGCGCCTACCCGCCCACCCTGGTCTCCAGCCTCCAGCAGATCGGCGCCACCGAGGTGCACCGCCAGGGCCACACCGGCGCCGGTCAGACCGTGGCGGTGCTCGACACCGGCATCGACCGCGACCACCCCGTCTTCCAGGGCCGCATCGTGGACGAGGCCTGCTTCTCCGCCGTGGACGCCGGGGTGCGCACGCTCTGCCCGAACGGGCAGGCCACCCAGACCGGGCTGGGCGCCGCCGACGCCGAGACCGCGAGCTGCCAGGCCGACGGGGTGAACCTGTGCGACCACGGCACCCACGTGGCCGGGATCGCCGCCGGGACGGGCGGGGTCGCGCCGGGCGCGGGCATCGTCGCCGTCCAGGTCTTCAGCCGGATCGACGACGAGGCCACCTGCGGGCAGCCGTCCTGCATCCTCGCCTACGAGTCGTCGCTGCGGCTGGCGATGGAGTACGTGGCGGGGCTGACCGCCTCCCGGCCGATCGCGGCCGTGAACCTCAGCCTGGGCGGCTGGCCGACCGGCACGTCCTGCGACACCAGCGAGGAGGGCGCGGCCTTCAAGCCCAAGGTGGACGACCTGCTGGCGAAGGGCGTGGCCACGGTGGTGGCGGCGGGCAACGAGGGGTACGACGGCGCCTCCTTCCCCGCCTGCGTGTCCTCGACGCTGGCCGTGGGCGCCAACGACGACTCCGACGCCATCGCGGACTTCTCCAACCGGGGGGCGATGCTCGACCTGTTCGCGCCGGGGGTGGACATCGAGTCGGCGGTGCCGGACGACTCCTCCACGACGTACAGCGGGACCTCGATGGCGGCGCCGCACGTGGCGGGGGCGCTGGCGGTGCTGAAGGCGCAGGCGCCGCAGGCGCCGATCACCGAGCTGATCGACAAGCTCAGGAGCAGCGGGCGCCCGTACACCTACCAGGGGGTCACGACGCCGCGCCTGGACCTGCTGGCGGCCGTCACCGGCGGGGCGCCGCAGGCGCCGATCGAGCAGAACCCCGGCGCACCCGGCGACCCAGACGACCCCGGCCACGAGGACGAGCCGGACCCGGATCCGTCGAGCAGCGGCCCCTCCCCCGAGCCGGTCCGCCCGGACCCGACGCCGGTGCCGATCCCGACCGTGACCGTGACGGTGACCGTCACCGCGAAGGCTCCGGCGGCCGTGTGCACGAGGGGGACGGCGAAGGACGGGCTGAGCGCCAAGCAGTGGGCGGTGGAGATGCACCGCCGCAGTGGCAGCCTGGCGGACTCGGCGCTGAACTGCTACCTGAAGCTCGCGGGCAAGTCGAGCCGGGTCTTCCCCGAGCTGACCAAGGCCACGTCGCTGGGCAAGGCGTACCGGGTGCTGAAGGTGACGGAGGGCGCGCGGGCGAAGCTGGACCGGGCGCTGCTGGCCGGCTGGCTCAACTGGGCCAACGGCAACGGCGACCTCGGCGCGCTGCAGAAGGCGGAGAAGGTACGGCTGTCGGGGAAGTCCACGGCGGCCCAGCTCGTCAAGGCGGCCGCGAGTCTCAGATGACGTCAGGACGGCCGCCGCGCACAGTGTGGAATATGTCGCTTAGGGTGTGATTCATGGACGCAGGTAAGGCGATCTTCACAACCGTCGACAAGTTCCGCCAGCGGCGTACCGCCCCTCTGGTGCTGGAGCTCGATCTCACGGAGGGCCTCACCGAGGGACCACCTGCCGACCCGCTCGCCGCCGTGCTGTCCATGCGCAAGCCGAGGCTCGCCGACGTGCTCGGCGGCCTCAAGCGGGCGCGGCAGGACTCGCGGGTCAAGGCGCTGATCGTCAAGATCGGCGGCCAGCCGCTGGGCCTGGCCATGGTGCAGGAACTGCGGCAGGCCGTGATCCACTTCCGCGCGTCCGGCAAGCTGACCGTGGCCTTCTCCGAGACGTTCGGCGAGTTCGGCAACGGCACCGTGCCCTACTACCTGGCCAGCGCCTTCGACCGCGTGTACCTGCAGCCCAGCGGCGACGTCGGCCTCACCGGCGTCGCGCTGGAGCAGCGCTTCGTCAAGAACGCGCTCACCAAGCTCGGCATCGACTACGAGGGCGGGCAGCGGCACGAGTACAAGACCGCGATGAACATGTTCACCCAGGACCACCTGACCGAACCCCATCGCGAGACCATGGCGCGCATCGCCGAGTCGGTCACCGAGCAGATCGTCGCGGGCATCGCGGACGGCCGCCGCCTCGACCCCGCCAAGGTGCGCGAACTCGTCGACAAGGGGCCGTTCATCGGCGCCGTGGCGATCGAGGCCGGGCTGGTGGACAAGCTGGTGTACCGGGACGAGGTGTACGACGAGGTCAAGACCTCGGCCGGGGCCGACTCGATGCTGATGTTCGTCGCGAAGTACGCCAAGACCCCCGCAGTCCGCAAACTGCCGCATCCGGGCGCCGCGAGCGTCGCGCTCGTCCACGGCAGCGGGCCCATCCGCGCCGGCCGCAGCGGGCGCAGCCCGCTGGGCAGCGGCGGGGCGATGGGCTCCGACACGATCAGCGCGGCCCTGCGGGCGGCGCGCAGGGACGAGCACGTCAAGGCGATCGTGTTCCGTGTGGACAGCCCCGGCGGGTCGTACGTGGCGTCGGACACCATCTGGCGGGAGATCGTCCTCGCGCGGAAGGTCAAGCCGGTCATCGTCTCCATGGGGGACGTGGCGGCCTCCGGCGGCTACTTCGTGGCGATGGCCGCCGACGTGATCATGGCCCAGCCCGGCACGCTCACCGGTTCGATCGGCGTCTTCGGCGGCAAGCCGGTGATGGCACAGCTGATGGAGCGCCTCGGAGTCGGCACGGAACTCGTCGCCGAGGGCGCCAACGCGGGGATGTTCTCGACCAACCGGAAGTTCTCCCCGGAGCAGTGGGAGCGGGTCAACGCCTGGCTCGACCGGATCTACGAGGACTTCGTGGGGAAGGTCGCACAGGGCAGGGACATGACCCGCGACCAGGCGCACGAACTCGCCAAGGGGCGGGTGTGGACCGGGGCGGACGCGCGGGACAACGGGCTGGTCGACGAACTCGGCGGGCTGGAGGACGCGCTGGTGCTGGCCCGCAAGCGGGCGGGGCTGGCGACGGACGCGCCCGTCCGCACCTACCCCCGGACCAACCCGCTGGAGCGGCTGCGCGGCCCGGACTCCAGCGAGGACCGGGCGGCGGCGCTGGCCCGTGTACGACTGGACGCCTGGGGGCCGCTGGCCCGCCTGTCAGCCGAACTCGGCCTGCCCGCCGTGGGGCCGCTGTCCATCCCGGCCTGGTACACGATCCGCTGACGGCTGGGCCTGTCTCAGGCGATCTGGCGGTTGCCCGATCGCTTCGGGACGGCCTGGCGGGACAGCAGCGGGATTCTCATGACGAGCCTGGAACCCTCCTCGACCTGGAGGGTGCCGCCGTGCCGGGCGGCGATCTCGCGGGCGATCGGGAGGCCGAGGCCGCTGCCGCCGGGGTCGCGGGTACGGCCCTCGGCGAGGCGGGCGAAGCGTTTGAAGACCCGCTCCCGGTCCTCGGGAGCGAGACCGGCGCCGTCGTCGTTCACTTCGAGCACGCCGTGGTCGCGGTCGGCGCGCACCACGATGTCCACCGTGGACCTGGCATGACGCAGGGCGTTGTCGAGCAGGTTGACCAGGACGCGGGCCAGCTGCAGCCGGTCGCCTTCGACGACGACGCCGGTGGCGAGGCTGGTGCGTACCGTCTTGTCGGGGTGGCGGCGGGCCACCTCGTCCAGGACGAGGTCGCGCAGGTTCACGGGCTCGGCCTTGGGCGCCATTCCGGCGTCCATCCTGGCGACCGCCAGCAGGTCGGCGACCAGTATCTGGAGGCGGTCCGCCGCGCGGTCCACGGCCTCAAGCGGAGCGCGTTGCGGGCAGTCCTCACTGGCCTCCATGAGCGCGAGATCCACTTCGGCGCGCAGGCACGTGATGGGGCTGCGCAACTCGTGGGAGGCGTCGGCGACGAAGCTGCGCTGCTGGCTGAGCGCCTCGTCCAGCCGGTCGAGGGTGGCGTTGACCGTACGGGCCAGGGTGGCGATCTCGTCGTCGCGGGACGGTTCCGGAACCCGCCGGTGCAGGTCGGTGGCGGTGATCTCGCATAGTTCGTCCCTGATGGCCGCGACGGGCCGCAGCGCCCTGGACACCATGTACCAGGTGAGGGCCATGACCGCGCCGACACTGAAGATGGAGATTCCGGCGAGGGTGAGAAGGAACTGGGGATCGTAGGTCAGGAGCTTCGGCATGGCCGTCGTGACGTACACGGTCTGCGGAGCCAGCGGTTCAAGCCCGGCGCGTACGCCGACGACGAGAAATTCTTCGCCGTCGCGTTCGATGACGCCGTCCCAGCGGAAATCGTCCGTCGGCGGCAGATGACCGGTGAACGGCGGCTGACCGGCGACGTCCGCGGTGCTCGCCGTGACCTGGCCGTGGTCGTTGATGACCTGGACGCTCTGGCCGCTCACGGTGGGGATGGGAGAGCTGAGCTGGTCACGGCTCATCACGAGCGCTATACGGCGTGCGCTCGTGGCGATTCCGTCCTTCGTGGTCTCGACTCGGGTCCAGTAGCCCTGGACCAGCAGGCCCGTGCAGAGAACCAGGCTGATCAGCGCGGCAATGGATCCGGCGATGAGGCTGCTTCGCATACGCAGGCTCACGCTCTCCCCCCTTCGTCAGCGCCTGTAGAACACTCCCCAAACCCCCAAAATTCCACCACGCAGCCATATAACCGCAGGTCACAGGCCATATGCGGGGTATGGAAACCACCGTAACTCTCGTGCGGGCAGGCATTCCAGGGGAATCTGGCCCGCGATTCGGAAAAGTCACGGAATCAGGTACGGAAGACACGGGAGAGACGCGAGGGACGTTCTGCACGCCGATACCGGAACGCGTTCCGGCCGACGAAGGGGTGCCCTCACAGAATGTGTGAAGGCCCCTCCCCGAAAGCGGCGTACTCCGGGGGCGGGGCCTCACCTGCGGGATCCCTTTAGAGGCGCAAGCGGGTCAGAGGTCGAATTCGCCCAGTCTCACGCCCCCGATGAATGCCCGCCACTCGTCCGGAGTGAACATGAGCATGCCTGCCTCGCGGTCCTTCGTGTCTCGGACTGCGATCACACTCTTGCCGATAGCCACCTCAACACAGCTCGCACCGTTACCGCTGAGGCTGCTCTTGTGCCATACAGCATCCGAAAGGTCGGGATGCATCCCAACTCCTCTCACTCATGATCTTCGTTGATGAGGGATGCAAGTAGCGCCAGCGTGTCCGAGGGACTGAGCGCTACAGCACGAAGATGCTCAAACATCATGTTATGCCGGATTAGGTCGGTCTCCTCCTCCAGAAAGAGGTCTCCCGCCATGCTGTCGATGTAGACCACATCTGGATCTTGTGGCCCGAACCTCAGGATGATGAAACTCCCCGGCATTCCCGGATGCGCGCCCGCCGAGAACGGGACCACTTGAACTGTGACGTGCGGGCTGTCGGCGCAGTCACGCAGATGGGCGAGCTGCGCCCGTCTCACACTCGGGCCGCCGACAAGCCTGTGCAAGGCGGCTTCATCGATGACCGCCCACAGCTTCGGGCGATCCGGCGTCGTTAGCAGGTCCTGCCGCCGCATCCTCGCTGCCACACGTGTCTCAACCTCACCACCGGTCGCCCCCGGCAGTACTCCAGCGATCACCGCGCGTGCATAGTCCTCTGTCTGGAGCATGCCAGGCACGAACAGGGACTCATAATTGAGGATCTCCCGCGCCTCCTGCTCGAAGCCGATGAACGCGGTGAGCTGCCCCGGCAGTTCAGAGTCATAGGCATGCAGCCACCCACGCTTGCCCGCTTCCTTCTGGAGTGCGACAAGATCAGCACGGCGGCCCGCTTCGACTTCGTAGGTGTCGAGCAGCGTGTTAAGCGTTCTGAGCTGCGGTTTGGCCTTGGCCGACTCGATGCGGTAGAGGGTCGCCACGTTGATGTCAGTCCGCGCCGCAACCTCCTCTTGAGAGAGTCCAGCTTCTCGACGTAGCCGTAGAAGTTCGGCGGCCAGTCGTCGCATGCGCAACGTTGGCGTCGGTCGTTTCGTCTGCACGACGCCAATCATCGCGCATGGTGACCGTTGAGGCTAAGTCAGAATGCGTTTGCACAGAGTGAGAACGCACACCTTGCAAACGCCTGCCCATAGGTGCACACTGGCAGCAGTCTTCCTCTGCGTTGCTCCTTCTTTACGGAGCGTGGAGGTTGCCATGGATCATCCCCGCCTTGTGGCGTCATGCCGTGGAGGGCGAAAGAAGATCCGCTCACCAGATCGGAACGGTTTCGTAGATGGACCCGCCAAGCTCGCCTGCCTCGGCGCTTGACGGTCCTTGATCACACGGAGGGTGCGACCCGTGGGACAACCTAGAGATTCGCTCATACCGTGGCACCACGGACCGATCGATGGGCTACGCGGGGTCGGGCGGTGATGGGCCAGGTGGGGCTGGCGTCGAGGCCGGCGATGACCCTCACTCTGCCGGGCACCGAGCATTCAGTGCGGCTGGCTCGGCAATGTGCGGGGCTCACGCTGCCGGGTGTGGGCTGCCTGCCGAGTGTGGTCGCCGACGCGGAGGCCGTGCTCAGTGAGCTGGCAGGCAACGCCATCCGCCACACGGCGTCGGGCGGTCCCCACGGGGAGTTCTCTGTGGAGATCTGGCAGAAGCTGCGCGACGGACGGGCGGTGGTGCTTGTGGCCGTGCACGATCAGGGCTCGGCCGGGTGCCCCGTGGTGCGGCCGGTCTCAGAGTCGGCCGAGGGCGGGCGGGGGCTGCTGGTGGTGGCCGGTCTCGCGCAGCGCTGGGGGTTCACCCCGGCGGGCACGGGATGCGCGCGCATCGTTTGGGCCGAACTGGACGCAGGCCACGGTCACGGGTGTCCGGCCGGTGACGAGTGACCAGGCGCCGGACGACTGCTCGACCGGCCGTCCGGCGCGGGCTGTCCAGCCGGGCGACTGGGTGGTGGTCGCGAGCATCGAGGACGGTGACACGGCGACGGCGGCGGGCAAGTGGGCCGCACACCTGGTCGGCGTGCACGGAGTCGTCCTCTTGGTCCGCGGCGACTCGTGGGCCCGGGTACGCCTGGACGAAGAAGTGGACCGGCGCAAGATCTGGCAGATCTCGCTACTGGATCTGACGCTGTGGGAGCCGCCGCCGGTGCTCGTGCCGTACGCGGAGATCCTGTGCTGCGGCGTGGCGGGCGACCGTGGACGCGTACTGCACGCCCTCGCGGACCTGCCACGCACGGTCGGACAGTTCCCGACGGTATGCGGGGTGATCGCCCGCGCCGTATGGCGGGGGCCTCAGCCCATGCGCTGGTCGGCGGCGCTTCCACGTTCGTGCACGCAGTGCGCGTGGCTGGCCCCGTTGGCACGGGCCCGGGGGCCCGATCTCTCACTGTGATCCGGGCGCGTTGAACGACCAGGGCGAAGAGGGGAGGGCGCCGCGACGGCGAGTGCGTGTCGTCGGACGGGAGGAGAGGACGCGGCGCGGTAGCGGGGCACGGAGTGCCCCTTGCGGTGTCCGCCCGTGCTGGGTTTCCCCGATGCTTTTGACTGTGGTTCTTCGGGCAGGAGCCGGTCGCGGCCCGGTAAGGCCCGAGCACTCAGAGCGGGCGGTACCTGGAGCGCAGCCGCACCAGCGGCTGCAGTGACGACTCGACGTAGTCCACCGACAGCACCCGGGCCAGGAACAGCGTGTGGTCCCCCGCTGGCACCACCTGCGCCGTCTCCAGTTCCAGCGCCGCCACGCCGCCCTCCACCACCAGTGCCTCCGTGTGCGCGCCCCGGTGGTGCCCCGTCCCCGCCAGCAGGTGGCGCGCGCTCGGGCGCCCCACCGAGGCGAAGCGGCTGGCGACGGCCGCCTGCCCGGACGACAGCAGCGACGCGGCGAACAGGTCCTGCCGCAGCAGCACCTCCGCCAGGTAGCCGCCGCTGCCCAGCGACACCAGCACCATCGGCGGCTCCGCCGATGCCGACATCAGCGCCGACACCGTGACGCCGAGGTCGTCGCGGCCGTCACGCACGGTGACGACCGCGACCCCTGCGGCGAGTTGCGCCATCGCCTCGGTGAACTCGCTCAACGTCCTCAGCCGAACCCGTTGGCGCTCAGCCACTCCTTGGCCACGATGGCGGGCTCGTCCTTGTTCACCGAGATCTTGGTCATCATCTCGGTCAGCGACTGGGTGGTGAGCTTGGCCGAGACGGCGTTCAGCGTGGTCCTGACGGTGTCGTTCGCCGCGGCCTTGTAGACCAGCGGGGTGACGTTCTGCGCGGGGAAGATGTTCTTCGGGTCCTGCAGCGGCACCAGTTCGTTGGCGACGATCTTCGGGTCCGTCGTGAAGACGTTGCCGACCTGGATGGTGTTGTCCTTGATCGCGTCCGCCGTGGTGGGCCCGGTCGGCTTCCACTCCTTGAACTCCAGCCCGTACACCTCCTTGAAGCGGGCCTCCCACCGCTTCTTGAACTCGGGCGGGCCGCCGACGATCATGTTCTTGGACACCTTGGCCAGGTCCTCGATGGTGTTGATCGAGTCCTTGGTCTGGGTGGCCTTGGTGATCGAGAGGCTGTCCTTGTCCTCGGCGGGCGAGGAGTCGAGGATCTCGACCTCGGGCGGCAGCTTCTCCTTGAGCGCGGCGTCCACGTCCGCCGTGGTGCTCGCCTTGTTCGTCTGGTCGACGAAGGCCAGCAGGTTGCCGTTGTACTCGGGCACGACGGTGAGGCCGCCGCTCTTGACCTGGTCGTAGACGACCTCGCGGCTGCCGATGCGCGGCTTCTCCTCCACCTGTACGCCCTTGGCCTCCAGCGCCTGGGCGTAGATGGAGCCGAGCAGGACGCTCTCGTCGAAGTCGAAGGAGCCGATGACGGCCTTGCCGCCGCCTCCGGCGCTCGCCGAGCCGCTCGGCGCGGCGCTGGAGGTGTCGAGCGGGTTGCCGCTCCCTCCGGAGGAACCGCAGGCGGCCAGCGTGAGTGTGGCCGACAGCAGTACTGCGGCGGTGCCGATCAAACGTCTCATCAAAATTCCCTTTCTAACCGGGGGGTAATACAGGACACTAGCGAACCTTCAGCTTCTGGCTCACCCCCGGCGAAACCGTCACCCGCTGGACCAGCGTGAAAACCAGCTGGACGGCCAGCGCGAACAGCACGATCAACACCGAACCGCCGACGACGCTCGGATAGTCCTTGGTCGCGAACCCGTCGATCACGAACCGGCCGAGCCCGCCCAGTCCGACGTACGCGGCCACGGTCGTCGTCGCCACCACCTGGATGGCCGACAGCCGCAACCCCAGCAGGATCAGCGGCAGCGCCACCGGCACCAGCACCCGCCCGAGCACCTGCCCGCCGCGCAGCCCCATCCCGTACGCCGCGTCGCGCAGCTCGGGATCGACGCCCCTGATCCCCTCGAAGGTGTTGACCAGGATCGGCGGGATCGCCAGCAGCACCAGCGGGATGATCACCGGCAGGATCGAAGCGGTCCCGAGCAGCAGCACGAACAGCACCAGCAGGCCCAGCGTCGGCAGCGCCCTGGCCAGGTTGGCCGTGACGACCACGGCCACCCCGCCCCTGCCCTTGTGCCCGATCAGCAGCCCCAGCGGGATCGCGACCACCACCGCGAGGGCCAGCGCCATCAGGGAGTACTCCAGGTGCTCCAGCAGCCGCATCGGGATGCCGGACGGGCCCGTCCAGTTCGCCGGGTCGCCGAAGAAGTCGAGCAGCCAGTTCACGACGCCCTCCTCGCCCGCACCCACGGCGTGAGCAGCCGCTGGGCCAGTACCAGCAGCCCGTCGGCGACCAGCGCCAGCAGCACGATGAGCACGATCCCGACGATCACCGGCGGCAGGAACGGGTTCTGGTAGGCGCGGGTGAACAGCATGCCGAGCCCGCCCTGTCCGATCAGCGCGCCGACGCTGACCAGGCTGATGCTGGAGACCGCGACCACCCGCAGCCCGGCGAGCACGACCGGCGTGGCGATCGGCAGCTCGACCTGGATCAGGCGGCGCGCGGGCGTGAAGCCCATCGCGACCGCCGACTGCCGCACATGGTCGGGTACGGCCCCCAGTCCGTCGACCACCGACGGGATCAGCACGGCCATCGCGTAGAAGGTCAGCGGAATGATCACGGTGGTCTTCGACAGCCCGGTCACCGAGATCAGCAGCATGAAGACCGGCAGCGACGGCAGCGCGTACACGACGTTCATGAGCCCCGAGGTCGGCTGGTACAGCCAGCGGAAGCGGACGCACGCGAGACCCAGCGGCAGCGCCAGCACCAGCGCGGCGACGATCGGCACGAACGACATCACCAGGTGGTCCTGGAGCAGGTCGCTGATGCTGCCGACCCGGCCGGTGTCCCAGTTGCGGGCGATCCACTCCCAGAGTGAGGGGGGGCCGTCACCCATCCGCGACCTCCGCGAGGGCTTCGTCCATGGCCTCACGGGTGGCGACGCCGACGACCTTGCCGTCGGCGTCCACGGCCACCGCGCAGCCGGAGGGCGACAGCAGCGCCGCGTCGAGGGCCGTGCGCATGCTGTCCTGTCCGTGCACGAAGGTCCCGTACGGTTCCCGTTCCTGCGGCCGCCTGGGCGAGACCCACGCCACGGGCCGCTCGTCCGGGGAGACGACCAGCAGCCACGGCTCGGCGGAGCCGATGGCGTACTCCTCGTGCTCGATCGTGAGGTCGGTACGCAGCCGCAGTCCGGCGGAGCCGATGAACTGCAGGCGGCGGATCCCCCTGTCGTGCCCGAGGAACTCGCGCACGAAGTCGTCGGCGGGCTCGGACAGCAGCGTCTTCGGGTCGGCGAGCTGGGCCAGCTTGCCGCCCACCCGCAGCACCGCGACCCGGTCGCCGAGCTTGATGGCCTCGTCGATGTCGTGGGTGACGAACACGATGGTCTTGTGCAGCTCGGACTGGAGCTTGATCAGCTCGTCCTGGAGGCTGGTGCGCACGATCGGGTCGACGGCGCTGAACGGCTCGTCCATGAGCAGCACCGGCGGGTCTGCGGCCAGCGCCCGCGCCACGCCGACGCGCTGCTGCTGGCCGCCCGAGAGCTGGAACGGGTACCGCCCGGCCATGGCCGGGTCGAGCCCGACCACCTCCAGCAGCTCCATGGCCCGGTCGCGGGCCTTCTTCTTGTCCCACCCGAGCAGGAACGGGACGGTCGCCACGTTGTCCACGATCTTACGGTGGGGGAAGAGCCCGGCCTGCTGGATGACGTAGCCGATGCCGCGCCGGAGCGTGGGCGGGTCGATCGTCCCGACTTCGACGCCGTCGAGCAGGATGCGCCCCTCCGTCGCGTCGATCATCCGGTTGATCATCCGGAGTGACGTGGTCTTCCCGCAGCCCGAAGGGCCGACGAACACGGTGATCTGGCCGGTGGGCGCCTCCAGTGAGAGGTCGTCCACGGCCACGGTGCCGTCCGGATAGCGTTTTGTGACAGAGTCGAATGTGATCACGCGCGACCTTCCGCGTTTCGTGGCAGGGCCGTAGCCCCCCTGCCACGACCGCCGCATGATCTCCTGCCCACATACCCTATGGCGATGTGAGGCAGTCTGTCCCCTCGGCCCCGGCTTAAGCGGTTCACCTACCTGGGATAATTCCCATCAAATGCCGTGTCGCTAGTGCACTGAACCGGTTGAGTTGGCATGATTGACCCCGACGCCGCACCCCTCACAGTCAAGCGTCCGTTTTCACCAGAGGAACCGGCCCAGTGACACAACCGCTCACCGATCAGCGCACCCGCAACGACCTGATCGCCGAGCTCTACGACCGTCACGCCACCGGGCTGTTCGCGTACTGCGCGGACCAGCTCGGCGACCCGGAGACCGCCGAGTACGCGCTGGTCTCCGTGCTGTCCGGCGTCCCGGCCGTGGCACCGCCGCGTGCGGCGCTGTACGCCCTCGCCCGCCGTGAGATCCACCGCGGGGATGTCGTTTACGCGCCGCCCGTCGTCGACCCGCTCGTCGACCCCGCCTCCGCCCTCGTCGAACGCACCCTGCGCGAGCTACGCCCCCACCAGCGCGAGGTGCTGCTGCTCTGCGAGGTGTGCGGACTGACCCGCGCCGAACTCGGCTGGGTGCTCGAAGTCGCACCCGACACCGCCGAGGAACTCGCCGACAGCGCCACCGGCCGCTTCAGGCAGGCGCTCACCCTCGCCCTCGACTCCACCCGGGTACCCGCCGACATGGCGGACGTCTTCGGCGCGCTCGCCGTCGCGCCGCTGCGCGACATCCTGTGCCGCCTGCCGTGGCCCGCGCCGCCGTCCGTGCTGCGGACGCAGGTCGCGGGGGCGAGCCCGCAGGCCGCCGCGCCGCTGTTCGTCAAGCCGCTGTGGCCCGCGCCGCCGTCGTGGCCGCAGCCGCTCGCCGACACCGATCCCTGTACGGCCACCGGCATCTTCCCCGCAGAGCTGCTGACGCCGCCCGCCGGCCCGGCCGACCACGAGGCCACGACGGCGCCGATTCCCCGGCTGCGGGGCGGGCAGTTGCCGTCCGGGCTGGACGCGGCGCTCAGCCTCGGGCGCACCGAACGGCCGGACTCCCCCGCCCGCAGACGCCTGCCGCCCCGGCCGAAGCCGCGCGGCTGGACCCCCGCCGTCCCGGACGCAGGGCCCGAGGTCTCAGACGTCCGGCCCGGTGTCTCGGACGACGGGCCCGTCCTGTCGGCCCCGCTCCCGGCCCACGTGCTGGACGCGCCGAGCGCCGACGCGGTGGAGGCGCCGGTCGTCGATGCGGTGGAGACGGCCGGTGGCACGGTCGCCCCGGCGCCCGGTGATGTGCTCGACGACGCCGTGACCGCCGAGTTGCCCGCGATCCGGTTCGGGCTGCCCAGTCCCGGTGACGTCCTCGTCCACAGTGCGCGTGAGCTCACGGAGGACGCCCCTCCGGGCGGGTTCTTCCGGCCGCGCCGCCCGCCGGGCGAGCCCGTCTACCGGATGCCCTCACCCGAGGAGACCCTGACTGAAGGGGCCCCGCAGGAATGGACACTGCAGGAAAGGGCCCCGCAGGGTAGAGCGCTGCCGGGGAACACGCTGCCCGCGAAGGTCCTGCACGGGGAGATCCCGCACGAGGAGATCGTGCGCGAGGAGATCGTGCACGAGGAGGGCCTGCGTGAAGAGGGCCTGCGCGAGGAGATCCTGTGCGAAGAAGGCGTGCCGGAGGAGAGCGCTCCGCCCGCCTACCTGGCCAGGCGGGAGGCGGACGCGCTGTTCGCGCCCCCGCCGGGCCCGGAGGATCCGGAGAAGTCCGAGGGCGGGCCGTTCGGCACGGCCGTACGGGCCGAGCCCGCTCGCGCCGCCCGCCGTCCGTCCCGGTCGCGGCGGCCGCAGGGCCAGGAGCGGAGCACCACGCCCCGCAAACGGCGCGAGCGGCACCACGACTGGGCCTGGGAGGTGCTCGGCTTCCTGATCTGCGTGGCCATCGCGATGCTGGTGTTCTTCACGGTCCCCGGCATCACCGGCCCATAGCCGTCGCCGGTCGTCTTGCCCCGGGGTCACCGCCGGCAGCCGTTGCCGGTCGTCTTCACGGCCCGGGGGGTCACCGGTCCGTGGCCGTTCAGCGGGCCGACAGGACCAGGCCGCTGGTCGGCACGCCGGTCCCCGCCGTGACCAGGACGTGCGCCACGTCCGCGACCTGGTTCACCGATGTGCCGCGCACCTGGCGGACCGCCTCGGCGATGCCGTTCATCCCGTGGATGTAGGCTTCGCCGAGCTGCCCGCCGTGCGGGTTGACCGGCAGGTGCCCGCCGAGTTCGATGCCGCCGTCGGCGACGAAGCCGGGCGCCTCGCCCCGGCCACAGAAGCCCAGTTCCTCCAGTTGCATGAGGACGAACGGGGTGAAGTGGTCGTAGAGGATCGCGGTCTGGACGTCCTGCGGGCGCAGCCCCGAGCGCTCCCACAGCCTGCGCCCCACGGCCGCCATCTCGGGCAGCCCGGTCAGGTCGCCTCGGTAGTAGCCGGTCATCATCATCTGCCCGGCCCCGGAACCCTGGGCCGCCGCCGTGACGACGGCGGGCGGGCGGCGCAGGTCGCGGGCGCGGTCGAGCGAGGTGACCACCAGCGCGACCGCGCCGTCGCTCTCCTGGCAGCAGTCGAGCAGGTGCAGCGGCTCGACGATCCACCGCGACGCCTGGTGCTCCGCGAGCGTGATCGGCCGCCCGTGGAACCAGGCCGCCGGGTTCGTGGCCGCGTGCCTGCGCATGGCGACGGCCACGCGGCCGAAGTCCTCGGAGCTCGCGCCGTACACGTGCAGGTAGCGCCGGGCGGACATGGCCACCCACGCGGCCGGTGTCATCAGCCCGTATGGCACGTGCCAGCTCATCTCCAGCCCCTGCGAGGTCGGCTCGCCGCCGAGGCGGGCGTCCGGCTGGCCGAAGCGCCGCCCGGAGCGTTCGTTGAAGGCCCGGTAGCACACGACGGTCTCGGCCATCCCGGTCTGGACGGCCATCGCGGCCTGCATGACGGTCGCGCACGCGGCGCCGCCGCCGTAGTGGACGCGGGAGAAGAAGCCGAGCTCCCCCATCCCGGTCTCCCTGGCGACGGCGATCTCCTGGTTGGTGTCCTGGGTGTAGGTGACCAGGCCGTCGACGTCGGCGGGGCGCAGCCCGGCGTCGTCGAGCGCGGCGAGGACGGCCTCGGCGGCCAGCCGCAGTTCGGAGCGGCCGGAGTCCTTGCTGAACTCGGTGGCCCCGATACCGGCGATGGCGGCGTCCATCACGAGCCCTCCCCTGCCAGAGTGAACATCACCGTGCCGGTGGCGTGCACGCCGAGCGACACGGCGCCCCGGACCTCGACCGTCACCTCGTCGCCCGCGACGGCGGTGACCGCGCCCGCGAAGGTGAGCCGGTCCCCCGCGTACGCCGGGACGCCCAGCTTGACGTCGATCCTGCGGATCATCGCCCGGGGTCCCGCCCAGTCGGTGACGTAGCGCTCGACCAGGCCCATCGTGGTCAGGATGTTGAGGAAGACGTCCTTGGCGCCCTGTGCGCGGGCGATCTCCGCGTCGTGGTGCACGGGTGTGAAGTCCATGGTGGCGATGGCCGTCGAGACCACCAGCGTGGGGGTGAGGTCGAGGGACAGTCGCGGCAGTGCGGTACCGATCATGGCCGTCACGGCTCCCTCGGCGTCCACAGCGGCAGGGTCCGGTCGGTGTCCATCGCGCGGAAGGCGACCCGCACCGGCAGGCCGATCTCCACGGCGTCCACGGGGCAGTCCACCACGTTGCCCACGATCCGCACCCCTTCCGGCAGTTCCACCACCGCCACTGCGAACGGCGCCGCCCGCCCAGGGACGGGCGGGTGGTGGTGGACGACGTAGCTCAGGACCGTGCCCTCGCCCGAGGCGACGGTGTACCCCCGGCGGGTCGAACGGCACGACGGGCAGAGCGGTCCCGGCGGATGGCGCAGTTCACCGCAGTCCTCACAGCGCTGGATGCGCAGCTCGCCGTGTTCGACGCCGTCCCAGAAGAACGCGGTGTCCTGGTTGACGGCGGGTTTCAGGGGATAGACCGATTTTTTCTCTGCCGGGCGAAATTTCAGGATCCGGAATAGCATGGTCGCCACCTGCTCCTCAGCCTGGTCGTACCAGGTCACCGTCCAGGTGACGAAGTACCCTTCGCCGAGTTTGGTGCGCTTCGGCCCCGTCAGCTCCGTGAACCGCGTGCCCGGCGTGAGCAGGTCGCCGACCCTGGCGTACCGATGGTGGGTCTGCCTGCAGTCGGTCGCCACGACGCCGGTGAACCCCTGGGCGTCCAGCTCCGCGAGGACCTCGTCGATCGGCGAACCGTCACGCCCGCCCCGCACCCCCGCCATCGTCCAGACCTGCGCCATCGCGGGCGGCGCCAGCCCCTCGTCCAGGTACACGGGGTTGTCGTCGCCCATGGCCGCCAGCCAGTGCCTGATCATCGGCACGTTCACCGGGTCGGCAGCCGGGGCGCCGCGCAGTTCCCCCAGCGCCCGCGCCTTCTCCGCCAGCTCGTGCGGCCCGGTCATCGCGGCGGCCTCGGCAGGCTCAGGCCCAGCATGGCGATCAGCTCCCGCTGCACCTCGTTGACGCCGCCGCCGAACGTCAGCACCACCGCCCCCTTCACCCCGTGGTCGTGGCGTTCCAGCAGCTCGGCGGTCTCCGGATCGGCCGGATCGCCGTACCTCGACAGGATGTCGCCGATGATCCGGCCGACCTCCTGCATCCGCTCCGAGCCGTAGATCTTGGTGGCGGACGCGTCGGGGGCGCCCAGCCAGCCCAGGTCCATGTTCGCGGCGACCTGCCAGTTCAGCAGCTCGTTGGTGCGGAAGTAGGCGTACACGCGGCCCACCGCCCGCCGTACGTCGGGAAGGGCGATCGCACCGGTACGGTCCGCCCACGCCGCGAACCGGTCGAGGGACTGCCCGAGGTTGCCCGCCGGGCCCAGCGTGACCCGCTCGTGGTTGAGCTGGTTGACGATGAGGTCCCAGCCCTTGTCCACCTCGCCGACGACCATGTCCACCGGAACCCGTACGTCCTGGTAGTAGGTCGCGTTGGTGTGGTGGCGGCCGTCCATGGTGACGATCGGCGTCCACGAGTAGCCGGGATCGTCCGTGGCGGCGATCATCATGGTGATGCCCCGGTGCTTCTTGGCCTGCGGATTCGTACGGGCGGCCAGCCAGATGTACTGGGCGTGGTGGGCGCCGGAGGTGAAGACCTTCTGGCCGTTGACGACGTAGTGGTCGCCGTCGAGCACCGCGCTCGTCCGCAGCGCGGCCAGGTCCGTGCCCGCCTCCGGCTCGCTGTAGCCGATCGCGAAGTGGCACTCGCCCGCGAGGATGCGCGGCAGGAAGAACTCCTTCTGCGCGGAGGTGCCGTACTGCATGAGGGTCGGGCCGACCGTCTGCACCGTGATGATCGGGTACGGCACCCCGGCGCGGGCGATCTCGTTGGCGAAGATCTGCTGCTCAAGGGGGCCGTATCCGGCGCCGCCGTACTGCTCGGGCCAGCCGAGGCCGAGTTTGCCGTCGCCGCCGAGGCGGCGGCAGTGCGCCATGTACGCCTCGCCGAACGGGTCCTCGGCCATCTTGGCGCGGTCGTCCTCCGTGAGGCAGTTCCGGAAGTACTCGCGCAGCCCGTCGCGCAGCCGCTTCTGCTCGGCGGTCAGGTCGATCAGCATCAGACGAGCGCTCCGATCAGGTCGAGCTGGGCGTCGGCGCCGCCGAGCAGGTGGGTCAGGTGCTTGGCGTGGGCGAAGGCGCGGTGCAGCGGGTAGGTGACGTCGAGGCCGAGGCCGCCGTGCAGGTGCTGGCAGGTGAACAGCGCCCGGTAGGCCTCGCTCACGTGGAACCCGGCGAGGGCGACGTCCTTGTCGGAAAGGCCCCAGGCGGCCGACCACATGGCCACGTCCAGCGCGCGGGAGGCGATGTACACGTCGGCGATCTGCATGGTGACCGCCTGGAACTCCGCCAGCGCCCGGCCGAACTGGCGGCGCGTCCTGACGTACTCGGTGGTGAGCGCGAGCGCGCCCGCGAGCACGCCGCCGGCCTGCGCGGCCACCCCGACCGTGAACAGCCGGGCGAGCGCCCCGGGGTCGCCGCCGTCGAGCTTCTCCGCCGGGGTGCCGTCGAAGACGAGGGTGGCGGCGGGCGCCCCGGTCGCCGTGAACTCCGGGACGCTCCGGCCGGGCGCGGCCAGGAACAGGCCCCGGTCGGCGGCGACGAGCACCAGGTCGGCCTGCGCGCCGTACGGGACGCCGGACTTACGGCCGGTGAGCGTCCAGCCTGCGGCGTACCGGGCGGTGGTCTCCCGCCCCTGGTCGCGGTGGGCCACGGTGGTGAGCCCGGCCTGGGCCACTTTCGCCTGCTGCTCGCGGGAGCCGTGCGCGGCGACCGCCAGCGAGCCGACCAGCAGGGGCAGCGCGGGCAGGTCGCGCGCGCCCACCTCGCGCAGGACGACGGCCATCTCGACCGCGCCGAGCCCGGCGCCGCCCACCTCCTCCGGCAGGCAGACGCCGAACAGCCCGGCCGCGCGCAGCGCGTCCGGGCCGACGTCCTCGGCGAGCAGGCGGGCGGTGAGGTCGCGCAGTTCCTTCTGTGTCTCGTCCAGGGTGAAGTCCACTCAGGTCTCCCGTGGGGTTCGCCGCCCGTTGCGGGCGAGTTCCGCGTCGATCTCCGCTCTGTCGGCGGCCGTCAGCGGGCGGTAGCCGGTGCCGGTCCTGACGTGGACCGGGTCGGTGGTGTGCCAGCACTCGGCGGCCAGGACGCGCTTGACGATCTTGTGCGAGGAGGTGTGCGGCAGCTCCCCGCTGATCCGGATGTATCGGGGTACGGCCTTGCGGCCGAGATCCGTGCGGCCCGCGATGAACGCCGCGAACCCGTCGATCTCGAACGCCGGGCCCGGCACCACGGCGGCCATCACCTGGTCGCCCGCGGCCACGTCCGGAACCGGGTACACCGCCACCTCGACCACCCCCGGAGCCTGCCCGAGCACCTCCTCGATCGGGGCGACGGCCAGGTTCTCCCCGTCCACGCGCAGCCGCTCGGTGCCCCGGCCCGCGAAGAACACGTGGCCCGCCGCGTCGGCGTAGGCCATGTCGCCCGACCAGTACGCGCCCTCCCTGATCCGCTCGGCGTCCGCCTCCGGGTCGTTGTAGTAGCCGTCGAACAGGCCCGTCCCCCGGACGTTCACCAGTTCGCCGACCGCCTCGTCCGGGTTGAGCAGGCGGCCGTCCTCGACGCGCGCGGGGGCGCAGCGCGCGCCGGTCACGGGGCTGCGGATCTCCACGCCGTCCGGCAGCCGCCCCAGCGAACCGGGCGGGGCCTGCGGGTCCGGACGGATCGACAGGGCGGTCTCCGTCGAGCCGAACGCGTCGATCACCCGGCAGCCGAACCGCTCGGCGAAGCGCCGGGTCGCCGTGGCGCTGCCCTCGTTACCGAAGGCCAGCCGGAGCGGGTTGTCCGCGTCGTCCCCGCGCTCCTCCGTGGCCAGGACGTAGGACAGGGCCTTGCCCACGTAGTGGAGGTAGGTGCAGCCGTACTCGCGCAGGTCGGGCAGCAGGTTCGAGGCGGAGAAGCGGCGCTTCAGCACCAGCGCGGCCCCGGCGGCGACGGCGGGGGCGTAGGCGGCCATGAGGGCGCCGGAGTGGAACAGCGGCATCGAGCAGTAGACGACGTCCGCCGGACCCAGCATCCGCGCCAGGGACAGGCCGGGCAGCGCGATCTTCCGCTGGGTCACCCGTACCGCCCTCGGCCGTCCGGACGTGCCGGAGGTGAAGATCAGCATCACCAGTTCGTCGGGCGTCCTCCTGCCGGCGGGTGCCCGCCCGCCGGGTCCGTCCAGGTCCTCGGTGCGCAGGCAGGGGACGGCGAGGGCGGCGGCGATCGCGCGCGCCGCCGTACCGTGGGGGTCGTCCCAGACGAGCAGGCCGACGTCGGCGGCGCGGGCGTCGCGGACGAGTTCGGCGGGCGAGCGGGTGGGGTTGAGGGCCACGATCACCTGGCCGCTCAGCGCGGCCGCGCCGATCAGGGTCACCAGTTCCGGGACGTTGTCGAGCAGGACCCCCACATGCGGACGGCCGCGCAGCCACGCCGCCCGGCGGCGGCATTCGGCGACGTGGGCACGCCAGCTCCAGCTCCGCCCCTCGAACAGCAGCGCGGGCCGATCGTCCTCGGCGCGGGCCAGGAGCAGGGCGGCGAGGGTGTCAGCGGGCATCACACCTCCACCAAGCGCTCGGTCGTCCGACGTCCGCAAAGTAGAACAGATTCTATTCAGTGTCCAGTGCCCGGCCCGCCGAGCTGGGATTCCCGCGACTCCGTGACCCATGAGACATGGGTGTATACGGTTCGTTTGTGACTGACGAGTAACAAAGCCGGTGCCGCCAGTATCAGATAACGTGTTCTTATGCGCACTCCGACTGCGACCGTCGCAGCGTCACAGAACGACCCAGAAGCGGACCCGAAGAAGGCCACGGGCGGCTCCGGCGTGCGCACCCGCAGCCAGCACCAGCGCCGCAAGCGGATCGTCCAGGCCGCCGCCGCCCTCGCCTCGCGCGGCGGCGTCGAGGCCATGCAGATGCGTACGGTCGCCGAACGCGCCGGAGTCGCCCTCGGCACGCTCTACCGCTACTTCCCCTCCAAGATGGACCTGGTCGTGGCGGTCGTCGGCGAAGAGATCGACCTGCTGGAGAACAGCATCGAACGGCGTCCGCCCAACGCCGACACCTCGGCGGGACGCGCGGTCGACGTGCTCATGCGCGCCACCCGGGGGCTCATGCGCGAGCCCGAACTCGCCGACGCGCTGATCCGCTCGCTGATCATGGCCGAGGTCGAGACGCCGTTCGGCGACCGGATGACCGGACTGCTGCTGCGGGTGTCGGCCGGCGGGCTCACCCTGGAGCAGGCCACGGACGAGCAGCTCGCCCTGGCCGGTTCGCTGTCCAGCGTGTGGGTCCACGAACTGCTGGAGATGCTGCGCGGCCGCCGCACCTACGACGAGATCCAGCGCCGCATCGAGATCGCCGCCACCAGGCTCGTCGGCGACCTCTGACCCCGGCGCGATCGAACACATTTTCTGTCGTAGGCATCGGGTAGACATGAGGGCATGACCGTCGGAGAAGACTTTCTCCAGCTCACCGACCCGCTGCGGCGTGAGCTGCTGGCCCATTGCTACCGCATGACGGGCTCGGTGCACGACGCCGAAGACCTCGTCCAGGAGACCTATCTGCGGGCCTGGCGGGCATACGACGGGTTCGAGGGCCGTTCGTCTGTGCGCACCTGGCTCTACCGCATCGCCACCACGCGCTGCCTGACCGCGCTCGACCAGCGCGGCAGACGTCCGTTGCCGACCGGGCTCGGCTCTCCCGACGCAGAGGGCGCCGAACCGCTGGCCGAGGCGCTCGACCTGCCCTGGCTGGAGCCGGTCCCCGACGCGACGGTCGGCGCCGACGGCCGCGACCCGGCGACGGTGGTCACCTCGCGCGAGAGCATCAGGCTGGCGCTCGTCGCCGCACTGCAGTATCTTCCGCCGCGCCAGCGCGCGGTGCTGATCCTGCGCGACGTCCTGCAGTGGCGGGCCGCCGAGGTCGCCGAGGTGCTCGACACCACGACGACCGCCGTCAACAGCATCCTGCAACGCGCCCGCGCCCAGCTCGCCCAGGCGGCGCCGTCCGAAGAGGCTCTCGCCGAGCCCGACGAGCGCACCCAGCGCGAACTGCTCGACCGCTACGTGAGCGCGTTCGAGAGCTACGACCTCGACGCCATCGTCTCGCTGTTCACCGAGGACGCGGTCTTCGAGATGCCGCCCTACCCCGGCTGGTTCCGGGGCCGCGAGAACATCCGCCGCCTGACCGTCACCCACTGCCCGGTCAGCGGTCCCGGCGACCTCAGGCTGGTGCCGTGCGCGGCCAACGGCCAGCCCGCCTTCGCCGCCTACCTCCGCGATCCCGAGGGCGGCCCGCACCGCGCCTTCGCGATCCACGTTCTCACTTTGCGGCCGGACGGCATCAGCCGCACGGTCCAGTTCTTCGACCTGGCTCTCTTCGGCGTCTTCGGACTTCAGGAAACCCTCCCGGAGGCCGTTGCACCACAAAAGTAGAACGCGTTACAGTCCACTCCGGAGCATCATTCTGGAGGCGGCTGTGGGCTCACCGGTGATCGTCGAAGCGGTACGCACCCCCATCGGCAAGCGGGGCGGCTGGCTGGCCGAGCTCAAACCGCAGCAGGTGCTCGCGGCGGCGCTGCGCGGGCTCGTCGAACGTTCCGGCCTCGACCCGGCCCTCGTCGAACAGGTCTTCGCCGGATGCGTCACCCAGGCGGGCGAGCAGGGCGGCCACATCGGCCGCTACGCATGGCTGTACGCCGGGCTGCCCCACCAGGCCGGGGTCACGACCGTCGACGCCCAGTGCGGCTCGTCCCAGCAGGCCGTGCACCTGGCGGCCGCCATGATCGCGGCCGGGGTCATCGACGTCGGTGTGGCCTGCGGGGTCGAGGTCATGAGCCGGGCGCCGCTCGGCAGCAACGTGCGTCCCGCCCGGCCCCGGCCCGACGACTGGTCGATCGACCTGCCCGACCAGTTCACCGCCGCCGAGCGCATCGCCAGGCGGCGCGGGCTGACCCGCGAACGGCTCGACTGGCTCGGCGCCCGCTCCCAGCGGCTGGCGGCCCAGGCGTGGGCCGACGGGCGGTTCGCGCGTGAGATCGTGGCCATCGACGGCATCGACCGCGACCAGGGGTTACGCCAGACGACCGCCGAGGGGCTGGCCGGGCTCAAACCGGTCCTGCCCGACGGGCTCCACACCGCGGGCACCGCGTCGCAGATCTCCGATGGCGCCGCGGCCGTGCTGCTCATGAGCGAGGAGGCCGCCCGCCGCCACGGGCTGCGGCCCCGCGCCCGGATCCTCGCCCAGGCGCTGGTGGGGGCCGAGCCGTACTATCACCTCGACGGCCCGGTCGAGGCGACGGCGCGGGTGCTCGCCCAGGCCGGGATGCGCATGGACGACATCGGGGCCTTCGAGGTCAACGAGGCGTTCGCGGCGGTGGTCCTGTCGTGGGCCGACGTGCACCGGCCCGACTTCGACCGCGTCAACCGCAACGGCGGCGCCATCGCCCTCGGGCACCCCGTGGGCGCCACCGGCTCGCGGCTGATCACCACGGCCGTCCACGAACTCGAACGCTCCGACGCCTCCACCGCCCTCGTCTCCATGTGCGCGGGCGGCGCCCTCGCCACGGCGACCATCCTCGAACGCCTCACCTGAGGCACCCCGGGTTCGCTCAGCATCCCCACCCACCCCCTTTCCTCGTTAGGCGGATAGGGCGGGAATTTCCGGATGTCGCCCCACGGCCGGGGAAGATCCGTCACCATCTCCAGGAGCACCTGCGCACTCACCGTCGTCCCGCCTCGGACGGCGAGGACCTGACCCCCGATCCGGGAGATCGCCGCGATGACGACACCACCCCCGATGCTCCGAGGAATGGCCGCCTACCGCATGGCCGCCCGCTGCCACACCATGGAGACGCGCGGAGCGATCCCCCGCACCCCCGAGGTCGATCCCGTACGCTCCCAGGCCCTAGACTCATAGACATCCGATGTCTAGGGAGACAAGTGTGGCCGTCACCGACGCGGCGATCGACAAGATCAAGCAGATGATCCTTTCGGGCGAACTCGCCCCCGGCGACCGGCTGCCCAAGGAGGCCGACCTCGCCGAGCGGCTGGGTCTGTCCCGCAACTCGCTGCGCGAGGCGGTGCGCGCACTGGCGCTCATCAACGTCCTCGACGTACGGCAGGGCGACGGCACCTACGTCACCAGCCTCGAACCCCGGCTCCTGCTCGACACCATGTCGTTCGTCCTCGACCTGCACCGCGACGACACCGTCATCCAGTTCTTCGAGGTCCGCCGCATCCTGGAACCGGCGGCGACGGCGATGGCGGCGGTGCAGATGCCCGAGCAGGACATCGAGGCGCTGGCCGAGGTCCTGCGCTCGCTGCCCAAAGAGCCGACCATCGAGGAACTGGTCGACAACGACCTCACCTTCCACCAGCTCATCGCACAGGGCTCGGGCAACAGCGTGCTGTGCTCGTTCATCGAGAGCCTGGCCGGTCCGACCCACCGGGCGCGCATCTGGCGCGGCCTGACCCAGGAGGGCGCGCTGGAGAAGACGAGAGAGCAGCACACCGCGATCTACGAGGCGATCGCCGCCCGCCAGCCCGACGTGGCCCGCTCCTGGGCGACCGTCCACGTGGCGGGCGTGGAGGAATGGCTGCGCAGGGCTCTGGACTGACCCCCCGCCGAACGCCCCGGGCCGTGCGCCGATCGAAGGCGGCCGCACCGGCCTGGCCCACGAACTGCCGTGGCCGCGCCCGCTGGCGGCCCCGTCCCGGAAGGGACAGGGCCGACCGGTACGGCGGCGCGGCCCGTGCAGGTGGCGCGATCCCGCCAGCGGCGATCATGGAGTTCTCCATGTGCCTGCCGGTTCAGCACCGCGGCCCGTGGACAGGACCTGCCCGGCTGCGCGCAGACGCCTCGGCTGCCCGTGCGTGCTCAGGGGGTCGAAGGGTGAGTCATCGTTCGCCGAACCCGAGGTCCTCCCACAGTGACTCCGGCACCGGCTCGGCCCGGAGCGCGGCGTTGCGCCGTACCTCCTCGGCGGACCTGGCGCCGAGCACGACCGTGGAGACGGCCGGATGCCGTGCGGGGAAGGCGATGGCCGCCTGCGGCAGCGTGACGCCGTGGCGGGCGCAGACCCGGGCGAGCGTGCGCGCCCGCTCCAGCAGCGCGCCGGACGCGGGCAGGTAGTCGAAGGTCCCGGACGGCTCGTCGGTGGCCAGCAGGCCGCTGTTGAACACCCCCGCCGCCAGCACCTGTACGCCCCTGGCCGCGCACGCGTCGAGCAGCGGCAGCCCCGACTGGTCGAGCAGCGTGTAGCGCCCGGCCAGCATGACCGCGTCGAGGTCGGTCTCCTCGACGAACCGCAGCGGCACCCGCCACTGGTTCATGCCGAGCCCGATGGCCTTGACCACGCCCTGCGAGCGCAGTTCGGCGAGCGCGGGGTAGGCGCCGGTGAGCGCGGCCTCGACGTGCTCGTCCGGGTCGTGGATGAGGGCGAGGTCGATGCGGTCGAGGCCGAGCCGTACCAGTGACTCCTCCAGGGAGCGGCGGACGCCGTCGCGAGAGAAGTCCCAGACCCGGCGCAGGCCGGAGACGACGTCGAAGCCCTCGGTGTCCGGCGCGGGGTCGCCGGGCACCAGGCGGCGGCCGACCTTGGTGGACAACACATAGCCGGTACGGCCCCGCAGGGCCGCGCCGACCCGGCGTTCCGACAGGCCGAGGCCGTAGTGGGGGGCGGTGTCGAACAGGCGGACGCCGCTGTCCCAGGCGGCGTCGAGGCATTCTCTGGCCTGTTCGTCGGAGACGGCCCGGAAGAGGTTGCCGATGGGCGCGGCCCCGAACCCCATGTCCGGAAATTTCATTGCATCTCCCAGACGAGCTTCAGGCCGCCCGTGTCCTTGTCGAAGTCCCCGTCGAGCAGGCGGTTCATCCGTACCTGCCACGCCCGGTCGGCCGGATGCCCCTTCATCGCCGCCTGGAACGCCGCGTAGTCGTCGACCTCCACCACGTGGAACAGGTCGAGCCCGTCGCGCCAGATCCGCCACGAGCGCACCCCGTGCTCCCGCATCGCCGCCTCCAGCTCGGCCGGGACGCTCGCGTGCACCTCGTCGTAGACCCGCTCACAGCCGGGCCGCAGCCGCGACCGCAGTGCCAGCCGTTCCATCAGTCCTGCGCCTTCCCGCCGGCGATCCGGCTGATCATCAGGGCTACCAGGATGATCCCGCCGTACACCACCGGCTGCCAGAATCCGGACACGCCCTTCAGCGTGAGGATGTTCTGCACCAGCCCGATCACCAGCACGCCGGTCAGCGCGCCGAGGATCGTGCCCTTGCCGCCGTCCATGCTGACCCCGCCGATGACGGCGGCGGCGAAGACCATGAAGATCCAGCCCACGCCCTGGCCCGCGCCGATGGCGCCGAGCCTGCCGGTCTCCAGGATGCCCGCCAGCGCGGCCAGCACCCCGCCGAGCACGAACACGCCCCACAGCACCCGGTCGACGCGGATGCCCGCCGCCCGCGCGGCGTCGGCGTTGCCCCCGATGGCGTACAGGGAGCGGCCGAGCCGCAGGTAGCCGAGGCCGAGGCTGCCCGCGCCGAACAGCACCGCGGCGATCCAGATCGCGGCGGGCAGTCCGAGCCAGGTCGCGCTGCCCAGGTAGAGGATCGAGTCCGGCAACTGGAAGAGCGTCTTACCCTCGGTGGGGCCGAGTTGCAGGCCGTGCACGATGATCAGCATGGCCAGCGTGACCACGAAGGCCGACAGCTGGAACCTGATGATCAGGAAGCCGTTGAACGCCCCGACCGCCGCCCCGACCAGCAGGCACAGCGGGATCACCAGGACGGCGGGCAGCCCGAGGCCGAACCCGCCCGCGGCGGCGGGGACCACCAGCATCACCGCGAGCGCCGGGGCCATGCCGACGGTCGACTCCAGGGACAGGTCGAACTTCCCGCTGATCAGGATCATCGCCTCGGCCAGCACCACGAGGGAGATGGCCGCCTGCTGCTGCAGGATGTTGGTGAGGTTGCCGGAGGTCAGGAAGATCGGGTCCAGGACCGCGCCGACGGCCAGCAGGAGCACGATCACGGGCACCAGGGTCAGGTCGCGGAAGCGAGCCATCCTCAACTTCGACGCCGGAACGGTGGCAGTGGTCACTGTTCGATGCCTTCCATGACGGCCACGAGTTCGTGGTCGGTCCAGCCGCGCGGCACGTCCCTGACGATCCGGCCGTGGTACATCACCAGCACCCGGTCGCAGATGCGCAGGTCGTCGAGCTCGTCGGAGACCACGACCGCGCCCGCGCCGCGTTCGACGGCGTCCTCCACGGCGCCGAGCAGGGCCAGCTTGGACTTCACGTCCACTCCGGCGGTCGGGTTGATCACCACCAGGGCCTTGGGGTCGTCGACCAGGGCGCGAGCGAAGACCACCTTCTGCGCGTTTCCGCCGGACAGGTCGCCGACGGGCTGGTCGGGGCCCTCGGTCTTGATGTCGAGGGTCCGGATCAGGTGGGCGGCCTCGGCGCGGCGGCGGGCGGGGCTGACCGTACCGAACCTGCCGAGTCTGCGGGCGATCGGGACGGTGGCGTTCTCCGCGACCGACAGTAGGGGGACGAAGCCCTCGCGGTGGCGGTCCTCGGGGACGAAGCCGAGCCCGGCGGCGAGGAACGCGGGGACGTCGCCCGATCTGGGGTGGGAGCCGTTGACCTCGACCCGGCCGGTGTCCGGCCGGCGCAGGCCCGCCAGGGTCTCGGCGAGGCCGACCTTGCCGCTGCTCGCCGACCCGGCCAGGCCGACGACCTCGCCGGACCGCACCGTCAGCCCCACATCGTGAAATCTCCCGCTGAGGGAGAGGTTTTCGGCTTTTATCACGATGTTCTGGCCTGGGGTGCGGGGACGGGCCTCGTAGTGGACGGCGGCCTCGCCGGTCATGGCCGAGACCAGTTCGTCGTGCGGCAGCCCCGCCACCGGGCGGGTCATGACCTGCCGGGCGTCGCGGAAGACCGTGACGCTCTGGCAGATCTCGTAGACCTCGTCCAGATGGTGGGAGATGTACATCATCGTCACGCCCTGCTCGCGCAGTGCGCGCATGCGGGTGAACAGCCGCTCGATGGCCGGGCCGTCCAGGCGGGCGGTGGGCTCGTCCAGGATGATGAAGGTCGCCCCGAACGACAGCGCGCGGGCGATCTCGACGAGCTGGCGCTGTTCGACACCGAGGTCGCCGGCGAGTGTCTCGGCGTCGACGTCCACCTCGTAGGTCGCGAGCAGGTCGCGGGCGCGGGCGCGGAGCCCGCGCCAGTCGATCCACCTGCCCTGGCGGTTGAGGAACAGGTTCTCCGCGACGGTCAGCGCGGGGATGATCGTGGACTTCTGGTAGACGCAGGCCACCCGCCGGCGCCAGGCGTCGCGGTCGGCGAGGGCGGGCGCGGGCCGGCCGGCGAACCGTACCTCGCCGCCGTCGGGGCGCTGGAGGCCGGTCAGGATCGAGACCAGCGTGGACTTGCCGGCGCCGTTCCTGCCGACGAGCGCGTGGGTCTCGCCCTCGGCGATCGTGATGCCCGCGTGGTCGAGCGCGGTGGTCGGGCCAAAGCGCTTCACGACATTCAGAGCTTCGACGTGATAAATCATCACTTGACCTGGTTGCCCCAGAGGTTCTGGTCGTCCACGTTGTCCTTGGTGACGAGCGGGGCGGGGAGCTGGTCCTCCAGGCCGTTGGGCAGTTCGATGATCGTGCTGCCGTGGTCGGTCGGGCCGGGCTTGAACGTCTTGCCCTCGGTGGCGGCCTTGGCGTAGAAGAGCGCGTACCGCGCGTACAGGTCTGCGGGCTGCGACACCGTCGCGTCGATCTCCCCCTTGCGGATCGCCTCGAACTCCTGCGGGATGCCGTCGTTGGAGACCACGAAGACGTGTCCCGCGTCCTGCGGCGGCACCAGCAGCCCCTTCGTCCGCAGCACCTGCAGCGTCGGCGCCAGGTGCACGCCGCCCGCGTGCATGTACACGCCCTTGATGTCGGGGTGCTGCTCCAGGCGGGTCTGCAGCATCGAGGCCGCCTTGCTGCCCTCCCACTCGGTCGGCTCGCTGAAGACCGTGACGCCGGGGAACCTCGTCTTCATGCACTCCGTGAACGCCTCTGAACGGTCGCGCCCGTTGATCGAGCCGAGCGCGCCCTGCAACTGCACGACCTTGCCCTTGCCGCCCAGTTTCTCGCCCAGGAACTCGCACGCCTTGGTGCCGTAGGCGCGGTTGTCGGCCCGCACGACCATGAACACCCTGCCCTTGTCCGGACGGGTGTCCACGGAGACCACCGGGATCTTCTTGTTCTCCAGCTGCTGCAGCGTCGTGGCGACGGCGCCGGTGTCCTGCGGCGCCATGATGATCGCCTTCGCGCCCTGGCCGGTCAGCGCCTGGACGTTGCCGACCAGCTTGGAGACGTCGTTCTGGGAGTTGGTCGGGTTCAGCCTGTCGACCTTCAGCTCGCCCGACAGGGTGTCCACGTACTTCATGTAGGAGTTCCAGAAGTCGGAGTCGGCTCTCGGATGGTCGATTCCGACCTTTCCGCCACCTCCTCCACTTGGGGCGGCTCCGCCGCCGTCCGCCGAGCCGCAGGCCGTCACCAACGCCAGGAGGGCCGCCGTCGCGGCCACGAATCCGATCCTCATGTGCCAGGTTCCTTCGTACTCTTCCGGGGGGTGGATGGCTGTGAAGTACGTCAGGTGGCCGGGCGCAGCCGTAGTCCCTGCATGCCGCCGTCGACGGCGAGCGCCGTGCCGGTGGTCGCACCCGACTCCGGGCCGGCCAGGAAGGCGATGGCGGCGGCCACCTCCTCGGCGCTGACCAGGCGGCCCATCGGCTGCCTGGCGTTCAGCGCCGCCCGCTCGGCCTCCGGGTCCGCCGCCGCGTCGAGCAGCCGCCCGACCCACGGGGTGTCGGCGGTGCCGGGGTTGACGCAGTTGACGCGGATGCCCTCGCGGACGTGGTCGGCGGCCATCGCCAGCGTCAGCGACAGCACCGCGCCCTTGCTCGCGCTGTAGAGGGCACGGTCGGGCAGCCCCGCCGTGGCCGCGATGGAGCAGGTGTTGACGATCGCGGCGTGCTCCGATCTCCGCAGGTACGGCAGCGCCGCCCTGGCCACCCGGACCATGCCGAGGACGTTGACGTCCAGCACCCGGCGCCATTCGTCGTCCGGGTTGTCCTCGACGGTGCCCGCCGCGCCGATGCCCGCGTTGTTGACGACCACGTCGAGGCCGCCGAGGCGGTCGACGGCCTCGGCGACGGCGGCACGGACCTGCACGTCATCCGACACGTCAGCTTTTATCCCGATAAAGGGCTCGCCGGGGGGATTGAGGTCCAAACAGGCGACACTCATCCCCCGGGCCAGCAGCGCGTGCGCCGCCGCCAGCCCGATGCCGGAGCCGCCGCCGGTCACGATGGCCTTGAGACTCACCGGTTCCTCCCGCCTGGCCGTACTCACGAGCCGCTCCACACCGAGCCGTCCGGATACAGGTGCGCGGCGATCGACGCCGGGCGCATCTGCGCGCTGAAGCCCGGCAGGCTCGGCGCGACGTAGCAGCCCTGCTCGATCACCACCGGGTCGGCGAAGTGCTCGTGCAGGTGGTCGACATACTCGATGACCCGGCCCTCCATCGACCCGCTGACGGCCACGAAGTCGAACATCGCCAGGTGCTGCACCAGCTCGCACAGCCCGACGCCGCCCGCGTGCGGGCACACCGGCACCCCGAACTTGGCCGCCAGCAGCAGGATCGCGATGTTCTCGTTGACGCCGCCCACGCGGGCCGAGTCGAGCTGCAGGTAGGAGATGGCCCCGGCCTGCAGAAGCTGCTTGAAGACGATCCGGTTCTGCACGTGCTCGCCCGTCGCGACCGGGACCGGGCTGATGGCCTCGGCGATGGCCGCGTGGCCCAGCACGTCGTCGGGGCTGGTGGGCTCCTCGACCCAGTGCGGGTTGTACGGCTTGAGCGCGGTGACCCACTCGATCGCGGAGGCGACGTCCCAGCGCTGATTAGCGTCGATGGCGATCGGGAAGTCGGGGCCGCAGACCTCGCGGGCGGTGGCGAACCTGCGCAGGTCGTCTTCGAGGTCGGCGCCGACCTTCAGTTTGATCTGCTTGAAGCCCTGGTCGAGGGCCTCCTTGCAGAGGCGGCGCAGCTTCTCGTCGTCGTATCCGAGCCAGCCGGGCGAGGTCGTGTAGGCGGGGTAGCCGTCCTTGCGCAGGCTCTCGATCCGCTCGCGCCGGGTCGGCTCGGCCTTGCGGAGGATCCGCAGCGCGTCCTCCGGCGTGAGCGCGTCGCTGAGGTAGCGGAAGTCCACCAGATCGACGATCTCCTCGGGGGACATCTCCCCCAGCAGCAGCCACAGCGGCTTGCCGTGCCGCTTGGCCTTCAGGTCCCACAGCGCGTTGACCACGGCGGAGATCGCCATGTGCATGACGCCCTTCTCCGGCCCGAGCCAGCGCAGCTGGGAGTCGCCCACCATCTCCTTGTACAGCGCGCCGAGGTCGTCGGCGTCGCGGCCGAGCACGTACGGCCGCAGCGCCCCGATGGCCGCCGTCTGCACGTCGTTGCCGCGCCCGATCGTGAACGCGAAGCCGTGGCCCTCGTGGCCGTCGTCGGTCTTCAGCACCACGTAGGCGGCGGAGTAGTCGGGATCCGGATTCATCGCATCGGAGCCATCCAGTTCCCGAGATGTCGGGAATCGGATGTCGTACGTCTCCATCTCCACGATGCGGCGGCTCATCCTCGGCCCGCCCTCTGCCGTTGCCGCCCGGGCCCGCCGATCTCCGTCTCCACGATGCGGCGGCTCATCCTCGGCCCACCGTCTGCCGTTGCCGCCCGGGCCCGCCGATCTCCGTCTCCACGATGCGGTGGCTCATCCTCGGCCCACCGTCTGCCGTTGCCGTCCGAGCCCGTCGATCTCCAGCTCCATGACGTCGCCCGGACGAAGGTACGGCTGGCCGGGCAGGCCGAGCGCCACGCCCGCCGGGGTGCCGGTGTTGATCACGTCGCCGGGTTCGAGCACCATGAACCAGCTCAGGTAGCGCACGATCTCGGCCACATCGAAGATCATGTTCTTGCTGTTGCCGTCCTGGCGCAGCTCGCCGTTCACCCACAACCGCATCGCCAGGTCCTGCGGGTCGCCGACCTCGTCGGCCGTCACCAGCCACGGGCCCAGCGGGTTGAACGTCTCACAGGACTTGCCCTTGTCCCACTGGCCGCCGCGCTCAAGCTGGAACTCCCGCTCGGACACGTCGTTGGAGATCGCGTATCCGGCGATCACCTCCAGCGCGGCCTCCCGGCTGTCCAGGTAGCGGGCGGTGCCGCCGATGACGACGGCCAGCTCGACCTCCCAGTCGGTCTTCTCGCTCCGGCGCGGGACCAGCACCTCGTCGTACGGCCCGACCACGGTGTTGGCGGCCTTCATGAAGACGACGGGCTCCTCGGGCACCGCGGCGCCGGACTCGGCGGCGTGGTCGCTGAAGTTGAGGCCGATGCACACGATCTTGCCGGGGCGCGCGACGGGCGCGCCGATCCGCAGGCCCTCGCCGTCCACGACGGGCAGCCGACCGGCCTCCAGGGCCGCACGCACCCGCGCGAGCCCTCCCGAGGCCAGGAAAGCGCCGTCGATGTCGGGCTCCCCTATGTCTCGCAGGTCACCGGAGGCGTCCAGCACCACCGGCCGCTCGTTGCCGGCAGGTCCTACTCGCAGCAGCTTCACACCGCACCCTTAGCCTTTATACATCGGATGTCTTGCCTTCTGATGCTGCGGTTCGACCTGGCCACTGTCAAGCCCAGCCAGGCAGATACCTCCGATCCGTGACCTCCCGATTCGCCGACCGAGACTGCAACCGGTTGCACTCGACGCCTCGGTCAACCTGGGATGGCATCCCTTCTTGCAAACCAGAGCCCGGCTCAGAACCACTTCACACACCCACGCCCGCAGGCCACCCTTCACCAGGAAGCGTCAACCCCAGAAACATCGGAGGAGGCCCGACGCTCGCCCCCACCTCCCACCTCCCCAAAGGTCCAAGCTCTCCCCACCCTCCCCGCTCCCCGCTCCCCGCTCCCCGCTCCCCGCTCCCCGCTCCCCGCTCCCCGCTCCCCGCTCCCCGCTCCCCGCTCCCCGCTCCCCGCTCCCCGCTCCCCGCTCCCGACGATTCTGGGCCCTCGGCCCCATCGCGCCGCTATCTCCATCCGTTCCGTTCACACTCCCCACCTCACCACGTCCGTCCCTGTCGGCTGCGCCGCCTTTGGATCCTGACCGCGACGCGGCTGCCCACGTCGCGTCGCAGCCGGTGACGACACACGGACAAGCGGACGTCCAGGCTCCCCGCGACAGAGGCCCGTATCCGTACGCCGACAGCATCGCCGCAGCTGTCCACGCCACGTCGCGGCCGATGACCGCACGCAGTCGCCCAGGGCCGCACTGGATGCGGGGTCGCGGCGGGAAGCGGGAAGCGGAGGCTAGCCGACCTCCCCGCGACAGAGGTTCGGGTGCGTGCGCTGACAGCATCGCCGCAGCCGTCCGCACCGCATCGCGGCCCGCAACCGCACACGCTCACCCCGGGACCGCACCGGGTGCACGACCGTAGCGCGAGCGGAAGGCAGGGCTGCCCGGCCTCCCCGCGACGCTCGCGTGTGTGCACCCTCCCCGCGACGCTCGCGTGTGTGCGCCCTCCCCGCGACGCTCGCGTGTGTGCGCCGCCAACATCGCCGCAGCTGTCCGCACCGCGTCACGGCCGGTGACCGCAACGCGAACGGCCGAATATCCAGCCTCCCCGCGACAGAAGCCCGCGTCCGTGCGGCGATAGCATCGTGGTGGCCTCATCTCGCCCTGAACGACCCCCGATCCTGTGGCGATCGCCGTTGCGACGGTCCCCCGGCAGCCGCCGACCGCGCCCGTTACAGGTCGCTTTCCCTGGCGTCCGCGCCCTTGACGGAGCCGGGCGAGCGTAATAGAACACGTTTCAGTAAATTGCCGAAGCCCTTGATCAAGGCGGTGGAGCGGGTGCTCATCAACCTCGTCGACCAGGACACCTACGCGGCGAGCGGACCACCTCACGAGCAGTTGCGCTGGCTGAGAGAGCACGACCCCGTCCACCAGCACCCGGGAGAGCCCGGGTTCTGGGCCGTGACCAGGTACGACGACGTCGTGCACGTGTCCAGGAACTCCGAGCTGTTCTCCTCCGCCCGGCGCCTGGCGATCTTCGACGAGGTGCCGGAGGACCAACTGGCACTCCAGCAGCTGATGATGCTCAACCAGGACCCGCCCGAGCACACGCGCCGCCGTTCGCTCGTGAACCGGGGCTTCACCCCGCGCACCATCAACGCCCTCGAAGAGCACATCCGCACCATCTGCGACGACCTCCTCGACAACTGCTCCGGCGAGGTGGACTTCGTCACCGAGGTCGCCGCCCCGCTGCCCCTGTACGTCATCTGCGAGCTGCTCGGCGCCCCGGTCGCCGACCGCGACAAGATCTTCAACTGGTCCAATCGCATGATCGGCGCCGACGACCCCGACTACGCCACCTCCCCCGAGGAGGGCGGCGCGGCGGCGATGGAGGTGTACGCGTACGCCAACCAGCTCGCCGCCCAGCGCAAGGCCGCGCCGCGCGACGACATCGTCAGCAAGCTCATCCAGCCCGACGAGAACGGCCAGACCCTCGACGAGAACGAGTTCGACCTGTTCGTCCTCCTCCTCGTCGTCGCCGGGAACGAGACCACCCGCAACGCGGCCTCCGGCGGCATGCTCGCGCTGTTCGAGCACCCCGAGCAGTGGGACCGGCTCGCGGCCGACCCGGCGCTCGCGCGCACGGCGGCCGACGAGATCGTCCGCTGGGTGTCGCCGGTGAACCTGTTCCGTCGTACGGCCACCTCCGACGTGATCCTCGGCGGGCAGCGCATCCGCGAGAACGACAAGGTCGTCGTCTTCTACGGCTCCGCCAACCGGGACGCGTCGGTGTTCACGGACCCGGAGACGTTCGACATCGGGCGCGACCCGAACCCGCACATCGGCTTCGGCGGCGGTGGCGCCCACTTCTGCCTCGGCAACCACCTGGCCAAGCTGGAGCTTCGCATCCTGTTCGAGCAGTTGGCCATCCGCTTCCCCAAGCTCCGCCAGACCGGCGAGGCCCGCCGCCTGCGCTCGAACTTCATCAACGGCATCAAATCCCTCCCCGTGCGCCTGACCTGAGCATCGCCCGAACAACATCAAACCCTCCCCAACCACCCGACCTCACTGCCTCCCGAACGGCATCAGAACCCTCCCTGCCCGCCCGACCCGACCGCCTCCCGAGCTGCATCAAACCCCTCCCCAGCCGCCTGACCTGAGCATCGCCGAACGGCATCAGAACCCTCCCGCCCACCTGACCTGGCCGCCTCCCTACCGGTGCTGAATCCCGCCCCGTCCGTCTGACCTGAGCACCCTCCAAGAGATCGCCACCCACCTGACCTGAGCACCTCCAGGCGGCATCAAACCCTCCCGGTGCGCCTGACCTGAGCACTCCGGGAGGCCGGGTGACGGCGGCATGGAGGGTGTGACACCTGATGGCCGGTCGGAGGGTCAGCGACGACGGCGGCGGGTGGCGCGGATACGGGCGAGGATCTTGGCTGTGCGGGCGGGGCCGGGGTCCCAGCCCCGGGCGATGAGGGTGTTGGCGACGTGGGCGATGAGGTCTCCGGTGCGGGCTGGGATGATGTCCTGCCGTACGGTGATCACGTACCAGCCGAGTTCGGCCAGGCGGGTGCGACGGGCGGCGTCGCGGGCCCGATCTGACGGGCTGCTGTGGTGTTCCCGGCCGTCGTACTCCACGGCCACGCGGTACTCCGGCCAGCCGAGGTCCAGATAGGCGGTCTGGGCCTCGTACCGGGCGCCGGCGTGATCAGGGCCATGTGTGGGAGCGGTCTCGAACGCAGGCCCGGATGCGGACACGGAATCGAACGCGGACGTGGGCGCGGAAGGAGACGGGAACGCAGACGAGGGCACGGCCAGGAAATCGAACGCTGCCGCGGACGTGGGCGCGGACGGGAACGCAGGTGTAGGCGTGAACGTGGACGGGAACTCGAACGCAGGCGTGGGCGTGGGCGTGGGCGTGGGCGTGGGCGTGGGCGTGGGCGTGGGCGTGGGCGTGGGCGTGGGCGTGGGCGTGGGCGTGGACGGGAGCGTGGACGGGAGCGTGGACGGGAGCGATGGTGGGGACGCGGTGGGAGACGGTGGGGACGCGGTGGGAGGGGAGGTGGTCGGCGGTGGGGTTCGGCTGGTCAGGGGGACTTTGATCTGGGTGGTCGGGCGGGGAAGCCAGGCGAGGGTGAACGTGACGCGGAGTCGGCTCTCCTGTGGCGAGCCCGCGTCGCGGTCGGCCAGCGACAGGGTCGATTGCAGATCGGGATAACCGGCGGCGCGGCGTCGGAGATCCGACAGCTCGACCCCGCGTCTCAGGAACTGGTCGACGATGATGACCGCGTCCAGGCGGGGCAGGATACGGGCGCAGTCGAGGGCGGTGCGGGCCATCGAGGTGACCTGCACCCCCCGGCAGACCGTACGGTCCGCCTCCGCGTACACGCCCTCGCGAACGGTGCACCCGGGAATCTCGATCGGGACGGGCAACGCGAGATCCACCGGCCAGTTGATCTCTTTGATGCCCATGGGCAGAGCCTCGACCCCCCAGATGTGGGCGGCCGTGCGGAGGCAGGCCACCGCCTCGGGGAGAAGACTGGCGAAGACGCGGGCCCTGGTGGTCAGCGGGCCGGTGATGGGGGTGAAGTGCACCGGTCCACGATGCGACCGCGAGTGCACCCGCCGCCGAGGCGAACCGGATTCTGTGGACAACCGACCGCTGTCCACAGAACGAGGGCTCCACGGCCAGTTGGGATCCCGGTCGCCGCTCTCAGATCAGGGCTCCACCCCGATGGGAGCCCCGATCGGGCCGACACCTTCCGACCGGGCTCCACGGCCGACGGGGATCCCGGTCGCTGCCCTCAAATCAGGCCCCACCCCGATGGGAGCCCCGATCGGGTCGCCGTCCTCCAACCGGGCTCCACGGCCAGTGGGAGTCCCGGCCCGGGTCACCCGACCAGGGGCTTACGGCCAGCTGGAGTCGCGGCCCGGGTCACCCGATCAGGGGTCTACGGCCAGTTGGAGTCCTGGTCGGGGTCGCCGCCCTCCGACAGGAGGCGGATGTCGGACTCGACCATCATCGCCACCAGGTCGTCGAACGACACCGTCGGCTCCCAGCCCAGCTGCACCCGCGCCTTCTTGGGGTCCGCGCACAGCAGATCGACCTCCGCCGGCCGGTGGAGCGCCTGGTCGCACACCACGTACTGCTCCCAGTCGAGCCCCGCCGCGGAGAAGGCCGCCTCCACGAGTTCGCGCACCGACTTCATCCGCCCGGTGCCGATCACGTAGTCCTCGGGCGTCCCGGCCCGCAGCATCAGATGCATCGCCCGCACGTAGTCGCCGGCGTAGCCCCAGTCGCGCCGCGCCTCCAGGTTGCCCAGGCGCAGTTCGGTGGCCAGGCCGAGCTTGATGCGGGCCACCCCGAGCGTCACCTTGCGGGTGACGAACTCGGCCCCCCGCCTCGGCGACTCGTGGTTGAACAGGATCCCGGACACGGCGAACATCCCGTAGGACTCGCGGTAGTTCTGGGTGAGGAAGTGCCCGTACGCCTTGGCCACGCCGTACGGCGACCGGGGGTGGAACCCGGTCCGCTCGGTTTGCGGCGTCTCGGTGACCTGCCCGAACATTTCAGACGACGAAGCCTGATAAAAGCGGATCTGTCCGGTGCGAGTGGACGACCCCCTCGACACCCCCGAACACACCCTGATCGCCTCCAGCATCCGCAGCACGCCCATGCCGGTGACCTCGGCCGTCAGTTCGGCCTGCTCCCACGACATCGGCACGAACGAGATCGCCCCCAGGTTGTACACCTCGTCGGGCTGAACACGTTCCACCGCGGAGATCAGCGAGCCCTGGTCGAGCAGGTCGCCGCGCACCACGCGGACGTCCGCCAACTGCCTGCGCATCCGCGACAGCCGGGGGTTGGCCTGCCCCCTCGCCAGCCCCCAGACCTCGTACCCCTCGGCGAGCAGATGCTCGGCCAGATAGGAACCGTCCTGCCCGGTGATGCCGGTGATCAGAGCGCGCCTGGCCAACGGGGTCCTCCAACTCTCACAACCACCGAATGTACACTCAGAGAGCCATCTAGAACACGTTCCACCGAAGCACGCTCGGTCACGGCAACGTCGCAGTTCGCACGCCCTGTGAGCACCGATAGGAACAATTCCATCAGACCTACCGAATGGTAGCCTTTTCCAGCTAAGGTCATCTTTCACGGTACACGCCCGCCCTTATGGGCCTTGTGGCGGAGAAAGGGGTGTCCGTGCGGGACCGCACCCGGCACACTCGGACAGCGGGCGGGAACAGCACCGATACCCTGCGTATCGCCCTGCTGTCGTACCGCAGCAAGCCCACCTGTGGCGGCCAAGGCGTCTATCTCCGCCACCTCACCCGCGAACTCGTCGCCCTCGGCCACCATGTCGAGGTCTTCTCCGGCCAGCCGTACCCGGAACTCGACCCCGGTGTGATCCTCAACAAGGTCCCCAGCCTCGACCTGTACCGCGACGAGGACCCCTTCCGCACCCCCAAGCTCCACGAGTACCGCGACTGGATCGACCTCCTGGAGGTCGGCACCATGTGGAGCGCGGGCTTCCCCGAGCCGCTGACCTTCACCCTGCGCGCCTACCGCGAGCTGAAGAAGCGCGTCGGCGACTTCGACGTCGTCCAGGACAACCAGACGCTCGGGTACGGCCTGCTCGGCATCCAGCGCCTGTTCCCCGTGGTCGGCACCATCCACCACCCGATCAGCGTGGACCGCCGCATCGAACTGGAGGCGGCGGAGGGCGCCAAGCGGGTGAGCCTGCGCCGCTGGTACGGCTTCGTGAAGATGCAGGCCAAGGTGGCGCCGAGGCTGCGCCCGATTCTCACGGTGAGCCAGTCGTCGCTGGCCGACATCCACCGCGACTTCAACGTCCCGCAGGCCAACATGCGCCTGATCCCCCTCGGCGTGGACACCAGGTTCTTCCACCCCCGCCCGGACAAGCCCCGCCGCAAGGGCTCCATCGTCGCCGTGGCCTCGGCGGACTCCCCCATGAAGGGCGTCGCCACCCTGCTCAGGGCGGTCGCCAAGCTCGCCACCGAGCGCGACGTGAACCTGACCGTCGTCAGCAGGCCCACGCCCGGCGGCCCCACCGAGCAGCTCGTGCAGGAGCTCAGCCTGAAGGACCGGGTCCGCTTCGTGCACGGCATCTCGGACGACGAACTCGGCGAGCTGATCGCCACGTCGGAGATCTCCGTGGTCCCCTCGCTCTACGAGGGCTTCTCCCTGCCCGCCGTCGAGCACATGGCCTGCGCCACGCCGCTCGTGGCCAGCCGTACCGGCGCGCTGCCCGAGGTCGTGGGCGACGCGGCGGTGCAGGTCGCGCCCGGCGACGCGGAGGAACTGGCCTCGGTGCTGCGGCGCCTGCACGACTCGCCGGAAGAGCGCGAGCGCGTCGGGAAGGCGGGATACGACCGCGTCATGGAGCGCTACACCTGGCACGTCGTCGCCAAGCGGACCGTGGAAGCCTACCGAGAAGCCATCAACGCAAGAGGAGCGCGCTAACTGTGCTGACCGTCGACTTCGCCAAGCTGCCCGTCGGCCCCGGTGAGCGGGTGCTCGACCTCGGCTGCGGCGGCGGCCGCCACGCCTTCGAGGTGCTGCGCAGGGGCGCGGACGTGGTGGCGTTCGACATGGACCAGTCCGAGCTGGACAACGTGGCCGCCATGTTCGTCGCGATGGACAAGGCGGGCGAGGTGCCGGTCGGCGCGGGCGGCGAGACGGTGAAGGGGACGGCGCTCGACATGCCGTTCGAGGACGGCTCCTTCGACCGGGTCATCGCGGCCGAGGTCCTTGAGCACATCCCGGACGACATGACCGCGATGGCGGAGATCTTCCGGGTGCTCAAGCCGGGCGGCAGCGCGGCGGTGACCGTGCCGAGCTTCCTGCCCGAGCGCATCTGCTGGGCGCTGGACGAGGACTACCACACCGCCCCCGGCGGGCACGTGCGCATCTACACGCTGGCGGAGCTGTCGGCCAAGCTCAAGTCGACCGGCTTCGAGATCGGCCCGCACCACCACGCGCACGGCCTGCACGCGCCGTACTGGTGGATCAAGTGCGCCGTCGGCGTCGGCAACGACGACCACCCGCTCGCGAAGGCGTACCACGAACTGCTCGTGTGGGACATCATGAAGCGCCCGCCGATCACCCGCCTGGCCGAGCAGCTTCTCAACCCGGTCATCGGCAAGAGCGTGGTGCTCTATGTGCGGAAGCCGGCGTGATCTCGTGGGCACAGGTCGTCCAGACCGCTGAGAGCATCGCGGCCATCCAGCAGGAGGACGGCGGCGTGCCGTGGCCGGAGGGCCACGTGGACGCCTGGAACCACGTCGAGTGCCTCATGGCGATGACCGTCGCGGGGCTGGAGGAGCCGGTCGAGCGCGGGTACGGCTGGCTGGCCGACCGGCAGCGTCCCGACGGCTCGTGGCCGATGAAGGTGAAGGACGGCCGCGCCGTCGAGCACGGCGGCGAGTCCAACCACGCCGCCTACGTCGCGGTCGGCGCCTGGCACCATCACCTGGTCACCGGCCAGGAGCCCGGCCGGCTCTGGCCGATGGTCAAGAGCGCGCTCGACTTCGCCGTGGACCTGCAGACCGAGCGCGGCGAGATCGTCTGGGAGCGGGACGCGCTGGGCAGGGCCGCGACGTACGCGCTGCTCACCGGGTGCGCCTCGATCCACCAGGGGCTGCGCTGCGGGGTGCTGATCGCCGACCGGCTCGGCGATCAGCAGCCGCACTGGGAACTCGCGGCCGACCGGCTGGCGCACGTGCTCGCCGCCCATCCGGCGGCTTTCGCCGACAAGAGCCGCTATTCGATGGACTGGTACTACCCCGTGCTCGGCGGCGCCCTTCGCGGCCCGGAGGCGGCCGAGCTGCTGGAGCGCGAGTGGTCCACGTTCGTGGTGCCCGGGCTGGGCATCCGGTGCGTGTCCGACCAGCCGTGGGTGACGGGGGCGGAGACGTGCGAGCTGGCGCTGGCGCTGGACGCGCTGGGTGATCATGAGCGGGCGTCGGCACTGTTCGCCGACATGCAGCACCTGCGGCACGCGGACGGCTCCTACTGGACGGGCTGGCAGTTCGCCAACCGCAGGCACTTCCCGCACGAGCGCTCGGGCTACACGGCGGCCGCGGTGGTGCTGGCGGCCGACGCCCTGTCCGGCTTCACCGGCGGTAGCGGGATATTTCGTGATGTGCGGGCCAGCTCCACCGACCCCGCCTCACCTCTGTGCGGCTGCCTGCCGCAATACGACCCGTCCTGACGAGGGCGCGCCGCCGATCCGGGTGTCCGCCCTTCGGGCGGCCCACATCACGGCTGTACGGTGCCCGCCCCCTTCCGCGCTGAGCGCCCGCACGGCCGGGCACCCGCGTCGGTGGGGGGCGCCAAGTCGGCTCCGCCGTAGCGCCGACTACCACACGGAGATCGCAACCGCTTTTGGAGAACCTTTGCCGGAACAGGCGGAGCGCCGCCAGCTAATGCCGCATTGGCGTCGTTAGCTTCGGGAGTGGCCGTACGATGCGTCTTCGGGGGAAGCGTGGGCGACACGGACACAACCGCATTCATCAACAAAGTCCCGACACTGGCCCCGGTTCGTGGCCTGTGGAGGTTTCTGGAGAAGGATCCGCGAGAGTCCGATCTGGGGAGGCGACGCTTCCGCCTGAGGGCCGGCCCGGCCCCCAAGGTCCTCCAATCAGCCGAAAATTCATACATCTTCGGCTTCAACGCTGCTTTGTCACGAGAAATCATGAAGATCGGCGAAATGCCGGTCGAGCAGCAGGTCTTCGGCTTCGAGGGCGCGGCAGCCGCCGCCACCGTGCTGGACCTGCTCACCCTGACCCGGGGCCGGCGCCTTCGCGAGCTACTGGCCGGTCCCGCCAGCTCCCACCTCCACGCCGCCCATCTCGGCGCGGGCCGTGCGCACGCCTTGCTCAGGCTCCCCCCGACCTGGGGCCTGCGCCGCGCGCACCCGCTGCTGCGGTGGCTGGCCCTGGACGGCTACGGCTTCCAGTGGAGCATGGCCAAGGCCGACCGCATGGTGGGCGAGCGCGCGATGCCCGAACTGGCGCTGCGCACCCACTGCGCCATCTTCGACCAGGGCCTCGGCAGACTGCTGTGGTACCACGACTGCGCCGCGCCGGGCGACGTCGCCGCCCGGATCGCCGCCTACCCCTCGTGCCGCCGTACCGACCTGTGGAGCGGGGTCGGTTTCGCCGCCGCCTACACCGGCGGCGCCACCCCGGACGAGCTGGAGGAGCTGAACTCCCACGCGGGCGCCGACGGCTACCGCCCGCACCTGGCCCAGGGCGCGGCGTTCGCGGCGACCGCCTGGGTGAACACCGGCACGCTGCCGAGGCACGTGGAGGTCGCGCTGCCGCTGCTGGCGGGCGCGGACGTGGAGGAGGCGTGCGGCTGGACCGACACGGCGCTGATCTCCCTCGGCCACGACCCGCACACCCACGACGACTTCCTGACCTGGGGCGCCCAGACCCGCCGCGCGTGGGCCCGCCGCCACCGCTGACCTCGGAATATACCCCCTAGGGGTAGACGTTGTCCCAGACATGTATGACGTGCACGTGATCGAGACGTCCTCGCTCGGCGACCGGAGCTACCTGGCCACCGACGGCGCGGCAGCCGTGGTGATCGACCCCCAGCGCGACGTGGACCGCGTCCTCGCCCTCGCCGGCCGCCTCGGGGTACGGATCACCGCCGTCGCCGAGACCCACCTGCACAACGACTATGTCTCGGGCGGCCTGGAACTGTCGAGGCTCACCGGCGCCGCCTACGCCATGGCGGCGGGCGACGAAGTGGCCTTCGAGCGTACCCCGCTCACCGACGGCGACGTCCTGGAAGTCTCCCCGACCCTGCGCCTGAAGGCCATGGCCACCCCCGGCCACACCTTCCACCACCTGTCGTACGTCCTCGAACACGAGGGCGCCCAGGTCGGCGTCTTCACCGGGGGCTCACTGCTGTTCGGCACCACCGGCCGCCCCGACCTGCTCGGCCCCGAGCACACCGAGACGCTCGCCCGCCACCAGCACGCCTCGGCGCGCAGGCTCGCCGACACGCTGCCCGACGGCGCCAGGATCTGGCCGACGCACGGCTTCGGCAGCTTCTGCGCGGTCGGCACCCCCACCGGTGACGACGCCTCGACCCTCGCCCAGGAGAAACTGGGCAACCCGGCGCTGCGCCTGGCAAAGCACGCCTTCGTGACGGAGGTCCTGTCCGGCCTCGGCGCCTACCCCGCCTACTACGCCCACATGGGCGCGCTCAACGCGGCCGGCCCCGACCCCGTGGACCTGCGCCTGCCCGTCCTCGCCGACCCCGAACGGCTGGCCGCGAGCATCGCGGCGGGCGAGTGGGTGGTGGACCTGCGCTCACGCAAGGCGTACGCGGCCGCCCACCTCACCGGCACCGTCAGCCTCGGCCTGGACGGCAGCATGGCCACCTGGCTCGGCTGGCTGGTGGACCGGGGGGCGCCGATCACCCTGCTGGGCGAGACCCGCGAGCAGGTGGCGACGGCCCGCCGCGAACTGGTGCGGATCGGCCTCGACCGGCCCTCGGCCGCCGTCGGTGCCCCGCAGGACCTGAAGGGCGAGGTCGCCACCCTGCCCACAGCGACCTTCGCCGATCTCGCGGCGGTCCACGGCGACGTGGTCGTCCTCGACGTCCGCCAGCCGGACGAGCACCGGGCGAGCCACGTGACCGGCGCCCTCAACATCCCGCTGCCGCAGTTGCCCGCCCGCCTGGGTGAACTGCCCGGCGGCGAGATCTGGGTCCACTGCGGCAGCGGCTACCGGGCCGCGGCGGCGGCCTCGATCCTGGCCAGGGACGGCAAACAGGCCGTCCTCGTGGACGACCTGTTCGCGAACGCCCGCGCCGCAGGCGTACCGATGACCGGGTAGCGCGGACCGGTGGTGGCGTTACGGGCTGCAGCGCTCCTCTGAGCGGAGGAAGTCGGCCCGGCCGACCGCCTCGCTCTCCTCTCCCCCGCTCCAGACCAACACCTGGTCCTCGGCGAGGTCCCGCACGTCGGCCAGGGTGAACGGCACCCGCCCCTTCAGCACCCGCTCCCGGACGCCGCCGTCCACCCTGGCCACGTACGGCACCCCGTCCCGCAGGGCGGTGAGGCCGGAGCCGGTCGAGGTCCACCCCTCGGGCGGATCCTGCAAGACCCCGAAGTCACGCACCGACGAGGCACCTCCGTCGTTGCGCACGCTCCACTTGCCCGTTTCGCCCTCGACGTCGGCGAAGAGGCTGAGGTCCGTGGCCCGGTAGTCCGGGCAGTCCGCCAGGAGGAGCCGCACGCCGCCGTCCTGGGCGGGCGCGATGGCGAGGATCGCCTTCGGCGCGGGCGAAGCGCACGCCGAGGCGAGCAGGGCCAGGAAGAGCACTCCGAGGCCCGCGCGTCTGAACCTTCTCATGACCATCACCAGCACTGTTCGCCGGGCGCGCGGAAGGCCGTCGGACACCAGCGGAGATACTGGCCCCAGTACAGGCCGGCCTCCTGCTCGAAGGGGTTGCCCGCCGCGACATCGCCGGTCTTCAGCTTCGACGCGGCCGTCGCGGCCCCATAGGCGGCGATGAAGTCGGTCGCCTTCCGATATCTGGCCCATTGCCGGGAGTGGACGGCCTCGTGCCGCTCCAGGTCGGGTCCGTACTTCTCGGCCCCCTTCGGGCCCAGGACCCGGGCGATCTCCTCCCGTTTGTTCTTCTCCGCCACCAGGTCCTCCTCGAACTCGCGCTTCGAGTACGGGTAGAAGTGCACGTCCCCGACCGTCATCGACTGGTTGCCGCCGGGTGAGCCGCCGAAGCAGACGAACTGCCTGGCGTGCCGTTCGCAGCTGTCGCTCATGGTCATCGCGTAGCCCGCGGCCATGGCGTTCGCCCCGTTGAGGTTGTTTCGCACGTGGAACGGGTTCGTGGCGAGATCCTTGAGCAGGCCCGCCTTCTTGGGCGGACGGATCTTGGGGATGCGGATCTTCGGGATCGGGATCCTGATCCCGAAGAGGATGCGCGGCTTGGAGGTGTAGTAGATCGCCTTCCTCGGCCGGTGCCGGTAGCGCGGGGTGACCTTGCGGGTCTTGGGGTTGTAGCCGACCTTGCGCTGCTCCTTCTTCGAGCAGTACCGCAGATCGTACTGGCAGGAGTTGGGCCGCGACCCGATCTCCCTGCCGGTCGGGTCGCTGAAGGTGGCCGGGTTGTTGGCGCCGTAGGCGTACATGTTGAGCGCCTGGGCCTGGTCGGTGGACAGCACCGGGTCCGGGCTCAGGAACCGGCCGGTCGCCGGGTCGTACACGCGCGCCCCGACGTAGGTGAGCCCGGTGTCGGCGTCCGCCGGTTTGCCGAGGAAACCCTTGTCGTCGGGCCAGTTCCCGCCGAGGGCGGTGCCGCGCGGCAGCCCGAACGGGGTCAGGAAGCGCCGGGTGACCGCCTGGGTGGCCGCGTCGAGCGCCAGCGACGAGGTGCCGTGCCGGTCGCCCGCGAGGAACGTGACCGTGCTCGCGCCCGTTTGGGTGCTTCGTACCGCCAGCTGCTGGGTGCCCGCGACGTACATGCGGGTGCTCCAGATCTTGAGCTCGGTCCCGGTCTTCTTGGCGTGGACCTCGGTGGCGCCGAGGTAGAGCACGCTCTCACCGTCGCCGACGGCCCGGCGGATCAGCACCTCGCCGTCCGCGTCGTACACGTAGGCGGTCTTGCGCGCCCCCTGGGTCAGGGTCGCGACGCGGCCCCTGGCGTCCCAGGTCAGCGTCTGGCCGTCGCGCGCGGTCGTGTTGCCGAGCGGGTCGTAGGCATAGGTGGCCGCCGCGCCCGCGCAGGAACCCGTCGTGGTCGCGGTGAGGGCCCGCTTCCGCTTGGCGTCGCCGTAGCAGTACGCGGAGGTGGTGGAGGTCGTGCCGGAGTAGCGGGTCTCGCTGGTACGCAGCCCCGCCTCGTCGTAGGTGTAGGCCGTCCGGTACGGCGCCGCCCCGCCGAGCGTCCTGCTCGCGCAGTCGTCGGCGGCCGGTGTCCACGCCTCCGTCAGGCGGCGCAGCCCGTCGTAGGTGAAGCACTGGACGTCACCGGCGCCCACCCCCTCACCGGTCGGCGTGTCGGCGATCTTGGTGACGTTGCCCGCGTCGTCGTAGGTGTAGGCCAGGTCCTGCGGCTTCACGGCCGCCGACTGCGTGGTGACGAACGAGCGCCGGAGCCGGTCGGTCCCCTCCTCGTAGGTGTGGTTGACGAAGGTCTTCTTCGTCTGCGCGGCCCCCGACAGCCCGAGTGTGAGCTGCAGCGGCTGCCCGGTGGGGCTGTAGTCGGCCTTCTGCAGGTAGTCGTTGACACCGGTGACGCCGACGACCTGCCCGGTCGGCGTGTAGCTGAGGCTGACCGTCTCCTGGGCCAGCCCCGCGACGGCGGGCTCGGTCGAGTTCTTCAGCGTGCCGTCCACGTTGTAGGCGCTGGCGAAGGTGTAGCTGGTCTTCGCCGCTCCCGAGGTCACCATGGGGTCGTTCGGGTCGAGCTGGATCTCGCTGCTGGTCGTGCGGTACTGCGCGTCGTAGGCGAGCACCTTCTTGGTGTACGCCTTCCCGTCGTCATAGCCGGTGGCGGAGGCCAGCAGGCCCTTGGCCACCGTGTCGAAGGTCCAGGTGGCCAGCCTGTTCGCGTCGGTGCGCGAACCCGCCCACAGCCCGGTCGTGCGGCCCAGCTCGTCGTAGCCGTACAGCAGCTTCTTCCCGTCGGAGCCGGTGACGGTGTCCGGCTTGTCGAAGGCCGTGTAGGAGATGGTGCCCGCGCCCTTGTCCGGGTCGTCGGTGCCGGTCCTCCTGCCGAACAGGTCGTAGGTGTGGGTCCACTTCGCGCCGCCGGGGCCGGTGACGGTCAGTTCGTCCTCGCCCCGGTAGGTGAAGGAGGTGTTCGTGTGGCCGCTGGAGGTCGCGGCGCCGTACTGGGTGTCGTCGGGTGAGGGCGACTTGTACTCGCGGCGCTCGACCACGCGGCCGAGCGCGTCCTCGACGGTCCTGACCGCGCTGCCGCCCTCCAGCGCGCTCACGGCGGTGGAGTCGCCGGTGTAGGAGGTGGTAGTGGTCCACTTGCGGGCGCCGAAGACCGAGAAGGTCGTGGCGACCTCGCGCCCGGCGCCGTCGAAGACCAGGTTGGACTGCTTGGGCGCCTGGCCGTACTCGGCGCGGGTGTAGGTGGCGTTCGGCTCGCGGGCGGCGTCGAAGACGTCGGCGTGGGTCTCGTAGGCCAGGCCGCGCGAGTCGTAGCGGGTATCGGTCAGCAGCCGCCCGCCGTTCGGGGTGGGGGTCTGCGTCTGCAGGGGCCGCAGCAGCGAGTCGAAGATCTGGTACGACCAGTTCGCCGTCGTGGACGACCTGACGGTCCCGGTGCCGATCGCGGGCGCCTTGCCCCGTTCGTACACGTAGGTGTAGGCGAGGCTGGGGGTCTGGCCGCCGCTCCTGCTCCGGTCGGGCTTCCACACGCCGGTCAGCCTGCCGAGGCCGTCGTAGGTCTGCTCGGTCAGCCCGTTGTTCGGGTCGTACGTGCGCACCGGCACGCCGCGCACCCCGTCGAGGAACGTGGTCGTCCTGTGCAACTTGGGGTCGGTGACCACGGTCTTCGTCGGCACGCCCGCGCCCGCCGGGGTGTAGGCGTTGCCGGTGACGTTGCCGCCCGCGTCGGTCTGGGTCAGCGGGCGGCCGAGCGCGTCGTAGGTGGTGCGCTCGGTACGCTGCCAGCCGGTGGGCGGCCGGTCGTCGCCGGTGGCCGCCGCCGGGTAGCCGCTCGCGCGCCCGATCCAGGTCTCGGCGCCCTTGACCGGCTTCTGCCCGGCCGTCCAGGTGGTGGCGGCGGGGTCGTCGTAGACGGTGGCGGTGTCCGACAGCACGTCCCCGTGGGTGGCGCTGTTCGCGGGCAGCGACAGGCCGGCCTCCGCCACCGAGCAGAGGCGGGCGACCGTACGGACGCGGGAGACCAGGTCGTTGATGCCCTTGGCGTCGTCGCGGGCGTACCAGGTGCGGGTGCAGGACTCGTCGCCGCTCTTGGCGGTGTCGCCGGTGTTCTCCTCCTCGGCCTTCATGCCGTATCCGTCGTACGTCGTGGCGGTGGTCACCGTGCGCCAGGTCTTCGGGACGGTGAGGAAGGTGTGCTCGGAGGACCGGCCGGTCCGCACGTAGTACGCCTCGGTGTCGGCGTACGACTTGTGCTGGGTCGCGGTCCGCGCCGACCACGGCTCGTTGACCGTCACCTCGACCGGGTCGGCCCCGGAGTAGGTGATCTCCTCACGGGCGAAACCCGCGTACTGCTCGGTGTCGGTCAGGTCGGGCACGTCGAGGCCGGAGACGTCCAGTCCGGGCACCGCCGCCACCCGCCTGCGGTCCGGGTCGAGGGTCCTGGTGGTGGTACCGGGCTTGAGCAGCCGGTCGCCGTTCATGCCCTGCATGAACACGGACACGGTCCGGCCCCTGGTGCCGTCCGAGGCCCCCGTGTACGTCGTGACCTTCTGGTAGCCGCGCCACAGCGACCAGGTCCGCTCCTTGCCCGGGGTGAACGGGCTGTCGTTGTAGCGCCAGCCCGGCCGCTCGTACTCGTAGGCGAACTCGGTGAGCGGGTTGTGCCCGGCCGGGTCCGCGGTGTTGACCGCGAGCACCCGGTACTTGTGGAACCAGTCGAGGGAGGCGTTGTCGGCGCCGTTGACGTGCCAGAACTGCGGGTAGCACGACAGCGCGTTGTCGTCCTCGGCCTTCGGCATGCCGGAGCCGCGCACACACTCGGGCCCGCTGTAGGCGACCGTGGTGATCGCGCCGGTCTCCGTGGTGATCGTCTCCAGGCGGGGACGGCTCAGCGGCAGGACGTTGCCGCCGCCCGGCTGGGTGCCGCCCGCCACCCGGTTGGGCCGCATCGTGTAGGTGAAGGAGACCGGGTCGAGCTTCACCGGCGTCCCGGAGGAGCCGGTACGGGTTAGCGAGGTCAGCGTCAGCGTCTGGTCGGCCGAGCTGCCGATGTCGCCGCCGTCGAGGTAGCTCTGCGCGAACGCCCAGGAGTCCACCGGCTGGTAGGAGGTACCGGACAGGACGGAGGTCTCCATCTTCACCAGGCGCTTGCGGCTGAAGAAGGTGGGGGCGACCGCGTGGCAGTCCTCCTTCTTCTCGTCCTTGTCGCACAGCGCGTCGAAGGGCACGTCCGGCCAGTTCTGAGCGTTGGCCTTGGTGAGGGTGCCGCAGTCGGCGACCGTGCAGCGCTCGGCGTAGGAGAAACCCACCTGGTACGGCGCCGTCGCGGTGAACAGCGTGTCCGCGCGCTGGCCGTACAGGATCCGGTCGAGGTAACCGCCGCGCGTGTAGAGCGTGTTCGCGGTGTCGGCCTTGTTCTTGCGGTAGTGGTTGGTCTCCGCCGTGTACCAGTAGGACATGGCGTTGCCGTGGGTGTCCTCGACATAGTCGAGGTTCCACCGCCACGCCTGCGTCACGTGACGTTCGGCGAAGGTGTCGCCCTTGGTGTGGCCGGGCTCGCCGGCGTCGTCGCCGAAGACGGGGACCGTCCACACCGCGTTGGTGCGCTGGGCGCCCGCGCCCGCCAGCTTGTTCAGGCCGAAGACGTACTTGGTGCCGTCGCCGGTGATGACGGTCCAGTACTCGCCGTTGTCGTCGCCGTTGTCGGCGCCGGTCGAGTGGATGACGGTGGCGGCGTCGTCGTCCTTGAGCCGCCACTTCCCGCTGGTGTCGTCCTTGACCAGTTCGGTGGACTTGCCGTCGAGCACCAGCGAGGCGTTCTCGAACTTCCAGCACCGGTCGAACTGCTTGCTGTGCCCGTCGTCATCGCAGCTTTCGTACTGACGGTCGATGTAGGAGACGGCCTCCAGGTCGAAGCCCTCGCCGACCGAGGTGCCCTGGTTGTTGCTGGCGGCCGAGCGCCCGTCGATGCCGCCCGAGTCGTACGACAGGTCGAGCGAGGGGGCGGGGCCCGCCGCCGGGTCCACGGCGGCCATCGGGTACGACCAGCTGAAGGCGCCGGAGCTGCCGCCCGCCTCCCAGGTGGAGGACGCGGTCAGCGGGGTCGCGGCGTAGTCGCCGCTGCCGTCGGGGGCCTCGCCGCCCTCACCGGGAGCACCGGCGGTCACGGCCAGGACGGCGGGCGCCGCGGCCAGCGCGACCGGCGCGGACAGGGTCTGCGTGGCGAGGGTGTTGTCGGTGTCGAGCGGGGTCCGGGTGCGGCATTCGGCCCGCTCCGGGGTGGTGATCGCGCAGGCGGGGAGCTGGACGAGACGCAGCCGGCCGCTCCAGCCGCCGCCGTACGCGGAGGCGAAGTCGGCGTAGCCGACGCTCAATGTACTGTCGCCCGACGTCTGGGCCTCCGTGGTGAGTGACGCCGTGAGCAGGACCCCGTCCACGCCCGCGGCGTCGGCGGCGGCGCGGTCGAGCACCCGCACGCGGGCCGTCCGGTCCTCGGCGCCGGTGAGGCCGACGGGCAGCCCGCCGACGTCCGCGCCGCCGCCCGAGGGCACGTCCGCCTCTGCCGCCTTCGGCCAGGCGGCCCGCGCCCGCTCG